>JBEKAL010000049.1:0-18571 GCA_050015935.1 Roseiarcus sp.
GCCTTCGTCCTGGTTGCGCGCTTCGTCGAGCCGGTGAAAAGGCCGGAATACGTCTTCGCGATGCTCCGGCGCGATGCCGGGTCCATCGTCGTCGATGTGAATCGTGACGAAACGCTGCTCGCGCGCGGCGCGCACCACGATCGCCTGGCCATGGCGCTGCGCGTTGGCGAGCAGATTGCCGAGGCAGCGTCTCAGCGCGAGCGGCCTGACCTTGACGTTGAGATCGCCCTTCGCCTCGACGTCGACGCGCGCGCCATGGCGCTCGGCGCCGGAGCGCAGATCGTCGAGCATGTCGCGCAAGTCCGTCGTCTGCGTCGGTTCGCCGGCGTCGCCGCGCGCGAAAGCGAGATAGGCTTCGAGCATGCGCCGCATCTCGTCGACGTCCTTCTGCAAAAGCTCGATTTCCGCGGACTCGTCGATGACCGCCAGCGACAGTTTGAAGCGCGTCAGGATCGTGCGCAGGTCGTGGCTGACTCCGTTGAGCATCGCCGTGCGTTGTTCGGAGGCGCGTTCGATGCGCCGCCTCATTTCGATGAAGGCGTAGCCGGCTTGGCGAACTTCGCGCGCGCCGCGCGGATGGAAATCGACGTCGCGCCCCTTGCCGAAATCCTCCGCCGCCTCGGCGAGGCGCAGGATCGGGCGGATCTGGTTGCGCAGGAAGAGGATGGCGACCGTGACCAGCACGATCGAGGCGCCGAGCATCCAGAGAATGAAGATATGAACGTTCGCCTCATTGGCGAGACTGCGGCGCGTCACCAGGCGTAGGACGCGGTCGCCGAAGTCCACGCGGATCTCCATCAACCCCGAACGACCGACGGTGTCGACCCAGAAAGGCAAGCGCACTTGCATGCCGAGTTCTTCCGGCAGCGCGCGGGTAAGCGGATCGAGCGAGTTGAAAAACGTTTTGGGCATTTTCGGCGGCAGCGGGCCGGCCGGCATCAATTCGACGTCCATGCGGAACCGTTCGGAGGCGATCGTGCGCAATCGCTTATCGTCTCCGCCGGGCGGAATCGCGGAATAGAGATCGACCATGGCGCCGACGTCTCGCGCGACGGCCGCCGACAAGCGATGGGTCACGAGGTCCCAATGGCGCTGCATGAAGACATAGGTGACCGCGGTCTGCAGCAGCACCATCGGCACGATGACGATGAGCAGCGAGCGCGCGTAAAGCCCCTTGGGCAGGCGATCGGCGAGTCCGCGCGCCCCCAATCGCCAGATTTCGCGAAACCGCGTGAGCGCTCGCAGCGCGGGCCTCAAGGCCATCGCGTTCATCCGTCGGCGACGAGGCGATAGCCGGAGCCGCGCGCGGTCTGCAGAAAGACCGGATTGGCCGGATCGTCTTCGATCTTGCGCCGTAGGCGGTTGATCTGCACGTCGACCGTGCGCTCCTGGGCGGCCGCGCCCGATCCCGACAGCGCCTCGCGCGATACGCTCGCGCCGGCATTGGCGCAAAGCAGGCGCAAAATCTCGCGTTCGCGCTCGGTGAGACGGACGACTTCCATCCCATTGCGCAATTCGCCGCGCTCCAGCGAAAAGGCGAACGGTCCGAACCGGACGACCGCGTCCCCGGCTCTGGCGCCGAGGGCGCGGGTTCGCCTGAGAACCGAACCGATGCGCAACAGCAATTCGCGCGGCTCGAAAGGTTTGGCGAGATAGTCGTCGACGCCGAGCTCGAGGCCGCGAACGCGATCGGCGGCGTCGGAGCGCGCGGTGAGCATGACGATGGGCACCTCGGAGCGAAGGCGCAGGCTGGCGGCGAACGCAAAGCCGTCTTCGCCGGGCATCATCACGTCGAGCACGATGATGTCGAACGCCAGGCTTTCGAGGAATCCCCGCGCCTCGCCGGCCGAAACGGCGACCGTCACGCGATGACCGTGCTTGCTCAAATAAGTGGAAAGCAGGTCGCGCAGGCGCCGGTCGTCGTCGACCACGAGCACATGGGCGGCGTCGTCCTGCGGCGCAAGGCGCGTTTCGCTCAAGCGTCCCTCCGGCGGCCGGCGCCGATCAATGCGATGACGCGCTCGCGTTCTCCGGCGTCGATCATCGCGATCAGGAACGCCGCCGCATGGTCTTTCCCGCCCGGGCCGAGTCGTTCCATCGCGCCGGTGAAGCGTCGGGTCTGCAATCGCGCAAGGTCGTGGGCCAATCTTTCCCCCTCCTCGGTCGCATAGAGCTGACGACGGCGCCGATCATAGGCGCCGGCGCGCGCGTCGATGAAATTCTTGGCGATCAATTCCTTGAGCACCCGGTTGAGGCTCTGCTTGGTGATCTTGAGGATGTCGAGCAGCGCCGCGATGGTCAAGCCGGGATGTCGGCTGACGAAGTGCAGGACCCGGTGATGGGCGCGACCAAAACCGTAGACCACGAGCAGCCGATCGGCGTCGCCGACAAAATCGCGATAGGCGAAATAGAGCAGCTCGATCAGATCGTACATCGGCGCGCCTTCGCGCTCGGACGCCGAGCGCGCCTTCGTCTTGGCGCTCGTGCGCGGCGAGTCGGCCATTAGGTCAGCATTGTTGACATATTGCGGCGCCCCTGATAGGGATTGCCGACGCAAATGCGGCTGGGCTATTTAATCCGGGCGAGGACAAAATCAAAACCGCCCCTTCGCATTCCTCAAGGAGAACTCCATGGCGGACCCGACATTCGACGATCGAGACGGATGGATTTGGTTCGACGGCCGGTTGACGCCCTGGCGCGCCGCCCAAATTCACGTCCTCACGCACGGCCTGCATTACGGCGGCGCGGTCTTCGAAGGGGAGCGCGCCTATGGCGGCGTGATCTTCAAGTCGACCCAGCATTCCGAGCGCTTGAAGGAATCCGCGCGCATTCTCGATTTCGAGGTCCCCTGGAGCGTGACGGAGATCGACGCGGCCAAGGCGCTTGCGCTCGCCAACAACGGTTTCGTCGACGCCTATGTCCGTCCGATCGCCTGGCGCGGCTCGGAAATGATGGGCGTTTCAGCCCAGCACAACAAGATCCATCTCGCCGTCGCGGTCTGGCAGTGGCCGAGCTATTTCGATCCCGCGCAGCGCATGAAAGGCATCCGCCTCGACATCGCCGACTATCGGCGCCCCGATCCGGCGACCGCCCCGGCGCGCGCGAAGGCCGCGGGCCTCTACATGATTTGCACGATCTCCAAACATCGCGCGGAGCGGCGCGGCTACGCCGACGCCCTCATGCTGGATTGGCAGGGCCGGGTCGCGGAATGCACGGGCGCCAATGTTTTCTTCGTCAAGGACGGCGTCATCCACACGCCGACCCCCGATTGTTTTCTCGACGGCGTGACGCGACAGACGGTGATCGAACTCGCCCGCCGGCGCGGCGTCGAGGTGGTCGAACGCCGGATCATGCCCGAGGAGCTGTCGACCCTCGGCGAATGCTTCATCACGGGAACCGCGGCCGAGGTGACGCCGGTCCGCGAGATCGGCCCGTACAAATTCGCGCCCGGAGCGTTGACCGCGGCGCTGATCGACGATTACAGCGCCGAGGTCCAGCCCAAGTCGAAGGCGGCTTGAGCGCGGGTTCAATCCGCCGCGGCGACGAAACTGTCGAGCACCATCTTGCGGCCCGCGCGATCGAAATCGACCGTGAGCTTGGGGCCGTCGACCGCGACGACGCTTCCGTTTCCGAACTTGACGTGGAACACGCGGGCGCCCGCGGCGAAAGCGGAAGGCGCGTTCGTCCGCGAGACCGCGTGGCCTTCGATCACCCGCGCCGTCGCCGGCGAAACGGCCTCCTGCTGCGCCGCGCTGTCCCGCGCGCGCCGCCAGCCCGGCGTTTCATAGCGCGACGAGAACGAGGATTCGCGCTGGAAACGCGCAACGCCGTAACCGCCGTGCGCCGCGCTCGAAGCTTCGACCACGGCGACGCGATCCTCCGGCAACTCGTCGATGAAACGCGAGGGAAGCGAGGTCTGCCACAGCCCGCGCACGCGCCGATTGGCGGCGAAATAAATCTTGACGTTTCGGCGCGCGCGCGTGATCCCGACATAGGCGAGCCGCCGTTCCTCCTCGAGCCCTGCGCGTCCGTTCTCTTCGAGCGAGCGCTGATGGGGAAACAGACCTTCTTCCCAGCCCGGCAGGAACACCACGTCGAATTCGAGGCCCTTGGCGGCGTGCAGGGTCATGATCGAAACGCGCTCGCCGCCTTCGCCGCTCTCGACCTCCATGACCAGCGAGACGTGTTCGAGAAACGCGGCGAGCGTCGGGAAATCGCCCATCGAGAGCACGAATTCCTTCAGGTTTTCCAGCCGTCCCGCGGCGTCGGCGGCGCCCTCCGCCTTCCACATGTCGATCAGGCCGCTCTCCTCGAGGATCGTCTGGGCGAGTTCTTCATGCGGGGCGACGTCGATCTGAGCCGACCAACGCTCGAAACGTTGCAGCAGGTCGCGCAGGATCTGGCGCGGCCGCGCCTTGAGCTCCTCGCTTTCGACCAGCACGCGCGCCGCGCGCATCAGCGAAACGCCGGCGCTCCGGCGATAAGCGTGCAGCGCGTTCAGCGTCGTTTCGCCTAAGCCCCGCCGGGGCAGATTGTAGATGCGCTCGAAAGCCAGATCGTCGTCCGGCTGGGCGACGCAACGCAAATAGGCCAGCGCGTCGCGGATTTCGGCCCGCTCGTAGAATCTCGGTCCGCCGATCACCTTATAGGGGATGCCGAGCGCGATGAAACGCTCCTCGAACTCGCGCATTTGAAACGAGGCGCGCACGAGAATGGCCATTTCGTCGAGCGAAACGCCGGCGCGCTGCGCCGCTTCGATCTCCTCGCCGACGACGCGCGCCTCCTCCTGGCTGTCCCAGAGGCCGCTCACGGTCGGCTTGTCGCCGGCCCCGGCGCTCGTATAGAGCGTTTTGCCGAGGCGATTGCGGTTGTGGGCGATCAGCCCCGCGGCGACCGCGAGAATATGGCCGCCCGAGCGGTAATTGCGCTCGAGGCGGATGACTTTGGCGCCGGGAAAATCGTGCTCGAAGCGAAGGATGTTGTCGACGTCGGCGCCCCGCCAGCCGTAGATCGACTGGTCATCGTCGCCGACGCAGCAGAGATTGCGGCGCCCCTGCGCGAGGAGCCGCAACCACAGATACTGCGCGACGTTGGTGTCCTGATATTCGTCGACGAGAATGTAGCGCCAGCGATTTTGATACTGCGCGAGAACCTCCGCGCGCTCGCGAAAGAGGCGCAGGCTTTCGAGCAGCAGGTCGCCGAAATCGACGGCGTTGAGCTCCTTCAGCCGCTGCTGATAGGCGGCGTAGAGCGCGCCGCCGCGACCGCCCGCGAAGGCGCTCGCCTCGCCGGGCGGAACATGCGCGGGATCGAGGCCGCGATTCTTCCACGCGTCGATTTGGCTCGCCAGGGCGCGCGCCGGCCAGCGCTTGTCGTCGATATTCTCCGCCTGCAGGATCTGCTTGGCGAGGCGGATTTGGTCGTCGGCGTCGAGGATGGTGAAATTCGGCTTGAGGCCCGCCAGTTCGGCGTGACGGCGCAAGACCTTGGCGCCGATCGAATGGAAAGTGCCCATCCAGGGCATGCCCTCGGCGACGCCGGTCAGGGCGCCGACGCGCTCGCGCATTTCGCGCGCCGCCTTGTTGGTGAAGGTGACCGCCAGAATCTCGTGCGCCTTGGCGCGGCCGGTGGCGATGAGATGGGCGATGCGGGTGGTCAGAACCCGCGTCTTGCCTACGCCGGCCCCCGCGAGAACGAGCACCGGCCCCTCGAGCGTTTCGACCGCCCGCCGCTGTTCCTCGTTCAAGCCCTTGAGATAACGCGGCCCGGCGCCCGCCCCGGCGCGCGCCGAAAGGCTCCGCTTCTTAGCGGCCTCGGCCGCTTCGGGCGGAATCGGATCAAGACGGACGGACGATGATTGGGAAGTCTGGCGGCGCATGACGAATCATGCGTCGGCGCGCCGCGTCGCGCAACGGAAATCGACGAATCCCGGCGCGCGGCCGGTCAATTCCAGTGGTTGATCTGAATGGCCGCCGGCGTGAGGATCGCGGCGAAGAGGCCGGGCAGAAAGAACAGGATCATCGGCACCGTCAGCGTCGGCGGCAACGACGCCGCCTTCTTTTCGGCGGCGTTCATGCGCTGGTCGCGGCTCTCCTGGCTGAGCACCCGCAGCGCCGCGCCCAGCGGCGTGCCGTAGCGCTCGGACTGGATCAAGACGGTGTTGAGAGAACGAATCGATTCGAGCCCGGTGCGGACGCTGAAGTTCTCGAAGGCGGTGCGCCGATCCTGGAGATAGGACATTTCCGCCGCCAGCAGGGTCAGTTCCTCGGCCATGTCGATGCTCTCGACGCCGACTTCCGCGCTCACCTTGCGCACCGCGTTTTCGATCGACATGCCCGATTCGGCGCAGATCACCAAGAGATCGAGCATGTTCGGATAGGCGCGCTCCAACGACTTCTGCCGCTTGGTGGTCGAATTGCGCAGATAGATTTCCGGCGCCTTGACGCCCGCATATATCGCAAACATGACAAAGCCGATCTTCATTGGCAGCGACTGAGCCCATTTCGCGATGATGAAAATATAGACGGTCGCCAACACGGCGAACACGATCGGCGCAACAAGTCGAAACGTGACAAAAGCGTATTCGGCGCCGGCGCCGCGGAACCCGGCCTTCGCCAGGGTCTCCTTGGCTTTCTCGGTGCTCAGCCAGCTCGTCAGATTGAGCGCATCGACGAGATTTTTCAACATGGCGCTGGGCTTGACGCGCAATGGCGTCTTGCTTTGCTTGGCCGCCAGCTTCTCGCGCTCTCGCAGGCGGATGCGTTCCCGCTCGGTGCTGACCGCCTTGATTCGGCGGGAGAGATTGTCGCTCTGCAGCAACGGCGCGAACACCATCAAGACGGTCGCCGCGCAGCCGAGCGCGGCGAGGAGAAGCGCGACAAAATGCAAATCGCCCAACTTGCTGAGAACAAAGTCCAACATCACGCTCGTCCGATCAGAAATCGAAGTTGATCATCTTCTTCATCATCACGACGCCGATGCTCATCCAGAATATGGCGATCGCCGCCACGATCCGCCCGTGCTGCGTCGTCCACAACAGGCTGATATATTTCGGCGAGGACAGATAAAGCAGGCCGGTGACGACGAAGGGAACTGCGCCGATGATCGCCGCGGAGGCCTTGGCCTCCATCGACATCGCGTTGACTTTTCCCTTCATTTTCTTTCTCTCGCGCACGGTTCGCGACAAGTTGCCGATCGCCTCGGACAGGTTGCCGCCGGCCTTGGTCTGGATGCCGATGACGATCGAAAAGAAATTCGTCTCGCTGACGGGCACGCGGCGAGCCATTTTCTCGACCGCTTCCGTCAGCGGCAGGCCGAGCGCTTGGGCCTCGGCGATCTTGCGAAATTCCGACCGCACCGGTTCGGGCGATTCGTTGGCGATGATGCGCAACGTGTCGCCGAGCGGCAGGCCGGCCTTGACGCCGCGCACGAGGATGTCCAGCGCATTGGGAAATATGGCGACGAATTTGTTGATTCGGCGCGCGCGAAGTCGGGCGAGCAGCAGATTCGGGACGCCGAGGGCGCCGATCGCCGCGACCAGACCCGCCAGCAGCGGGCTTTCCGACTCGAAGTAGACCAAGCCGCCGAGCGCGACGGCGATGACCGCGAAGACGATCATGAACCGTTGACGGGAGATCGACAGCCCGGCCTGCTCGATGCGCGTTTGCAGGTCCGGGCGCTTGCGCTTCGATTTCTTTTCCAGATCCTTGATGTTTTCGGCGATCTGCTTCTTCTTCGCCGCCTTGTCGACCGCGCCGGCGCTGGACTTCGCGTCGGCCTGTTTGAGCGCCGCGCGCCGTTTGCCGGCCCGCGAATCGCCGCCCGCGAACACGAACGCCACCCCCGCGCACGCGACCACCGCGCAGCCCGCCGCCAAAACCAGGTTATTGACCATCGCTGTGCGCCCCTGTGTGTCGAAGCGCTACGGCGCTTCATTGATTTCCGAGGCGTCGAGCGCCGCGGCGAGGCGCTGCTCCTCGCCGAAATAGCGCGCGCGGTCCCAGAAACGCGGCCGGCCGATTCCGGTCGAACGATGCCGGCCCTTGAGCTTGCCTTGCGCGTCCTCGCCGAGGATTTCGTAGACAAACAGATCCTGGGTGATGATGACGTCGCCCTCCATGCCCATCACCTCGGTGATGTGGGTGATGCGGCGCGATCCGTCGCGCAGGCGCGCGGTCTGGATGACCACGTCGACCGACGAGGTGACCATCTCGCGAATGGTGCGCGAGGGCAGGGAATAACCGCCCATCGTGATCATCGACTCCATGCGGCTGAGCGCCTCGCGCGGCGAATTGGCGTGAAGCGTCCCCATCGAGCCGTCGTGGCCGGTGTTCATCGCCTGCAGGAGATCGAAGGCTTCCGGGCCGCGCACCTCGCCGACGACGATCCGCTCGGGCCGCATGCGCAGGCAATTCTTGACCAGATCGCGCATCGTGACCTGCCCGGCGCCTTCGAGATTGGGCGGGCGCGTTTCCAGACGCACGACATGCGGCTGCTGCAACTGCAATTCCGCCGCGTCTTCGCAGGTGATGACGCGCTCGTCCGGTTCGATGTAATGGGTCAGGCAATTGAGCAGCGTCGTCTTGCCCGAGCCCGTGCCGCCGGAAATGATGACGTTACAGCGAACGCGACCGATGATCTTGAGGATTTCGGCTCCGGCGGGCGAAATCGCGCCGAGGCGCGTGAGTTGATCGAGCGTCAGCTTGTCCTTCTTGAACTTGCGGATCGTCAGCGCGGCGCCGTCGATCGCCAATGGAGGCGCGATGACGTTGACGCGCGAGCCGTCCATCAGGCGCGCGTCGCAGATCGGCGAGGCTTCGTCGACGCGCCGGCCGACTTGGCTGACGATGCGCTGGCAGATGTTCATCAATTGGGCGCCGTCGCGAAACCGAACGTTGGTCAATTGAATCTTGCCGCCGACTTCGATGAAGCAGCGCGTGGGCCCGTTGACCATGATGTCGGCGATGTCGTCGCGCGACAACAGCGGTTCGAGCGGCCCGAAGCCGAGCACGTCGTTGCAGATGTCGTCGAGCAAGTCCTCTTGCTCGGAGATCGACAGGACGAGATTCTTGATCGTCACGATTTCATTGACGATGTCGCGAATTTCCTCGCGCGCGCTCTCGGGATCGAGTTTGGTCAGCGCCGCCAGATCGATCGCCTCGATCAGCGCGCCAAAAATCATCGACTTGGTTTGAAAATAGCCATCGGACCGGCGTTCCGGATTCCCCATCGACGGCGGCTCGGCGCTCGCCGCCGGCTTCGTCGTCTCCGGCCTAGGCGCGGGAGCGCTGTCGGGCGGCGGCGCCGGTTCGACGCTCAATCCGGGATTGGAACGCTTGCCGAACATGCTTCGTTTCCCTGCGTCTGCGGCCGCCGTGTGGGTTGTCGACCGCCGGCGCCGACGCTTCTCGTGTCTCGACGCGCGGCTTTCAGGCTTTCTTCCGGACGAATTTGGCGATGAGCGGATCAAGGAGGCCGCGCTTGGCCTTGCGCGCTTCGCCGCGGCCCGCGACTTGGCTGGCCAGATCGGCGAAAATTTCGGCGACTTTTCCCTTAGGCTCGATTTCAGCGATCATCTGCCCGTTGTTGGCCGCCGCGCCGAAGAGCTTGGCGTCGTGAGGGATGACGGCGAACGCCTCCATTTCCACGGTCTTGGCGAAATCCGCCACCGAGATTTCCGGGCGCTTGGGCATGCCGACGCCATTGATGACCAGACGGGGCGGATAGTCGTTGGGACGCGAGCCGCGGACGTTGTCGATGATGTTCTTGGCGTTGCGCAAGTTGGCCAGATCCGGCCCGGCGACGATGACGACTTCGTCCGAGCCGACGAGCATGCGCCGCGTCCACCCGGTCCAGGCGTGAGGAAGGTCCAGGACGATCCAGGGCGTCGAGGCGCGCATCGTATCGACGACCGAATCGAATGACGTCTCGGAAAAATCGTAGAGGCGATCGAGCGTCGCCGGCGCCGCCAACAGGTTCAAATTGTCGCCGCACTTGGACAGAAGACGGTCGATCAGGTTCGCGTCGACGCGTTCGGGCGCGAACACCGCCTCCGCGACGCCCTGCGGCGGATCCTGGTTGTAGTCGAGGCCCGCCGTGCCGAAGCCCAGGTCGAAGTCTGCGACGATCGTCGCCATTTCCAGGTGCGTGGCGAGCGCCCACGAAAGATTATGGGCGATCGTCGACGATCCGACGCCGCCCTTGGCGCCGATGACCGAGATCACGCGGCCGAGCGGTTTGGCGCCGGGCGAGCGAAAGAGATGCGAAATCGCCTGAACGAACTCGACCGCACTGAACGGGGCGACGAGATACTCGCTGACGCCGCGCGCCATCAACTGCCGATAGAGCACGATATCGTTGACTCTGCCGAGAATGACGACCTTCGTTCCCGCGTCGCAATATTGCGAGAGTTCGTCGAGTTGCTCGACGAGCAGATCGCGGTTCGCCGTCGCCTCGAGCACGATGACGTTCGGCGTCGGAGCGTTGCGGTAGGCCTCGACCGCGGCGGCCGCTCCGCCCATGTTCTGCTTGACGTGCGTCTTGGTCATGCGGCGATCGCCGACCGCCGCCTGGACGACGGCGGCGGTCTCCGCGGTCTCGCAAAAGGCTTGAATGGATACGCGAGGAACCGGATCGATTTGCGGAATGGTCGCCGCCCGCGGCGCGGCGACCGGCTCCGGCTGCTCGACTGCCTGAACGCGCATGGCTCAGCTCCCCGCTCCGACCTGACCGATCGGCGTGATCTGGATCTTCCAGTTGGTTCCGGGATCCTGGCCCTGGCGCACGTCGTCGATCGCCCGCATCCGCATGGCGACGTCCGGAGGGTCGTACGCGCGGGCCTGCGCGAGGTCGCGCGGATCGTCGACCTGGGCGGCGAGCACGGACTGGGTCGCGCAGCCGAAATTCGGGTAATAATCGTTCTTCCAGCCCTCGATCGAACCGCCCGACGCGATATCGCTCGGCCACTGGCCGCACGGCGTCGGCACGCCGGCCTTCAGACCTTGGAATATCATCCGCACCGGCGAGGCGCGCGTCGCGTCGGCGACCGGGTAGACGCCGACGCCGACATAGCCGCGTAAGCCCTTCGAGGCCAGGGTTCGGCGGATATCGTCGACGATCCGGCGGTCCGTCTCCGGCTGGCCCGCCGGCGCCAGAATGGTGATCCGGCTCGCGCCCAGCGCGCTATAGCGCTCGGCGAAGGCGCGGATTTTGTCCTTCGACTGCTTATCGAGCCCGCCGCCGACGGAATAGACGTCGAGGGTCGTGGGCGCCTGAGCCAGGACGATGGGGTGACGCTGGTGATAATCGCCGAGCGCGACCGAATCGTTAGAGGCGTAGTCGACGCCGCAGCCGGCGAGCGGCGAGGCCGCCAGGCTGGCGAGCAGCAACCAGCCGAAGGGCAGGGCTGGCGAACGACGTTGGGTCGGGTTCCTCGACATCATTGGACTCTCGTTTGATCGCGGCCGCGGCATCTTTCTCGTCTTTGCTCAGTCGGTGATGAACCCAACCTTGCCGGAGTAACCGGGCATCAGCTGCAAGGCGCCGGAACTCGAATAGATGCGATTGACGCGCCCGAGCAGCCAGGTCTGAGGATCGCTCGCTTCGGCGAAATTGGCGTCGGGCCGCGCCACTTCGCCGGGATCGATCGCATGCACGATGTAGGGCGTGACGACGATCAGCAGCTCGGTTTCGTCGCGCAGGTAGTCGCGCGAGCGGAACAGAGTCCCGAGAATCGGCAGGTTCATCAGGCCGGGCACGCCGTTGATCGCCTGTTGCGTCTTGGTCGAAATGAGGCCGGCCGAAGCGATCGACCCTCCCGACGGCAATTCGACGGTCGTTTCGTTCTTGCGCGTGCGGAAGCCGGGAACCGAAGTGTTGTCGATGGTGATTTGCGTCGAGGTGTCGATGTCCGTGACTTCGGTGCCGATGCGCAATTGGATGCGCCCCTGCGAAAGAACCACCGGGGTGAAATTCAGCGTCACGCCGTACGGCTGCTGAATGATGGTGAGCTGGCAACCGGTGGTGGCGGTGCAGGTCTCGCCGTTCGGGATCGGGATCGTGCCGCCGGCGAGGAACTTGGCGCTTTCGCCGGAGACGGCGGTGACCGTCGGTTCGGCGAGGGTGCGCGCGACGCCCTGGCGTTCGAACGCGGCGAGCGTCGCCGTCAGGCTCTTGCCCCCCGAGACCCAGCCCAAGGTCGCCGACGTCGAACTGAGCGTGCCGTTGACGGAGAAGGGATTGTCGACGGTGAACTGGTTCGGACCCGAACCGACGCCGGTCATGTTGACGCCGAGCTGCTTGACGATTTCGCGGCGAATTTCGCTGATGGTGACGCGCAGGCTGACCTGGTCGAGGCCGCGGATGGTCAGCGAATTGATGACCTTCCCTTGCGGGCCGGTCGAGGCGATCCTGGTGGTCGAGGCGGGCCCAGTGGTCGAGGCGGCCGAAGCGATCGTTCCGGCCGGCGCGGCCGCGCCGGTCGTTTCGCTCGGCGCGGCGGAGCTACCGTTGGCGTTGTTGGCCTGGCTGAGGTAGCCCTCGGCGATGTCCATCGCCTTCGCCGCATCCCCGGCCGAGGCGACCGAACCGGTGAGAATGATCGATTCCGAGACCGTGCGCACGTGAATGTCGTTGCCCGGAATCGCGGCGTCGAACAATTCCTTCAGGCTCCCGACGTCGCGGCCGACGGAAATTTCGTACCTGGCGATCGTGTGATTGTCCGCGGCGAGCGCGAAGATCGTGGTCTGACCGGGCGCCAGGGTGGAGATATAGATGCGGCGCGCGGAACGCACGATGGCGTTGGCGACCTTGGGCTCGCCGACGAAGATTTCGGCCGCGTCCTCGGGAAGATCGACGATCACCGACCGGCCGACGCCGAGCTGCAGGCTCTTGACGGCGCCGTCCGCGGCGGACAACGACGAGGGCGCCGCCGCGTCCCCGGACAGCGCCGGCGCCGGCGGCCCAAGGGCGAGAAACGCGATCAGCGCGCCGATCGAAAGCGCGGATCGACGCGCGAAGCGACGATTTTTCATGCCGCGAGCCTCAATCTTGAACTTTGCCATCGGCGCTCTCTCCCATCAGCGTGTCGCCGTCTGCGGCGCGCCGTAGCGCACGATCGTCAGATTATTGCCCCCGCCGGCGCTGGCGCCGTCGCCGACCGTCTCCGCCTGGCCGGCGCTGTCGGCCAGGCTGCGCAACGCCAGATGCAGGTTCGCGTTGCCGGCGTGCTGGGCGAGGATGATCAATTCGGCCTGAGCCGGATCGAGCTCCAAGGTCGCATTGGCCCCGATGACGACCTTCTTGCCGTTTTCCTCCTGAACGTTCTGTCCGATCGCGAGAACGCGAACATTGCTCAGGATGGTTTGCGAGCCGAAGACTTCGACGCCGCGGGCTTTTGTCGCCTCGTCGTCGCGATAGACCTTGATGACGTCGACGCGGTCGTTGGGAAGGATGAAGCCGCCGGCGGAAGAATCGCCGGAATTGTCGATCTTGATCGCGACGGCGCGCATTCCCGCCGGCAGGATCGCGGACATGTAGCCGCTGTTGCCGCCCTTGACGAGTTTGTCCCGGCGCATCGGTTCGCCGCGCAGGAACGGCTCGCGGGTCAACGAGCCTTTGACGTCCTCCATGACGTTCGGGCCGCTCGATTTGGCGATCATGTATTCGGAGATCGCCGCTTTCGGCCACACTTGCCAAGCGACCGAGGCGTCGCCGATCTGAGTTCCCATCGGAATGTCCAGCGCGGCCACCAGGACTTCGTCCGTGTCGACCTTGGGCGCCTGGGCGGCATGGGCGACCGGCGAGGGAGCCGGCGAGCTGTTGAACAGGACATAGGCCGCGCCGAAGGCGACGACCGTCATGCCGAGAATCGCGATTTGCACTCTGTTCATGAACTTAAGGCCCTCTCGCGCTTCGAGACGCTGGGTGAGGGCAATAAGAGCAGCCAATCGTCAAATTACGGTTAATCAGGCGTATCCAAGTGATTACTGAAGGGTGAAGAGCGCGGGCGCGCGCAGGGGCGGCCCGCGCCGCTCGCCGCGGAACTTCGGCCGACCGTCGGCGCGCGCGCCGAGCGTTGGTAGTGTCTCAGTTTGAAATCTGAGGGGCTTGACTCGCGCTCGCGCCAGGCCGCAATCCCGTGATATGCTTAGCGCATAGCATGGAGAGTCGGCGTGAGTTTCTACGTCTCGCACATGACGCCTCACAAGCGATCTCGAATCCACAAAGGCGAGTGCCCGGACTGCAACTTCGGCAGAGGGCAGCCGGGCCAAGATAAGACCGGCTGTGGCGCGACGGGCTGGGATGGGCCGTTTGAGTCGCTCGCCGCAGCCGAAGATTTCATGCGCAAAGCGTTTCCGCGCTTCACCGACACCGGGAAGTGCCGCCGATGCAAGCCGGGAGTTATCTGATGCCACGCGGCCCTAAAGGCGAGAAGCGCCCCGCCGATGTCATCGGCAACGCCGTCAAGGTCATGCGCATCGCGACGAGCGAGGAACCAGAGGATTATGGCCGCGACGAAGGCAAGGACGCCGCCGCCGTAGCGCTTGGCAAAAGGGGCGGTGCGGCGAGGGCTAAGGCTTGACGCCGGAGCGACGCGCCGAGATCGCGAAGGCGGCTGCCGAAAAACGTTGGAAAAGCAGCCGATAGCCGCCCTCGGGAATATTTTTCGGAATATTTTCCTTGATTTTCGTCCGCGCTGTGATAGCGTCGGCGGCGCATCAAATGGGAGTGCGTCGTGCCGACTCGTTCACTCGACGAAACCATGGCCGCGCTCGGGCCTGTATTGGACGACTTCGATCAAATCGCGCGCGTGGCGCACGCCAAGTATCGCGGATATGACGCTGCCGTCCTGATCGAACTCGATGCGCGGGCGCAAGCCGCCTGCACCTATGCGCACATGAGTGCCGAGGCCGACCGGCGATTGCTCGGGCGCGCAAGAGTGCGCGATCTCGACATCCGCGGTTTGCGCCTTTGGCTTTTTGAGGACGCAAACGCCGTCGTCCGTTTGAAAAAGATGGACGAAGACGGCCTGACCAAGAATTACCCGACGGAACAAGCGAGAGACTTCGACAGAGGATACGACATACCGGGACTGCCAATGCCGCCTGTCCGCCTGACTGCGGGTTATCTGCTCGATCCGACGCGCACGCAGTTCATCAGAACACAAGTCGCACGCCCTATCGGCCAAAAGAGGACGTTGTGGTGCGCCGCGATTGTGCCGCTTGAAGATCGGCGCGCAGAGGGCCACGCATGGAGGGACGTGACACGCCAAGGCTCCCTGTGAGATCGACGGGGACCAACCATGCCGACATTCAATCACCGTATGCTGACGCTTGCGCGCGAGGTGCGAGCGCTGACGCAAGTCGAGCTTGCGGACCGACTTAAGCTCGGACAGGGCACCCTCTCAAAATACGAAGCCGGCATTCTCGTTCCGCCGGATGAGGTCATCGATAGTTTCGGCGGCGCGCTCGGGTTCCCGGTGTCTTTCTTCTTTGAGCAAGAGACGCCGTATGGAATGCCGCCATTCCACTACCGGCGTAGAAAGAAGCTCTCGGCAAAACTACTTGGGCAAATAGTCGCAGAAATGAATATTAGGCGCATTCATGTCAAGAAGTTGCTAAAATCGTTTGATTGGAAGACAAATGGATTTATTCCGGAGATCGACCGCGATGAATATCGTGGGCGCGGCAAATCCTATTTGACCCCAGAGGACGCTGCGCGTGTTGTCAGAGAGACATGGATGGTCCAACGCGGGCCAATAGAAAATATGATCGACCTATTGGAGGCGAACGGTGGAATAATTATTCATTGCGATTTTGGCACTGACTTAATAGACGCGATGAGTCAGCGCATTGATGGCTTGCCAGTACTGTTTTTTGTAAATATCAACGCTCCGGCCGACCGCGTTCGATATACACTTGCGCATGAACTTGGCCATATGGTCCTTCATACGGTAACAGTGAAGGACGACGAGGAAATGGAAGACGAAGCTGACGCGTTCGCTGGCGCGTTTTTGCTTCCATCTGACGATGTTCGACCGCAATTGAGGCGATTCGACCTCCGACAGCTTGCGAATATGAAGGGCTACTGGAAGGTGTCGATGGCCGCTATTGCGGTTCGCGCCGAGCGGTTGAAACTAATTACGCCCTATCAGAGCAAGACGTTTTGGATCGAGATGGGCAAGCTTGGATATAGAAAGCACGAGCCGAACGAGCCGCCGAAGGAACATCCAAAGTTGCTTCGGCAGATGGTGGCGTTTCATATCAATAAACTCGGATATTCTGTTGCTGAGATGGCTAAATTGCTGTGCCTCCGCGTATCTGAGTTTTCTGATATGTACAGGCCCGAGGTTTTGGGTGATCCATTCGGGTCGAGCAGAGAACGGCCGAGGCTGCGCTTAGTGAAATAAAGTGCTTGACACTAAGCATTAAAGTTCATATAATGTCGGGCATGAATAAGCTTGATATCGCCAAGCGCGCCCAAATCCTCGCCACGCTCTGCGAAGGCGCTTCGATGCGCTCTGTGTCTCGCCTTGCGGACGTTTCGATCAACACCGTGTCGAAACTCTTGGAAGACGCAGGCCGCTTTTGCGCCGGTTTTCATGACGCCAAGGTTCGCAATGTGAAGGCGAAGCGGGTTCAGGTCGACGAAATCTGGAGCTTCACGGCGGCGAAGGCCAAGAACGTCGCGACGATGAAAACCCCCGTCGACGGCGCCGGCGACGCCTGGACTTGGACCGCGATCGAAGCGGACACGAAATTGATCATTTCGCGTTTCGTCGGCGGGCGCGACGGCGAGTGCGCAGCTTGGTTCATGAACGACGTTGCTGAGCGCGTCGCCTCTCGTATCCAACTGACCTCGGATGGCCACAAGGCTTATCTCGACGCCGTCGAGGGCGCGTTCGGTGCCGATATCGACTACGCGATGCTGAACAAGATTTACGGCGCGTCGCCAGAAGCCGCAAAGGGCCGCTACAACCCCGCCGAGTGCATCGGCGCGAAGAAGGAACAGATCACCGGCAAGCCCGACATGGCCTACGTCAGCACGTCTTACAGCGAGCGCGCGAACCTGACGATGCGGATGCACAATCGGCGCTTCACTCGGCTGACGAATGCGTTCTCCAAGCAGACCGTGCGAAAACTCGGACGCGTGGCGGCTCTATCCGATCTTTCACCGAATTTTGGCCCGTTTTGAGCGATCGGAAGCCAGCCAATCGCAAAAATTCGCTCTGAGCGAGCCCGTTTTCTCGAGAACCATGCGCATCTGGTCGCGATCTACGCCGTCTGGTACAACTGGATACGCATCCACACGACGCTTCGCGTCACGCCTGCGATGGCCGCCGGCCTGTCCGACACGGTTATGGATTGGGCGCAGATTGTCGAAGCGATGGACGCCGACACGCCAGCTAAAAAGCGCGGCCCCTACAAAAAGACGGTCGCTCAAATTTCAAACTGAGACACTACCCGAGCGTTTACAGGCTCGCCGCGGCCTGCCAAATCTGCGTATGGGGATAGAGCATGATTCCCGCCGCGGCGAGCGCGACTCCGTAGGGGACGCCGGTCTTGCGGTCGTGCAGGCGCGCGATCCATTCGCAGCGGGAAAGCCAGGTCGGCAGAACGAAGCCGCGTCCCAGCAGAATGACGAGGGTCAGCGCGCCGCCGTAGAGGGCGGCGGTCGCGCCGTATTCGAACATCACGCCCCAGCCGAGCCAAAGCGACGTCGCCGCCGCGAGTTTGGCGTCGCCGCCGCCGATCCAGCCGAGCGCGAACATGGCGAACATCACGATCAGGACCGCGGCGGCGCAGGAAAGATGGATCAAGATGACGCCGAAAGGGACGCCGACCGCGACGGCCAGGACGAGATAGCCGATCGCCAGGGCCGCGCAAACGCGGTTTGGAATCGTCATCGTGACGAGATCCATCGACGCCGCCAACGCCATGGCGGCAGGGAAGAAAACGATTGTCGCCGGGATGAGGATCGCCGCAGCCATGGCCCGCCAGTCGTGATCGAGAGGTCGCAGCCTCCGATTCTAGCGGCGAAACCTTGCTCCGCCGTTACCTCCCGCCGCGCCGGCGCGGGCGCCCAAACGCGCCGGCGAAAGAGGCCTCGCCCGCGTCCTCGAAAGGCTTCGCGAGCCTTTTGCGCCTAATGAAGGTTGGAGCCGACCTCGGCGAACTCGCTGCTCAAACTGGTGCCGAGGGCGGACAAGGCGCCGATGATGAAGACGGCGATCAACGATGTGAGCAACGCGTATTCGATCGCGGTCGAGCCCGACTCGTCGGCGACGAAGATGAGGAGGGACTTGATCATGACTTTGCACCCGCTTGAGGAATTTAGCCTCACTATGGCCCGTCGATGACGAACCCTTGGGAATAGAGCCAAACTAGAGCAAGTCGCCGAATCAATTATTCGCGGCCTGGCCAGCGATGGCCGACCACACGCAAAAGAAACGGTTCCTCGACGTTCCAAGTGGAATTGGCCGGCGGTTGAATGCGGCGTTCGAGCCCTGCATGCTGCGAAGGTTTGGGCATGCGAGGCAGGGCGATGGAATCGAAAGATGTGTTCACGCTCG
>JBEKAL010000050.1:0-18461 GCA_050015935.1 Roseiarcus sp.
TCGCCGAGCGCCGCGAACCGTTCGCGCGCGAAACTGATGACGAGGACGCTGTTGGCCGTCGCGATTCCCATGCACATGATCGCGCCGGTCAGGGCGGGCACGGAGAGGGTCGTCTGGCTGACGAACAGCATCCAGACAATGCCCGCCAGACCGGCCGGCAGCGCCGTGACGATCACGAAAGGATCGGCCCAGGACTGGAAATTGATGACGATGAGCAGGTAAATCAACACGATGGCGGCGATCAAGCCCAACAACAGGCCGGAATAGGCGCCGTTCATCGTCTGGACCTGTCCCAGCATCGCTACGGTCCCGCCCTTGGGGACGCTTCCCGCGGTTTCCTGAAGGAGTTTGCCGATGTCCTGCGCGACCGCGCCCAGATCGCGTCCTTGCGGCGTCGCGTAGATCTGCACGATCGGCAGGATATTGTATTGGGAAACGACCGCATTGCCAACCGTTCGCGTGATTTTGGCGAGGCCGCCCAGAATCGGCAAGGTCGCGGCGCCCGCGGCCGAGATCGGTATCGTCTGCAACGCGCTCAAGGTGTCGAGCTGGTATTGCGGCGTCTGCATGACGATCGAATAGGAAACGCCGTTGTCGGGATCGAGCCAATAGGTCGGGGTCACCTGACCGCTGCCGGCCAGATTGACGACGAGGCTGTTGGTCACGTCGCGCTCGGTCAGTCCGACATATTGGGCTTGCGTGCGATCGACGTCGACGTTGAGGGTCGGATTGGCGGGGGATTGCTGAATGCGCGCGTCGGCGACGCCGGGAATATGGCGCATCCGCCGCAGCAGCAGATTGGCGTAATCGAAATTGGCGGCGAGGTTCGCGCCGGATATTTGCACGTCGATCGGCGCCGGGGCGCCGAAATTGAGGATTTGGCTGATGATGTCGGCCGGCAGAAATCCAAACACGACGCCCGGGAACCGGCGCGGCAACTCCTCGCGCAACGCGCGGACGTAGTCCGCGGTCGGACGATGATCCTCGGCGAGCTTGATCTGAATGTCGCCGTCCTGCGGGCCGATGACGCCGGTGTTGCTGTAAGTGAGATTGATGCCGCTGATCGGCATGCCGACGTTGTCGACCAACGCCGCGAGCTCCGTGGGCGGAACGATCGCCCGGATCGCGTTCTGGATTTCGGCGAACTGCTTGACGCTTTCCTCGACGCGCGTGCCGACGCGCAGGCGCACGTGCATGAGAATCTGGCCCGTGTCGACGGAGGGAAAGAAGTTCCGGCCGAGATAGGGCGTAAGCAAGAAGGACGCGGCGACGAAGGTCAGAAAGCCGACCAAAAAGACCGCCCGGCGTCCCATCGCCAATTCGAGCACGACGCGGTAGCCCTCGCGGATATGGTCGAAGCCGGCTTCGAAGCTGCGCTGCAGACGCAACAGGGGATTGCGCGAGGCGAAGCGGGCGCCGTCTTCGGCGTGCGGCGCATGCGGTCGGAGCAGATAATTGGCCATCGTCGGCACGAGCGTGCGCGACAGGAAGAAGGAGCAGATCATCGCGAACATGACCGCTTCCGCCATCGGCACGAAGAGAAAGCGCGCGACGCCGTCGAGGAAGAACATCGGCACGAAGACGATGCAGATGCACAGAAGCGAAACAAAGGCGGGCGTCACGATCTGACGCGCGCCGTCCATGATCGCCGTCTCGACCTGTTTGCCATGCTCGAGATGCCAATTGATGTTCTCGATCGTCACCGTCGCGTCGTCGACCAGAATGCCGACCGCCAGCGCGAGACCGCCGAGCGTCATGATGTTCAGCGTTTCGCCGATCGCCGAAAGCGCAATGATGGAGCCCAGCACCGCGAGCGGGATCGAAGTCGCAATGATGACGGTCGAACGCCAACTGCCGAGGAACAGCAGGATCATCAGGCTGGTCAGCGCCGCCGCGATGACGCCTTCGCGCGCGACCGACGTGATCGCGCCTCGCACGAACAGCGATTGATCGCCGAGCAGGGACACCTTGAGATTCGGCGGCAAAGCGTCCCGTAATTCGACCAGCCGCTTCTTGACGCCCGCAATGATCGCCAGCGTGGAGGCCGATCCGTTCTTGAAGACCTGCAACAGCACGGAACGACTGCCGTCGACATGGACGATATTGGTTTGCGGCGCGTTGCCGTCTCGCACGTGCGCGACGTCGCGCACGTAGACCATGGCCCCATCGACCGTCTTGATCGGCAGGTCGCCGAGCTCCTCCAGCTTCGAGGGCGCGCTGTTGAGCTGGACCGCATATTCGAAGGCCCCGATCTTCTCGGAGCCGACCGGCGTGATCAGGTTCTGGGCGGCCAAGGCGTTGGCGACGTCCTGGCCCGAGAGGCCCTTCGCCTGCAACGCGGCGGGATCGACGTCGATCTGGATCTGGCGCAGTTTGCCGCCGAAGGGATAAGGGACGGCGGCGCCGGGAACGGTGACGAGAGGCGTGCGCACCTGGTTGATGCCGATATCCGCCAGGCCCTGTTCGGTGAAGCCTTCGCCCGACAGCGCCACCAGCAGGATCGGCACGGTGGAGGCGCTGTAATTGAGGATCAGCGGCGGCGTCGCGCCGGGCGGCATCTGTTTGATGAGGGTCTGCGAAATCGCGGTGACCTGGGCGTTGGCGGTGCGAATGTCGACGTTCGGCTGGAAGAAGATCTTGATGACGCCGAACCCATTGTAGGAATTGGCCTCGATATGCTCGATGTCGTTGACGGTGGTGGTCAGGGCGCGCTGGAACGGCGTGGTGATGCGCCCGGACATCTGATCGGGCGGCAGTCCCGTATATTGCCAGACCACGCTGATGACGGGAATCCGGATGTCGGGGAAGATATCCGTCGGAGTTCTCAAAGCGGCGAGCGGGCCGATGATCAGGATCATCAGCGCGAGAACGACGAACGTATAGGGTCGACTCAACGCTATGCGAACAAGGGCGATCATCGACAGGGCGTCTCGGTCAGCGCAAAGGAAGATTCAACGGGCGGCGCGACTTTCCGCAGGCCTACCAGAATTGCCGGTGTGTCCGCCATCACTTTGCAGTGAAAACTTCGAGGGCCGGGCGCGAGCTCCGGCGCGTGCGAAGGCTCGAGGCCCAGCGGCGCGGCGACAGGCGGCGATCGCCGCGCGCGAAGGCGCGGACTGCGCTCGCCGAGGCGCTCTCGATCCTCGAAAAGCTGGAGCAGGAGCAGAAGCTCGCAGCGGCGCAGAAGGATTGGCCGAATATGATACGGACCGCGCTGTCGAAGCGACCGTGAGATGCTCGCCCACGGAAGGTTTTGGCGCCCTCGAGCAGTCGATTTCGCGCGAGTGAACGGCCGGTGACGACCCAATCGGGACGATCGGGGCGGCCGTCGCGCATCGCCCCGAAGCTCCAAGGGAAAAATAGCGCTCAGCCCACGATCGGGAAGCGGAACGCGGCGCTCGTGTCGCGGCCCCCTTCGCCGCGCGCGATCGCCTCGTCGTATAGCGCCGCCACGCTCGGCATCACGACAAGCGCGACGTCGCGCCGCTTGGCTTCGTCGATCATCAGCCGGACATCTTTGCGCGCCATGTTGACGGTGAAGGACGCGGGCTCGTAGGGACCCGACGCCACTTTCGCCGCGCGCGCGGGCAGCATCTCGCCGGGATTGAACAGCTTGAACATGCCGACCGCGTCGGCGGGGGCCACCCCGACCGCATGGGCGAGACGCGCGATGTCTGCGACGACGCCCATCATCCCGATCAGCGTCAGGTTCCCGAACAGCTTGTAAGCGGCGGCGGTCCCCGGTTTCGGCCCCAGGTTAATCACCCGCCCGGTCATTTTTTCGAGCTCCGGCATGACCGCCGCGCATTGCGCGGGATCGCCGGACACCAGCATCAAACCGGCGCCGTCGCGCGCGTTGACGGGCGTCATGAACACCGGCGCATGGATGAAGACTCTGCCCAGCTTCGCCCATCGCGCGCCGCGCTCGACCGTCGGCGTCGGCGCGGTCGTCGTGTGGTCGATTATCCAAATGGATGCGGGGATCGAATTCGCGAGCGGCTCCAACACGGCGTCGACCGCGGCGTCGTCCGAGAGCGACAGATGAATTCTCTCGACGTCCTTAATCGCCGCCGCCGCGTCGCCGAAGGCATGGGCGCCGTCGGCTTCCAGCGCCTTGGCTTTTGCAGGGTCGCGGTTCCAGACGTTGACCTGATCGCCGTTCTGAAGCATCCGTCGGACGAAGCCGGCGCCCATCAGGCCCGCGCCAAAGAAACCAATTTTCATCACTCCTCCTCCCGCAGTCGAGCGGCGCACAGGCGACGCCTTCGGCTACCGCGCGGCGCCGGACAAAGCGCTCCCCAACACTGTGCCCCAGATCGCAATGTCGTTCAATGTCATCGGATTGACTGCGGTGTGGGCATTTTCTGGCGCGACGCAGTTCGAGATCCTGTCCGGCGCGAGGCTGCCGGTCCTATCTTCAGGCTGCCAGCGATAGGCGCCTTCGATCGTCGTGCACTGTTCGGCTGCGGCGCTGCACGATTGCATGACGCGGTTGGAACCGCACAAAGCGAGCGTCAGCGGCGCGGCGACACCCCTCAGAAGTTCCGAATGGTAGCAGCGGATTCTCCGACATCTCACAAGCAATCAAACCACCGTTTCCGGTGTTCAGCGCGGACGACCGGTTTCCACCCTTGGACTAAACCGCTCGCGCGGTAGACTTCCCAGCGGAAGCGCACGGGAGGCGCGTTGAACGGCGGGGTGACGGGGCGGATCGTCCTGTCTCAACATGACGGGGTTCTTAAACCTCGTGTGAGACAGGAGCTATCGCCATGACCGACGAGGCCGTCAGCCCGTTGCGCCAGCGCGTGATCGAAGACATGACGGCGCGGCATTTCGCGGAGAAGGTCCAGAAAGACTACATCCGTCACGTCAAGAACTTCGCGGCTTTCCTCGGCCGCTCGCCCGATGCCGCCACCAGCGAGGACCTTCGTCTGTTTCAATTGCATATGACGAAGATCCATGTGAGCCCGCCGAGCATCAACGCCGCCGTCGCGGCGCTCCGGTTCTTTTTCAAGGTGACGCTCGAACGAGACGATCTGGTGCGGCGTCTGACGTCGGTGCGCGAACCGCGCAAGGCTCCGACCGTGTTGAGCCCAGAGGAAGTCGCGAGACTTCTGGAGGCCGCCCCTGGCGTCAAATACAAGGCGGCGCTCAGCGTGGCTTATGGCGCGGGCTTGCGCGTGTCCGAGGTCGTCGCGTTGAAGGTGTCCGACATCGACGGCCAGCGCACGACGCTCCGCGTTGAGCAAGACAAGGGGCAAAAGGATCGCTTTGTCATGCTCTCGCCGCAACTGCTGGAGTTGTTGCGCGATTGGCGGCGGGCGGCGCGCCCGCGGGCTTGGCTGTTTCCGGGTCGAAACCCCGTCAACCCGATGACCGCCCGGCAACTCCATCGCGCCGTTCGCGCCGCGGCGCAGGCGGCGGGAATCGCCAAGCGCGTGTCGCCGCACCCCCGGGTCACAGCCCCAGGGTTCGCCACGCATTTGCTCGAACAGAACGTCGAGATCCGGGTCATCCAGGTTCTGCTCGGACACGCCAAACTCGATACGACCGCGCTCTATACGCGCGTCGCCTTCGACACGATCCGCGACGTGACGAGCCCGCTGGAGCGCCTCGGCTTGAATCTGGCCAAGAACCCGACGAGGAGCCCGGCCAAGCAAGAAGCGCCGGCATGACCCCCGCTTTCCGTGCGGCGTCCCGGCTTGGAGGTCGCGGATATCTTCCGCGCCCATGGCCCGGCTTGGCGTGACGCCAACGCCGGCCATGTGAGCCTTGGCCAGTTGAAGGCGATGTCGGCGATCGAGACCTGCCGCACGGCGGGGCTCGGCGGTCATGTCGCGCGCTGCGAGGACTGCGCCCACACGGTCATCGCCTACAACTCCTGTCGCAACCGTCATTGTCCCAAGTGTCAGGGCGCCGCGGCTAGAACGTGGCTCGCCGAGCGCGAAGCCGAGCTCTTGCCTGTTCCCTATTATCACCTCGTGTTCACGCTGCCGGCGGCCGTCGCCGACATCGCCTATCACAACAAGGCGACGGTCTATGACCTTCTGTTCAAGGCCTCGTCCCAAACGCTGATCACGATCGCTGCCGATCCCAGACACTTGAGGTCATTTCGTCGTGACGATCGTTCCCGAACCGTCAGCGGGGAAGGTCACCGTCGCGGAGACGGCGTCGCCGTCGGTTTCGGGACCTTGGGTAAAAGGTTGCAAGGTCGAATTCAGGACTCGGGTTTCGGCGCTGTAATACTGGAAGTTGTCCTTCTCCCAAACAGCGAACTCCCGGCCCTTCCCCCACGAATCTACGACTTGCTGGCGCTTGGCGTTCAGATACGGGTCGGTCATGCCGCGAAAGTAGAACGTCTTGACCCGAATCGCGGTGTCGAAGACGCCGCAATCGCCGGTGGCGACCTCGAGCCACCCTCGGGAAAGCCAGTGGCCGTTGGCCTGCTGATAGGCGATCGCGACGAACACCGTATGCGCAAACTCGTTGCAGAAGACGATGTCGGCCTTGGCGCTCGGAGTGAAGGGCGGCGGAGCGCTCGGCGTGAAGGGCGGCGGAGCGCTCGGCGTGAGGGGCGGCGGGGCGCTCGGAGTGAGGGGCGGCGGGGCGCTCGGAGTGAGGGGCTGTCCAGAAACGCCGCCCGCCACTCCGAGCACACAAAAGCACGTTGCCAAAGCTACAATCGCGCGCATGGATGGCGGCTCCCCAATACCCGTTTTCATCGATGCAATGATGCGAGGAACGGGCGCAGAAGGCAAGGTCGACTATTGTTTTCGTTCGGTCTTGACGAGACGGCGACGGACGATCGTCTCGTCCGCGAGATTGCCGGCATTGTCCATCAAAGTCGTGCCTAGTCCGGCGGACTCACGGTTTGGCAAGACAACAAAATCCGCCAGTGGACGACTTCATTTTCCGACCCGTCGCACAACAGCGCGCGGCGTCGTCATCCGATCGGCCCGGCCGGCGCGAACAAGGCGGCCGGGAAAAGGACCGCCGACCGTCATTTGCCGCTGTCTCAGCCAACCGTGAGGCGCCCCAGCAGATATGAATTCCCCTTCGTGTCGGGGACCCAGCGCTGGAAGCTGCGATCACCGCTCAACAGCCATGTTCGGATTGATAAGGTGCTTCTCGCCCGTGGCGCGTTTGTTGTAGGCGGCAATGGTCTGAGGCTGAAGCGCCTCGCGCAGCGACACGACCTTCGTGTAACCGCTAGCGAACGTCGTCTTGAGTTCGGAGGCGACGCGTTCGCGCAGCCTCTGCGCCTCGGCAGGTCCGATCCTTTTCAAGAACGAGAACAGCAGCCAGCCGCCGAGCCCCCACGCCGTACCGAAGCCTCGGCTTAGTTCGGTAGGACGAGGATCAAGGCCGCCGTAGATGTAGACCTGTTTGTGGACCGCGGATCCGTATCGGCTGTAGGTTTTGGCGTTCATGTTCGCGGCGGCCTCCATACACGTCAGAATCTGGCCGGCGAGCTTGCCGCCGCCGATCGCGTCAAACGCCAGAGAGGCGCCCGTTGCGGCGACGGCCCGCGTCAGGTCCTCCATGAAGGTCGGCGAAGTCGAATTGCACACATGCGCCGCTCCGATGGCGCGCAGAATCTCTTCCTGGTTCGAATTGCGAACGATGTTGACCAGGCCAATTCCGTCCTTGAGAAAGATTTTGTTGAGCATCCGACCGAGGTTGGAAGCCGCCGCCGTGTGCACGAGGGCCGAGTGGCCCTCTCGACGCATGGTCTCGACCATGCCCAGCGCCGTGAGGGGATTGACGAAACTCGAGGCGCCCTCAGCAGGCGTCGCATCGTGAGGAAGGACGAGGCAATCGGCCGCCTTCAAGCAGCGATACTGCGTGTACATTGCGCCGCCAATCATCGCCACGGTCTTGCCGAGCAGCGCGCGCGCCGCACCGGATTCGCCCGCCTTGACAACCACGCCAGCGCCTTCATTGCCGACGGGCATGGACTCGTCCAAGCGTCCCGCCATCGTTCTCATCGACGACGCGGGAACTGTCGCCGTGACCACAGGATTGTCGCCGTTCCCGGACAACTTAGCCGTGGCCATATCGGCTGCGCCAAACAGGAGCCCCATGTCGGAGGGATTGATCGGCGACGCCTCGACTCGAACGACGACCTCGTCGGAGGCTGGCTCCGGCGTGGCGACACGCACGAGCGACAATTCGAGTTCGCCGCTCTTCTTGATCAGAGAGCGAAGTTGAAGTCCGACGTTTATGGTTTCGATACCCATCGTGCATCTCCCTTGATCGACGCCGCGGAGCGAAAGCGCGAGCGGTAGGGCTTCAAGTCCAAGAGCGGCGTTCCGTCGATGCAGTCGAGCCCTCTAACCTGCAACACCGGCCCCTCCCGGCCGACGAGAGCCACGATGGAGACGCCGATCGGATTTGGCCTCACCGGAGACCGGATCGTAAAGGTTCCCTTTGTCACACCGTCGTTCGCTGGACTCTGGCGCACGAGATCGCGGCGGGATTCGTGTAGCCAATATAGGACTTCAATGCGCTCGAACGCCTCGATTCCGTCGAGCGCCGCGACCCACGGCTCGCTCACTTCGACCCGACAGATCGGACCGTCGGGACGGCCATGATGGGGGCACTCCTTGCGAGACGACCACGGCGTTCTGATGACGCCGATGAACGTGAGGCTCGCGTCGACCCGCTCGGGCCGCTCGACAGCGACCTCGTTATGACGGATTTCGTCTTCCACGGCCATGGTCGATCAATCTCCTATTCGTCCGCGACGCGGAGGCCTCCGGTCTCTCCAGCCACCCCGTCCGGAGAACCGGCGCGGGAAAACGGGCGTCCGTTTCGACGTTTTTCGAAGCGCACGTCCATCCGCCGCGCGAGCCGCGCGGATGAAGCTTCCCGCCCCGAGGAGCGGAACGCGGCCGTTTGCGAGCGTCGCCCGTCACGCGTCGCAAGCGCCACGCGCACATGGGCAAGCGGCGCGTCTTGAAGGCGGCGCAATCGCGGCGTATTGGTTCATATATAGCGGAGCCGCGAAAGTGAGGCGCCAAAATGTTTGCTGTCGCCAAACTCGCGAATACGCGCCGGTGGTCGGAATCTCCCGGCGCCTGCGGCCTCGGCCGCTTCGGCGCTATCGCGCTCGCGTTATCGATCGGTTCCGCGTCGGCCGCATTCGCCGCGGGCGACGTCAACGTGCTTTACGCGGGATCCCTCGTCAATCTGATGGAACGCGGCGCTGGTCCGGCCTTCGACAAGGCGACCGACGATCATTTCCAAGGATTTGCCGGCGGCTCGAACGGGCTGGCGAACCAGATCAAGGGGCAGCTTCGTCACGGCGACGTGTTCATCAGCGCCAATCCGAAGGTGAATGCCGACCTGATGGGAGCGGCGAACGGCGACTGGGTGAGTTGGTACGTCTCGTTTGCGGAGTCGACCTTAGTGCTCGGCTGGAATCCCACGAGCCGCTTCGCCGCCGACTTCAAGACCAAGCCCTGGCATCAGGTGCTGAACGAGCCCGGGATTCGGATCGGCCGTACGGATCCGAAGCTCGATCCCAAAGGCGCGTTGACCCTCGAGCTGATGAAGCGGGCGGAGACGGCGTACAAGGCGCCGGATCTTTCGCAGCAGGTCCTCGGGGCGCCTGACAATCCGGCGCAGGTGTTGCCGGAAGAGACGCTGGTCGGCCGGCTCCAGTCGGGCCAACTCGATGTCGGATTCTTCTATTCGACGGAAACCGCGGACGCCAAGATTCCCGCAGTCGACTTGCCGTCCGATATCGCTCCGAAAGCCGTTTACACGGTCGCCATTCTACGCGACGGGCCCAACGCCGCGGGCGCCGACCGGTTTGTGGCCTTCCTCCTCGGGGCCGATGGACAGGCGCTGCTGAAAGAACATGGGCTCGCGCTGCGGAAGCCCGCCCTGACCGGGGATGCGAGCGCCGTTCCGCCGGATATTCGAGCGCTGCTCGTGCAGGCCAAGTGACTCGCCACACGCCCGCGCCGATTCGTTGGCTGGCCGGTCTTCTCGCGGTCTACCTGATCGCGCCGCTCGTCGCCGGCGCGCAGCAGGCGAGGCTCGCCGACTGGAGTTCGGTCGACTTCCGAGCGCTCGCCGACGCCTCCGCCGTCTCGATCGCGAGCGCCACGATCGCGACGATCCTCATAGCGCTGGGCGGCGTTCCGCTCGGCTATGTGTTGGCGCGCGCTCCGGGACGCGCTATGGCGGTCCTCGGCTTTGCGGTGCAATTGCCGCTCGCGCTGCCCCCGCTCGCCAGCGGCGTGTTGCTGTTGTTCCTGGTGGGCTACAACGCCCCGCTCGGTCGCCTCGCCGCAGGCGCCTTGACAGACTCCTTCACCGGCATCGTGCTTTCCGAGGTTTTCGTTGCGGCGCCGTTTCTCATCATCGCGGCGCGTTCGGCCTTCGCTTCGACGGACCCGGCTTTCGAGGGCGTCGGCGCTACGCTCGGCCACCGTCCGTTGGACGTGTTTCTTCGCGTGAGCCTGCCGATAGCCTGGCCGTCCATTCTGTCGGGAATGTTGCTCGCCTGGCTTCGGGCGTTCGGCGAATTCGGCGCCACGGTGATGGTCGCCTATCATCCCTATTCTTTACCCGTCTACACCTATGTCGCATTCGGCGCGCAGGGGCTCCCCGCGATGTTGCCGGTGCTTCTGCCGACGCTTGTGTTCGCGATCGCGATAATGGCGCTCAATGCCGCCGCGATCGAGCGGCTCAATGGAGGCGCGTCGCGCGCATCGCGTAACAACGGCGCGCTGGCGGCGCTGTCCAACGCGCCCGCGCCGGCGACGTTCAAGCGCCCCGGCGCGATCGACCTGACTTTGAATTTCGAAAAGCGGCTCGACGGCTTCCACCTCGACGTCGCATGGGCGCCGCATGCGCGTCGCCTCGCGATTCTCGGTCCGTCGGGGTCGGGAAAGACGCTGACACTGAAGCTGATCGCAGGGATCGAGCGCTGCGATCGCGGAACCGTCACTGTCGCAGGGCGCGACTTGACCAGGCTCGACCCCGCTACGCGGGCGATCGCCTACGTTCCGCAGAACTACGGCCTGTTTCCGCATCTCGCCGTCGTCGAGCAATTATGCTTTCCGGTCGGCGCGGACTTGAATTCGGCGCGGCGCTGGATCGAGCGCCTCGGCCTCCAGGGACTCGAAAATCGCCGTCCGGCCGAGCTGTCGCTCGGCCAGCAGCAAAGGGTCGCGCTGGCGCGCGCGCTCGTCAGGCCGGCCGATCTGTTGATGCTGGACGAACCGTTTTCCGCGCTGGACGCTCCGCTGCGCTCGCGCCTGCGCAACGAGTTGCTGTCGTTGCAAGAAGAGATCGCGCTCACGACCATGCTCGTCACTCACGATCCGATGGAGGCGGCGTTGCTTGCCGACGAATTGCTGGTGCTCGATGCGGGCCAAGTCTTGCAGTCCGGCCCAACCCGCGACGTCTTCGCGCGGCCAGCGAATGAGACGGTGGCGCGCCTTTTGGGCGCCGAGAACGTTGGCGAGGGTCTGGCGATCAGCGAGGACAGCATCGCAATCGGCAACGACGTCATACTCGGCGTCTCCGGCCCGGCGCTGCGGCCGGGCCAGCGCGTAGGCTGGAGCTTTCCCGCAGCGTGCGCGCGCCTCGCCGCCGGCGGGCGATACCAAGGTTTGGTGGAGCATGTCTCGTTTGTCGGGACAGAGCGTCGGCTCCTCGTCTGTCTCGGCGACGCTCGGGTCAGATTATTTGGCGCTCAGAGTGACCGCCTGAGCGCCGATTCGTGCCGGTTCGACATCGATCTCGACTCGGTCCAGGTTTGGCCTTTGGAGTAGCCGACAGCGCTACGCCGCCGCTCGCGTTTGTTTCAGCACCGGAATGGGATCCCACCCCGAAAGCGGAGCAATACACTGAAATCGAAAACGAATTCGCGTTGATGCCGGCGTCCCGATCGGCGCCGATTGGGACCCCATCCTTGCTTGCATTTTCGATGTTGCGTCAAAGCGTTGGATCGGATTCCGTAAGGGGTCCCATTCCAGCGCCGAAACAGGCCTGGTCAATGCCGCCTCCGTCGGTCTTTTCCCCGATGTCGACGCCAACCCCGATTTCGACCGGCGGAGCGTGCGGCCCGGGATCATCGGCGCCGACGTGAGTCGCAACCCGCCGCGCTGCGCGTTGCTGCGCGCGGCCGAAGCGCAGGGTCGCCGGACGCTCAACGGCCTGGACGTGCTGGCGAACCGGGCGCTGATCGGCATTGCGCCCTGGAGCGGCGTCGATCTCGATCCCTCGGCGTTTGCGCCGCAAACTCGAGGACCTGTTCGGATCATTCCGAAGCCTGCGGCGAGCATCGGTCGTCGCAGGCCGGAATTTGCGGCGCGTCAGCCGCCCCAGACGACGGACCGGCAGGACCCGGTGGGGGTCGTGGTGAACCAGGTCTCGACGGGCTCCTTATGTCCAATGGCGCGCCAGACGTCCTCGCTGCGGATGGGCATGTGCGTCAGCTCCGCCCCCACGGCGTTCCTGATGGCGTTGCCCAGCGCGGGAGCGACGGAGATCATCGGGTGTTCGCCCACGCCGCGCGCGCCGTAAGCGCCGTCGAGCTGCGGCGTCTCGACGATGATGCACTCGATCTCGTCGGGAATGTCCTTGCTCGTGGGGATCTTGTTGTCGGTGAACGAGGGGTTCAGGAGATGGCCCTGGAGGTCGTAGACGTAGCCTTCGCAAAGCGCCGTCCCGAGGCCCTGGACCATGCCGCCGATGCATTGTCCGCGGACCAGCGCCGGGTTGATCGCCTTGCCCACGTCGTAAGCGGAGGCGATCTTCAGGATGTGGTACTGGCCCGTCGCCGCGTTCACCTCGACGATGATCCCATGCGCGCCGTAGGTCCAGTCGAGGGCCGGCAAGCCCTGGCCGGTCTCCTTGTTGAGGTTGGTGAGGCCCTGCGCGACATAGCGCCCCACGCCGATCAACGGCCCGCCGATGGCGTTGCCGTCGGGGTAGGCGTAGCCGACCGCTAGCTGCGCGAACGTCACGGAGCGGTCGGGGGCGTGCCTGACGAAGATCTTCTCGCCGTCGTGGTCGAGGTCGCAGGCCTGCGCGCGCAGCACCTGCCCGGCGTCCCCATAGGCCTTCTCCAGCAGGTCCGCGCAGGCCAGGATCACGGCGTTGCCGGTGAGAATCAGGCCCTTCGAGGCGACCGTCTGCCAGTCGTAGGGATCGCGGTCCGTGTCCTTCTCGACCGTGACCTTGACCTTCTCCAGCGGGAATTTGAGCCGCTCGGCGGCGATCTGGGCCAGCGCCGTCGTCGAGCCCTGGCCGATCTCCGTCAGCCCGACGTTCACCAGCACGGCGCCGTCGGAGTTCATCTTGACGACGACGGCCGTCGCGGTGAAGGGCGGCATGGCGGGGGCCTTGTGGAGAGTGGCGAGGCCCTTGCCGATCTTCAGCCCGGTCCTCGCCTCCCTGGCGGTCTCGGCCGGCGTCAGCTCGCCGTAATGAATCGCCTCGGCGACGGCGTCGAGGCATTTGCGCACGTCGCCGGTGTGGGCCGTGATCGTCTCGCCGGTGAGCGTAGTCGAGCCCGGCCTGAGCAGGTTCTTGCGGCGGAACTCCAGCGGGTCCATCCCGATCGTCCGGGCGACCAGCTCCATGTGCCGCTCGAGGCCCCAGAAGAACTCGACATGGCCGAATCCTCGGTAGGCCGTGCCGTAGGGCTTGTGCGTGTACACCGTGTAGGCGTCGACCCAGGCGTTGGGGATCTCGTAAGGCCCCGCGGCCGAATAGCCGGACGCCCTGGTGACGTTCACCGCGTAGTCGGCGTAGGCGCCGGCGTCCCAGAACATCTCCATCTTCTGGGCGATGATCTTGCCGTCGGCCAGCACGCCGGTCTTGATCCGGTAGGTCAACGCGCCGCGGCAGGGCAGAAGCGTGAACTCCTCTTCTCGCGTGGCCTGGAGCTTGACGGGCCTTCCCCCCGCCTTGCGCGAGAGGCAGGCGACCAGAGGCTCCAGGTGAATGCCGGCCTTTCCGCCGAAGCCGCCGCCGACGTTGGGAATGAGCACGCGCACGTTGGAGAGCGGCAGCTTGAAGGCGTGACAGAACAGGTTGCGCACGGTGAACGGCGACTGCGCGCTGGTCCAGATGGTAACCTTGTCCCCCGTCTTCCATTCCGCGATGGCGACGTGCGTCTCCATGGGAACGTGCTGCACCGAGGGGTTCGTATATTGGCGCTCGACGATCCACGCCGCCTCGGCAAAGCCCTTCTCGACATTTCCCTTGCGGCACTTGGTGAGGTTGGCGATGTTGGTGCCGCCCTGGGGCGAGAAGACCGCCTCGACATAGTCGTAGGTCCCCAGATCCGGATGCACCAGGGGCGCGCCGGGCGCGAGAGCGTCCATGTGATTGAGGACGGCGGGCAGCGCCTCATAGTCCACTTCGATGAGGTCTGCGGCCGCTCTGGCGATGGCGAGCGTGTCTGCGGCGACGGCCGCCACCGCCTCGCCGTGGTGGCGAACCTCCCCCTTCGCGAGGATGTACTTGTCCACCACGTACAGGCCGAGGCGATAGTCGAGATCCTCGCCCGTGAGGATCGCGCGCACGCCGGGGAGCCGCTCGGCGCGCGAGACGTCGACGTTCCGTATTTTCGCCCGGGCGTGGGGGCTCCTCTTGAGTTGGGCGTGGAGCATGCCGGGCAGGCTCATGTCGCTGACGTATACCGCCTCGCCCGTGAGCTTCCCCTGCCCGTCCTGACGCAGGGGGCTGTGACCGACATGGCGGAAGGCGTTGGAATTCGAGGTCTCAAGCATGGGTCGCCTCCTCCTTCCCGGCCGCTTGCCCGGTGACGTCGAGCACGGCCTCGATGATCTGGGCGTAGCCGGTGCAACGGCAGAAGTTGCCCTCGAGGCCATCCTTGATTTCGGCGACGGTCGGTTTCGGATTTCGCTCGATCAGCGCGCGGACGGACATGACCATCCCGGGGGTGCAATAGCCGCATTGCACGGCGTGGCGCCGCGCGAACGCCTCCTGGATCTCCGAGAGCCTGCCGTCCTTCGCCTCGCCCTCGATCGTCGAGACGGAGCGGCCGTCGGTCTCCGCCGCGAGGACGAGGCAGGAGTTCACTGGGCGGCGGTCGAGGAACACGGTGCAGGCGCCGCACTCTCCGGCGCCGCAGCCTTCCTTCGTGCCGGTGAGGCCGACCTGTTCGCGCAGGAAATGCAGGAGCGTGATATTCTCGGCGACGTCGCGCTCGTAAGCCGCGCCGTTGATCGTGACCTTGATCTTCATGACTTCACCTCGTCGAGAAGCCGCTGGACGAACATCTGCACCATGTGCTCGCGGTACTCCTTCGTGGCCCTGACGTCGCTGATCGGCCTGATGGCCTTCATGGCCGCCTGGACCACCGCCTCGCCAGAGAGCGAGTCGTGGAGATCCTCGACCAGTATCGGGGTCGGCGCGCAGGAGCTGACGCCCAGGCGCACTTCGCCGTTTCGCCCGAGGCAAATCGCGACGCCGACGATGCCGAGATCGTGGCCGTTGATCCGCTTGAGCTTGTGGTACTCGCCGCGAGCGCCCGCCGATGCAGCGGGAACGACGATGCGCTCGAGCGCCTCGTCGAGCTGGAGCACGGTCCTCTTGACGCCCTTGAAGAAGTCCTTGAACGCGACCTCGCGCTCCCCTCGCCTGGAGCTGATCACCGCGCGGGCCTGCAGGCAGAGCAGAGCCGGCGCCATGTCCGAGCAAGGAGAGGCGCTCACGACGTTGCCGACGACCGTCGCCCGGTTCCTGACCTGATGGGAGGCGAGGTCGCGCGCGCATGCCGCAAGAAGGGCGAAGTCGCTGCGCACCCTTTCGTCCTGCAGGACGTCGTTGATGGTGGCGCCCGTGCGGATGATGAGGCCGTCCTGCGCGCTCCACGCGATGCCGGAGAAGCCCTCGACTTTCTTCACGTCCACGACGATGCGGGGGTGCGCCAGGCCGCTGCGGATGTTCGCCAGCAGGTCCGTCCCTCCTCCCAGGAGGCACGCGTCGGGACCCTGATCGGCCAGGATGGCGTGTAGCTCGGCTCGCGTTCTGGGGGCCGTGTACTGAAAGTTCTGGAGCATGGGACCTCCTACCATGTCAAACCGCAGGGCGCGGCCATTTCAAGGCGCAACCCTTTTCCTCGACGGAAGGCGCCGGGTTGGCGACGACTGTGTGTTCCTTCACGACGCTTCTTGCGTCTTTCTTTGGCCGTCGGCTGATGACCTGTTCCATGACAGCACCATAGGTTGAGCGGCGCGCGGGTCACCGCCAAATCGTCAACCCGTAGAAGAATCCGGTCGCGGCATCCATGCCCGAGCTGTGTCCGACGCTCGCGAGTCGCAGGACCGCGGCCGGCACGCCGCATCCAGGCTTTCCCGCGCAGGCCTCCGCCAGCGCCGTCAGGGGCCCGATGACGCGCCCTGCGAGGGCGCTGCGCAGGAACGTAGCGCTGAGCGCCGTCGTCGCGCCGAGGCGTTCCCGCACGGCGCGCGCGAGCGCCGCGCGCAACCAGGAATCTCCGGGGCGCGCCCCGCTCCGGCAAAGCGCCGCGGCGTGGAAGCCGCAGAGGAAGTCGTCGCCCGCCGGCGTGAGCCCCGTTCCCAGGCCGACCAGGCGGGACGCGGCGCGCTGCGCGGCCTCCACGCTGCCGGCCCGAACGGCGCTCCCCAGAGCCAGAGCGGTTCGGGCCAGCCGTTCCCCCAGCGGGCCCGGCGCGGAGGCGTCCGCCAATAGGCAGCGGATGCGCAGATCGGTCCCGGCGCGCTCCTGCAGTCCGTCCAGCAGCGCGACGCCCGCGCTCCACCTCTCCCCCGCCCCTCCGATCGGCGGCAGGGACTCCGCCGCCAGGCGGCGCGCCGAGGCGCAGTCCACCCGGAACGGAGCCAAGCCGCCCGGCTGATCGAGGGTGATTTCCGCCGCGCGGAAGGCGCCGACGGCTCCCGCCGCGAGGGAAAACGAAGAGAAGTCCTCCACGGAGGCGAGACGGATGCTCTGCGGGCCGTCGCAGGCTTCGTTGCTGAGGAGACTCAACAGGTCGCCGCCGGGGCGAACGACGTTGAGCGCCGCCCGGAAGACGCTGTGGACCGCCACAGGGAATTCCCCGCTCGGGACTTCCGGACCGAGGGCCACCGCCAGCCTTGGCGCGTCAACCGTGGGTCTCATGGGCTCTCGCGAGGGCTTCCTTGAGGGCGTGCTCGACCTGGTCCCGGCCGCCCTCGATGTTGCGGCGCAGGCTTGTGCTCGCTCACCGCGTCCAGGATCTCCAGGTGCTCCAGACAGGTCGTCTTGAGCCTCTCGGCGTTGGTGATGTCGAAGGTGCGCACGAAGCGGATCCGGTCGTCGATGTTCCTCAGCATCGAGGCCATGGTCTGATTCGCGGCGGCGCGCGTGAAGGTTTGATGGAACTCTTCGTCCACCGTGGCCGGATCGGCGATCATGTGCGGGAGGTTCTCATAGACGTGCGTCCATCGCGTTTTCAGCTCGAGCAGGACGCCTTCGTCCAGGCCCCTCTTGCAAACCTGCGCCATGATGAAGGTCTCAAGCACGAGGCGCACATCGTACAGCTCGCGGATCTCCGTCAGGTTGAGCTGCCTGACGCTGTAGCCTTGCCGCGGCTTCTTCTCAATCAGGTGTCGGTCGGCGAGCATCTGGAGGGCTTCGCGAATTGGGCTGCGGCTGACCTTGAACTCGGCGCACAGGGCCTCTTCGGTGAAGACGGTACCGGGGAAGGTATTGCCAGTGCAGGATCCGCTCGCTCAGGCGCGCGAAGATCGCTTGGCTCAGATTCGTGTCGGACATTGTCATTTCTCCCGTCATTTTGCTCGGCCCCCGTCGCCGCGGTGTGGCGACGAGGGTCATTGTCGAAATGCCGCGCCGCGCGGCCAATCGATGACCGGCGCGGCGCGCGCTTGGATTTCAATCCGGCGACACGACGCGGGCGTCGGCCGCCTCTTTGGTCAGCCCGGCTTTGTCGGGTCCCCAGAAGGCTGAGAGCCCTGCCGCGCCGCAACCATGGCCTCGAGCCACATCATCAAGTGATAGGCGACGAGAACAGCCACCGTTCCGAGCGCGATGCCGCCAAACGATACATCTTTGCTGAACACGAAGGTGTAATCGCCGGCGCCGACGATCAACGCGATCGCCGCTGGCATCAGGTTGTGATTGCTACGGAAATCGACTTTGTTTTCGACCCAGATTCGTGCGCCAAGGACTGCGATCAAACCATACAGGATCGTCGTGACGCCGCCGAGCACACTCAACGGCATTGTCAGGATGAGCGCCCCGAACTTCGGGCTCATTCCCAACACGATGGCGAACAACGCAGCAACAATGTACGCGGCCGTCGAATACACCTTCGTCGCGGCCATGACGCCGATGTTTTCGGCGTACGTCGTGGTGCCTGACCCGCCGAAGAAACCGGCAAGCATGGTGGCTAGGCCGTCGCCCATGTAGGCGCGTCCGAGACTCGCGTCGAGCGATTCCCC
>JBEKAL010000051.1:0-17960 GCA_050015935.1 Roseiarcus sp.
TGCTCTTCCACAGGCTCGCTCAGCAGGCCGTCGCCGTCGGACCGGCCACGTACGCCACCATCGTCGGAAACGTTGAAGACACCAGCCCGCTCGCCTCACTGGAGTGATGGGGATACCCTATCGCTACAATTCCCCTTCGTCTTGAAACCGATCCACTTGCTGCGGATTGCGGCCGTCTCTCGTTTCGCTACAATTATTGTCCTGAGCGATCACGGCGGAGATCGGCTGCGGATTGCGGCCGTCTCTCGTTTCGCTACAATTCATGGCGTCGCGCACGCACTTATAGAGACGCTGCGGATTGCGGCCGTCTCTCGTTTCGCTACAATTGCCCCTGCCGTAAGCCCTTGAAAAAGCGGCGAACGGCCGGGGCGAAACGCATCAGAAAAGCTCCAATTGCGCGGGCGAAGGGGGCGTTCTCGCACGTTTTTTTCCCCAGAAAACCTTGATGCGCGAGAACTGCCGGTCGGTGATGGTGAGGAACCGCACCTCGCCGGCCGAAGGCAATTGCTCGCCCATTCGCGCGACATGGACATCGGCGTTCTCGATCGACGCGCAGTGGCGCGAATAGACCGAGAATTGCATCATCGTGAAGCCGTCGTCGAGCAAATCTTTGCGAAAGCGCGCATAGGCCTTGCGCGCGGCGGGCGTATCGACCGGCAGGTCGAACATGGCGATCACCCACATGCTGCGCCACCCCCAGGGCAATTGCGGGAAGGGTTCCGAGCGCGCCATCAGGCGTCGTCCTCCGCCTCCGCCTCCGCCTCGTCGGGCGCGACCGGCATGCCCTTGGGCAGCGCAAGCGTGCGCTCCTCGCCCGTCAGCGCTCGCGCTAGCGAGGCGGCGCTCGCCTCGATCGCCAGCAGCAGCGGCGACTTGCGGCCGCCGACGAGGACCGTTTCGTTGAACAGCGACAATAGCGCCGCGCGCGTCGGGCGCTCGTCGAGCGGCGGGACCGTTTCGCTTTCGATCGTCATGCGCTTGACGCGCCAATCGACGAACGGGCGATAGGGCTCCAAGAGATCGTCGGCGAGGCAGAACGGATTGCCGCGGTTCTTGTGAAAGACGCCGAGCGAGGGAATGAGCCCGCTGGCGACGACGGCGCGCGCCGCCGCCGCGCGCACGACCGCGTAGCCGTAGTTGAGCAGCGCGTTGATTCCCTCCGCCGACCGGTCGCGGCGAAAATCCTTGCCGAACAGCATCGGCCAGTAGCGCTGCGCGCCCTGCGCCTCCAAATTGTCGGGGTCGCCGGAGCGGACGCGCTTGGCCATTTCGGCGAGCCCGTTCGGCGTGACGCCGAAGCAATCGAGCGCGAGTCCCTGTTGCGTCAGCTTGGCGCAAATGAGCGCGCGCCAGATCTGCTTGCGCGTCGGCTCGGAGGCTTCGACCTGCGCGAGGTGGCGCTCGGTCTGCACGTGGTGCGCGTCGAGCGGCAGCATCATGCCGGCGGGCAGATGGTCCGGCCCCGTCACCATCACCGTCGCGCCCGCGGCGAGCAGCTCGACGAACACCGAATGCGTGTAGGTCGCGCGGCGATCGTCGACGATCAGCACGCCGACATCCTCGATCGGCACGCTCGCCGCCTTGGCCTCCGGCCGCTCGATCACCAGTTGGCGATGGGCGACCGAGAGCCGCGTGCCGGGCGTCGCGATCTCGATCGTCTTGCGCAGCATGGCCGTGACTCAGTCGCCGGCGGGGCGCACGCGGCCGATCGGATCGACGGACAGTTTCACGCCTTTCCTTGAAACGATTCCTCCAACCATCGGTTCGAAGAGCGACGGCTCCATTGGAGAGGCATCCGCCAGATCGAGCAAGGAGATCTGTCCTTTACTGGCGATCTTCTGGACGCGCCACATTGTGGGCTGTTGCCCCGGATTCTTTGCTAATCTCAGCGTATCGCCGATGGAGAGCGACATGACGAATGTGGCGTTGTCGTCACGCCGCCGCTGCACGATCGGTTCGCGCCTCGCTAAACGGCGAGAGGCCTCAAATAAGCTGACGACGTCGAAGTCGGTCCTGCCGTTCGCAAGCTGATAAATGGCGACGTGATGATTGTTTCCCATGTCCGCGTAACCAGTCGACACCGGCGCCATCAGCGCGAGCTGCTGCTTCACGTAGAGCCGCGCCTTGCGGATGAATGGGCTGTCGGCGCCCAAGCGCGGAAAAGTCGCGAACGCTTTCTTCGGATCGCCACCGTGTGCAGCGACCCAATCGACGATGATGGCTCTGAGCCGCATGTCAACGATGTCCTGCAATTCGCCTTTGGTCAGCGCTTCCAGGGGCTTGCGTCTAACGAATAGACGGTACGTTGGGCCGTTCGCCCTTTCCTCGCGTCCCGTGTCGCCGTAGATGGTCTCCTTGTGCAGCGGCCCCGAGACCTTCCTGTGCACGCGATGCGAAACGACGATCTCCGCAACCGATTTGGCGGCGTCCTCGCGGATCGTCGGCCAAGGCGGCGGACACTCCGCCTCGTTCGGCTTCGCGCCGAGGCCTTTGCGGTGCACGTCCTCCAGCTCGAAATAGCGCGACAGCTTTTGCGTGTAGCCGCCGTGCGCGCAGGCGACGACCAGCGCGTCAATCGCGTGGTGGCGGTGGTCGGCGCGCGTCTTCTCTCCGTCTTCGGCGAGGATGTGATTGAGATGCCAGAGTTTGCGCAGTTGCGCGGTGACGCGGCCGGTTACGGCCTGCACGTTCACCGGCGCGGTCGGTCCGAGATCGGGCCAAAGGCGTTGCAGCATCGCGCGCGCCTGCCGCGCGGCGTAGCCGGTGTCGACGAGTTGTCGCGCCGCGAAATCGTCCTTCATCGTTTCGGCGACGAACCGCTTGGCCTTGCCGCGCGGCATCGCTTTTTCGCGCACCATCGCGTCGAGGCGATCCTTCGCCCGCGCCCACTCTTCCGGCGGCTGGCTGCGGAAATACTCGAAGGGCGTCCGGTTGCCTTTGGCGATGTTGACGTCCTGGCGGCACAACGTTTCGTTGCGCAGCGCGCTGTCGAAAGAGATGGAGCGCGGCCAGATGTGCTCGATCTGAAACCGGCCCGAGCGGAACAGATCGTCGAAGCCGATCGCATCGCCGGTGTAGGGGCATTTCTTCTGGCACTCTTGCCAGAGCACCCATTTGTCGATGTCGATGTCCGAGGGATCGGCGACGCCGTTGGCCCGCAGGTCTTCGGCCGCTTTGGCGCGCCTCCTCTCGTTGGCGCGCATTCCGGCGGTTCTCTCCTCGCGCTCGCGCTTTGAGAGTCCGATCTCGCGCGCCAGTTCGACGCGGATGAGGTCCGGCTTATCGTAAAGGTCGATCAGATTGTTGACGACCTTGCGCATCTCGTTCTGCACGCGCACGACGGTTGGATTGCGCAACGACGCGATACGGCGCTCTTCGTCGCGGTTCTTCGGCGAGGGGGAGGGGAGCTTGTCGAGAATCTCGCCGGTCGGCCGATCGCGTTCGGGGAATTTGGCGTCGCGCCATGCCTCTTTTTCCGGCGAAGCGAGCAGCGTCCCGAAACGCTCGCCCTTTTCGAGTTCGGGCAGGATGCGTTTGAGCGCCTTGGTCGAATAGGGCTCCCAGCCTTGCGGGAAGTGCAGTTTCGTCAGCGCCTCCGCCTCTTCGCGCGAGACGGCGTAATCGGCGGCGAGCCGGTCGACCAGCACGGCGCGCCGACGCGCGCGATCTGGCTCGGGCCGGATGACGACGCGCTGGGCGCCGATCTCGCCATAGTCGCATTGCCACAGCGCGTCGGGTAAGAAGTCGCGCAGCGCCTGTTTGCGCGGGTGGTTCGCCCAAGCGTCGCCGAACACCTTGGCCAACGCGGCCTCGACGAGGTTGCCTTTCAGACCGCCCCTTTCGTCACCGTATTCCAGATTGAAGCGGACGTTCTTCTCACTTTCGCCGCGCGCCTCGAAGATCGGCTTGAGAACCTTGCGCACGCCGGTCCAGCTCATCGACTTTTGCGCTACGAGCGCGGCGAGGATCGCGGCGCGCTCCTCGGGGTCGAGCGGGCGCACGTTGCCGCCGGCGACGGCGAGGTTGTTGACCTTTTCGAGCATGCGCCGCTGCTGGGAAAGCCATGAGCCCTTGGGGCAGAGCGGCGCCTCGGCAACGAGCGGGCAACGACCGAGCGTCGACTTGCGCCAGAATACCGGGCGCTGAGCGAATATCGCTTCTTCGACAGCGCCGACGAAGGCGCGATCGCGCAAGATCGGATGGTGCGGCGTCTGTGCGTCGGCGAGGCGCTTGAATTCGTCGAGCACGATCGCGCGCGTCGCGTGCTCGCCGCGCTTGCGCTCCTTAATCGGATCGCGCCGCGCCAGCGCCTCGCCGAGCGTCTCGCCGCTTAAGCGCAGGGCGGCGACGAACGAGTCGCGCGACTTGGCGTCCTCGACCTCCTCCGGCTTCTCCTTGTCGCTGCGTTCGCCCTCGCTCTCGGCGAGGTCGCGCTCCTTGAAATGGCGGCGCTTGGAAAGGTGATAGAGGGCGCGGCCGAGTTCATGCGGCGCGAGCGGCGCGGCGAGCCCGCGATCACGCAAGGCGTAAGGGTCGGCGGCCATGATCTTGGCCCATTCGGGAGAGCCGAAACGCGGCAGCAAGCCGTGCGCGGCGAGCAATTCGTTGAGCGAGCGTCGCCGCTGGCGTCGTCGGCGCAATTGCCGGCGCATCATGCGCTTGGCGCGTCGCTGCTGGTTGAGCGGGGTGCCGTCGACGTCGCGCGCCTCGGGGAAGATGCGCGCGCCCATCCGCAGGATTTGTCCGCTCCCGCGCGGCTCGTCGAGGTCGATGACCGCGAAGCCGACCGAGGTCGTGCCGATGTCGAGACCGAATACGCGCATGGCCGCTCGCTCCCCCATAAGCGTTGCTTTCGCTTGGAGCGCAGCGTATACTTATAATTGTAGTGAAACGAGAGGCGGTCGCTTTTCGCAAGCAAAACGACCCTTTGCGCGGGCTGGGCGTCCCAAGGTCAATTCCGCCCATTCGTTCGACGCCCGCCCTGATACGGCGGGCGTTCGCGCTTTGGGAGCGGCCGCTCTATCCGCGCCCGGCCTTGTCCAGCGTCGCGAACTCCGCGTCCGTCAGCGCGATCTCCGCCGCCGCGACGTTTTCCTCGAGATGCGCGACTTTCGACGTGCCGGGAATCGGCAGCATCACGGGGCTGCGCTTGAGGAGCCAGGCGAGGGCGATCTGGCCGGGCGTCGCGCGATGGGCGCGCGCGATTTTCTCCAGCGACCCGCCGGGCTTGGCGAGTTCGCCCGCGGCGAGCGGATACCACGGGATGAAGCCGATCCCGCGTTTCTCGCAATGTTCGAGCACGTTTTCGCTGGCGCGATCGGCGAGGCTGTAGCGGTTCTGCACCGTCGCGACGGGGAAGGCTTTCGCCGCCGCCTCGATGTCGGCGACCGAAACATTGCTGAGGCCGGCGAAGCGGATGACCTTCGCGTCGATGAGCGAGCGGACCGCGGCGAACTGCTCGTCGCGCGGCGTCTTCGGATCGATGCGGTGCAATTGCCACAGGCCGATCGTTTCGACGCCGAGATTGCGGCGGCTCTTGTGCGCCTGTTCGATGAGATATTCCGGCCGCCCCAGCGAACTCCACTGGTTCGGTCCGCGGCGCGTGAGGCCGGCTTTGGTGGCCACGAGGATTCCGTCATAGGGGTGCAGCGCTTCGCGGATCAGCCGCTCGGAAACGTCGGGCCCGTAGGAATCGGCGGTGTCGATGAAATTCACCCCGAGTTCGGGCAGGCGGCGCAGCACGCGCAAAGCTTCGGCGCGATCCGCCGGCTCGCCCCAGATGCCGCGTCCGGTCACGCGCATCGCGCCATAGCCGAGGCGATGGACGGCGATCTCGCCGCCGATCTTGAACACTCCGGATTGCGCCGCGTTCGCCATTTCGTTTCCCTCCAATTTCGCCGCGTCGCCATTATGGCGCGGTCCGCGCCTCACGGCCAGCGCGCGAGCGGCGGCATCGACGAGAGGATCGCGGCGACGTGGCCGCCGGTCTTCAGCCCGAACACCGTGCCGCGATCGTAGAGCAGATTGAATTCGACATAGCGGCCACGGCGCACGAGTTGTTCCTCACGCTCCCCTTCCGTCCACGGCTTGGCGAAATTGCGGCGCACGATTTCGCCGTAGAGCGAGACGAACGTCTCGCCGACGTCGCGCGCGAAGGCGAAATCGGCGGCGAAAGCCGAGTTCTCCGCATCGCCCGCGCTGTTGAGATAATCGTAGAAGACGCCGCCGATTCCACGCGGCTCATTGCGGTGCTCGAGAAAGAAATATTCGTCGCACCAGGTCTTGTACTTTTCGTAGGACGCGGCGGCCGGGTGGCGCTCGCAGGCCCCTCGCATCGCGTCGTGGAACAGCACCGCGTCCGGATCGTCGGCGCGGCGGCGCGCCTCCAGCGTCGGGGTCAGGTCGGCGCCGCCGCCGAACCACGCCTTCGCCGTCACGACGAAGCGCGTGTTCATGTGCGCGGTCGGCACATGGGGGCTCCAGGGATGGGCGATCGCCGAAATCCCGGACGCCCAGAAGCGCGGATCGCGCTCGGCGCCGGGGATCTGCTCGGCGAATTCCGGCGCGAAGGCCCCGTAGACGGTCGAGGCGTGCGCGCCCATTTTCTCGAACAGCCGGCCGCGCAGCATCGCCATGCGCCCGCCACCGCCCGGCGCGCCGGAGCGATCGATCCGGCTCCACGGCTCCAGCGTAAAGCGCCCCGGCGCCAAGCCAGGCGCGCCCAACGGGCATTCCGCTTCGAGCGCCTCCATCGCCGCGACCAATTTGAGCTGCAGCGCCTCGAACCAGGCTTGCGCGTCGCTCTTGCGTTGCTCCAGGGGCGCCGGCCGGCTCATCGCGCCTTCCCCTTCGCTTCAGACCGCGCCGCGCACGCGCGCGACCAGCCGCTCGACATGCGCGATCGGCGTCTGCGGCAGGACGCCGTGGCCGAGGTTGAAGATATGCGCGCGGCCGGCGAAGCCCTGCAACACGCGCTCGACGCCTTCGTCCAGCGCGCGCCCGCCCGCGACGAGGGCGATTGGGTCGAGATTGCCTTGCAGCGCGAGGGTCGCGGGCAGGGCCGCGGCGGCGGCGCCGGGCTCGGCCGCGGTGTCCAGGCCGACGGCCGAGAGGCCGTCCAGCGACGCGAATTTGGCGAGCTGGGTCGCCGCGCCGCGCGGGAAAGCGATGACCGGCGCCTGCGGCGCCGCGGCGCCGAGTCTGGCGAGCATGCGCTCGATCGGGCTGACGCACCAGCGCTCGAATTCGGCCGGCGGCAGCACGCCCGACCAGGAGTCGAATATCTGCACCGCCTCGGCGCCGGCGCGAATTTGGCGCGCCAGATAATCCGCCGAGGCGTCGGCGAGGCGATCGATCAGCGCCCTGAAAACGTCCGGCTGGCGATAGGCGAACAGCCGCGCCGGCGCCTGGTCCGGCGCGCCGCGGCCCGCGATCATGTAGCTCGCCACCGTCCAGGGCGCGCCGCAGAAGCCGATCAGCGCGACTTCAGCCGGTAGATTCGCCCTGACGCGCTCGATCGTCTCGAACACCGGCTCCAGCCGCGCCCAGTCGAGTTCGTCGCGCAACGCCGCGAGATCGGCGGCGCTCTCGATCGGTTTGAGGCGCGGGCCTTCGCCGCTCTCGAAGCTGACGCTCTGCCCGAGCGCGTCGGGGACGACGAGAATGTCGGAGAACAGGATCGCCGCGTCGAAGCCGAAACGGCGGATCGGCTGCAGGGTCGCTTCGGCCGCCAGCTTGGAATTGTAGCAAAAATCGAGGAAGGACGGCGCCTCGGCGCGAATCGCGCGATATTCCGGGAGATAGCGGCCGGCCTGCCGCATCAGCCAGATCGGCGGAATTTTCTGCGCGGCGCCGCCGAGCGCGGCGAGGAACTTGTTCGGCGGCGGGACGTCGATCGACTGGGCGGCGGCCGTCATGGGGCTTTCCGGGGCGTCGGGCGCCCTTTCCGTCATTGCGAGGAGCGAAGCGACGAAGCAATCCAGGGGGCGCGTCAATGGCCCTGGATTGCTTCGCTTCGCTCGCAATGACGGAAAGAGCGGCTCGAGGCCGCTCTAACGTGAAATGAGAGAAGCGCGCAAGGCCGAGCGGCCTATTCCGCCGCCTTCTTCATCTCCGGATAGATGCAGTTCGCCGCGGCGTCCGCGCCCGGACGGCGCAGCGGCACGACGCGCGCCTCCTCGAAGGGCAGGCCGAGAGCGGTCCAGACGTCGACCAGCGCCTCGACCAGCCTCGCGACCTGCGCCTCGGTATGGCGCGGCGTCGGCGTGATGCGCAGACGCTCCGTTCCTTTGGCGACTGTGGGATAGTTGATCGGCTGGATATAGATTTCGTGGCGGCGCAGCAGCATCTCGCTCGCCGCGCGGCACTTCTTGGCGTCGCGCACCATCAGCGGGACGATATGCGAGGGATTGTCGAGGACGGGAAGGCCCGCCGCCCGCAACGCGTGCTTGACCATCCGCGCCATCGTCTGATGCCGCTCGCGCTCCAGGCTCGAAGCCTTGAGATGGCGCACCGCGGCCGAAGCGCTCGCGGCCACGCTCGGCGGCAAGGTCGAGGTGAAGATGAACGAAGGGGCATAGCTGCGCACCGCGTCGATCAGCGCGGCGGTCGACGCGATATAGCCCCCCATGCCGCCAAATCCCTTGGCGAGGGTGCCTTCGACCACGTCGATTTCGCCCATCAGGCCTTCGCGCTCGCTCAATCCCCCGCCTCGCGGCCCGTACATGCCGACCGCGTGAACTTCGTCGATATAGCTGAGCGCGTCATATTTCTTGGCGAGCGCGACGATTTCGGCGATCGGCGCGATGTCTCCGTCCATCGAATAAAGGCTCTCGAACACGATCAGCTTGGCGCGCTCGGGATCGGCGGCGGCGAGCAGCTCTTCGAGATGCTTCGCATCGTTGTGGCGCCAGATCCGCTTTTCGCATCCCGAACGGCGCACGCCTTCGATCATCGAATTATGGTTGAGCGCGTCGGAGAGGATCAGGCAATTCGGCAGCAGGCCGGCGATCGTCGAAATCGAGGCGAGATTGGAGATCCAGCCCGAGGTGAAAACCAGCGCCGCCTCTTTGCCGTGCAGATCGGCGAGTTCCGCCTCCAACAGCACGATCGGGCGGTGGGTGCCGGAAATATTGCGCGTGCCCCCGGCGCCGGCGCCATGCGCGCGCGCCGCCGCCACGCCGGCCTCGATGACGTCCTTGTGGCCGCCCATGCCGAGATAATCGTTCGAGCACCAGACGGTGACTTCGCGCGGGGCGCGCTCTTCGCCCGCCGGGCGCCACAGCGCCATGGGAAAACGCGACGCGTCGCGTTCGAGATTGGCGAAGACGCGATAACGCTCTTCCCGCTTCAGCTGTTCGATCGCCGCTTCGAAGCGCCGCTGATAATCCATCGGTCGAAGACCCCAAACCACGCCGGACGCGCCCTCTTTAAGACAGCGTTCGGACGTCTGTTCTCCCCTTACGCCTACCCGCGAGCGCCCCGCGAGTAAAGAGCGCCGCGCGCGCGAAGACCGGTCCAACTTCGTTCACGCTAGCGCGCGAGCGTTGAGAACGACTTGTGTTCGCGCAAAAAATATGCCGCGAAAGTCGCCGGAAACGATCTTCGCCGCCCGATTGCGCCGCCGGCGCTTTGCGTCGAGGGCGTGCGACACTATGTCCTATCGCGCCGCGGGCCGCTTGCCGGCGGACAGGACGCCCGGCGGAAGCCGCCGGGCGAGATCGCGGCCGGCCTCGCTCCCTAATCGCGCCGCGTCGGCGGGGGCGCCGGCGAGGCGCACGTCGAACGCTTCGGAGCCGTCCTCGCGCAGCACTTGGCCGGTGAGGACCAGCGCGCCGGCTTCGAGCCGCGCGTGACCGGCGATCGGCGTGCGGCAGGAGCCTTCGAGTTCGGCGAGAAACGCCCGCTCGGCGGTTACGGCGACCATCGTCGCGGCGTGGCCGATCGCGGCAAGCGCGGCGAGCGCGCACGCGTCGGCGGAGCGCGCCGTGAGCGCGACGGCGCCCTGGCCGACCGCGGGCAGGAACGTCTCGATGTCGAGCACGGCGCGGGCGCGATGGGCGAGGCCCAGGCGCTTCAAGCCGGCGAGCGCGAGCAGCGTCGCGTCGATTTCTCTTTGTTCGGCCTTGCGCAGCCGCGTCTCGACATTGCCGCGCAGCAGCTCGATCTTCAGGTCCGGCCGAAGCCGGCGCGCCTGCGCCTGACGGCGCAGCGAGGCGGCGCCGAGGCGCGCTCCCCGGGGCAGGGCGGGGATCGAGTCCGCGACCGCGGAAACAAATGCGTCGCGCGCGTCCTCGCGTTCGAGGAAGCCGGCGATCGCCACGCCCTCGGGCAATCGGGTCGGCAGATCCTTGGCCGAATGCACGGCGGCGTCGATGCGCCCTTCGATCAAGGCCGCGTCGATCTCCTTGGTGAACAGGCCCTTGCCGCCGGCCTCGGCGAGGGAGCGGTCCTGGATCATGTCGCCGCTGGTGCGGATGACGCGAACCGCGACGCTGGCCTCGTCCCACCCGTGCGCGAGCGCGAGCCGCCGTCGCGCCTCGTGCGCCTGCGCGAGGGCGAGCGGCGAGCCGCGCGCGCCGAGGGTGAAAAGGAAGCGGGAAGCCATGCGCGCGCCATTAAGCGAGAATGGGCGCGCTGGCTAGGGGGCGGCGCCCTTCTCCCCTTGCGGGAGAAGGTGGACGCGCGAAGCGCGGCCGGATGAGGGCGGCGCGACCCCGACCCTCGCTGACGCGAGGGCCGCCTTCTCTGGGCGAATGCGTAGCATTCGTCCGCCCCCGCAAGAGGGGAAGGGCCGGCGGCCTGGACCGGCGCCAGCTCGGCGGCTTGGTGTGCGGCGCCGAGGGGCGGGGCGGCTGCGGTCGGGAAGGTCGGGAGGCGATCGGGGATCGCGAAATTGTGCGATTCGTATCATGCCCCGTAATCCCGAGCGGGGGCTGCAACACCCAAATCCTCTCAGACAGGAGCACATTCACGCTATCCTCGAGGCTGTCCCGCCGCGGCTTGAGCCCAACGGAGTGGGCGGTTATGCTGCGTCCGCCATTCCTCAACGTGACAACGCCAACGCGCTCCGGCGCTGCGGGAGATTGCGAGATGATTCGCGGGTTGACCATGATGGGGATCGGCCTCCTTGCAGTCGGGATCGGCCTTGCCGTCACCTTTGGATCGTACGCGGCCGTAAGCGGAAGCGGCGGCCATTATGTCGTCGCCTGGGGCGCCGTCGTCTTCGGCGTCGTGCAGTTCGTTGTCGGCTTGATCCAGTTCGTGCGCGGTTTGTTTACAAAGCAGGGCCGCGCGACTTTGCGAAATATCGTTTGGCCGCAAAGCGGGTTCGGACGCATCGTAAGATTAGGCCTATTGGCGGCGATTGCCGGAATCGTTTGGATCGTCGCGCCGGAGTCTTGGAAGACCATCTCCCCGGCGAGCCTGCGGACGTTTCCCGTAAACGACGACGTCAGCGCCGCCGCCTATTCGCCCGACGGAAAATGGCTCGCCGTCGCGACGGGTTACGGCGGTGTCGAAATTTTGGATGCGAGCACCGGCGCGCAAGGCAAGGCGCCGGCCCTCGGCGCCTACGAGGAAATCGAGGCGGTCGCGTTCTCGCCCGACGGCCGATTGCTCGCCGCTGCGACCCACGACGGCTTGCGCATATGGTCGAGCGACGATTGGAGCGCGGCGAACCCGGTCTTGGTCGCTCAGGCGCCGGAAGGCGCCTATGCCGTCGCCTTTTCGCCCGACGGCAAAGAAGTCGCCACCGGCTCTATCTCGAAGGGACTGCTCGTCTGGAATGCCGCGAGCGGCGCCCCCCTTTGGCAGTCGAGCCCTGGAGACAGCATCGACTCCGTCGCATTCTCGCGCGACGGCGGCCTCGTGGGTTCCGGCGGCAGCTACGGCGATGTCAAGCTGTGGAACTCTGCGACCGGCGCCCTGGCGCGCGCCCTCGCCACCGAGGATTCTGGATTTCCGATCTCGACGCTGACATTTTTTCGCGACGGCCGACTGGCTGCGGGCGGTTACCAAAAGCCTGAGATTTCTATCTTCGACAGCGGAACGGGAACGTTGTTGCGCAAGCTGCAAAATGCGCCGCCTCTATTCGGCTCCTCCGGCAATGTCTGGTCGATTGCGATTTCGCCTGACGATAGCTGGATCGCATCGGGCTATACGGACCGTTCGATCAGGATTTGGGGCGCCAAGACCTATTCCCTGGAGCGAACGATTTTCGGCCACGCGAAAGACGTGACCGCGCTGGCGTATTCACCGGATGGACATGAGTTCGCCTCCGGCGGCGCCGATCATGTCGTGAAGATCTGGGCCAGTCCATGAGTCGCCCTGACAGGCGCGCGCCTTCGCCGAGCGCCCGCCCGCTGCATCATGCATGATTCCCGATTACAGCGAGGTGCGCTGCTCGCTTCCCCTTTTCTTTCGTTCGCTCGGCAGGGAGCGCCGTCTTTCCTCATGGAAGCCTCTTCTTTTCGAAGTTTTGCGGCTGTCAACGGCGCGCGCATAGCCCGTCGAAAGACGGGCGTCTGTCGACGCCCTACGCGCGCGTCGCCTCCGGCGGTCGAAGACCGTTGACAGCCGCAAAACTTCGGAAGTTCATGCTTCCATGAGGAAAGACGGCTTGGCGTGTGACGGAGAGGGGCGGGGCGGCTCCGGTCGAGAAAGTCTGGCGCCGACTGCGGGTCGCGAAATTGGGCAATTCGTAGCCTGTCCATGTAACCGCCGGTAGTCGCACTCCCCGTTATTGCAAGATTCAGACTTGTCGGAATCGCTGCACGGGCACAAAATGGCTCAAATCGGTGGCTGTGTGCGGAGCGCCAGTGAGGATAGCTATCATCGCTTGGGGATCGGTCGTCTGGGATCCAAGAAATCTCATGTTCGTGGGCAAATTTGAGCCAACCGATCTGCGCCTTCCACTCGAATTTTGCCGCGTCTCCGGCGATGGACGCCTGACGCTCGTAATCGATGAAAAATTTGGCGAGATTTGCCCGGCACGTGTCGCGGTGAGCGGCTTCCGCGAATTGCAACAGACGATCAAGGACCTGCGCGCTCGTGAAAACACTACCGCGAAAAACATCGGATTTGTTGATTGTGTGACCGGAAAGCACAGCGCAAGAGAAAAAGGTAGTTCCGCTTATGTAGTTGAGACAGTGGTGTCGTGGGTTGCTGCGAACGACTACGATGCCGCCGTATGGACTGCACTCTCTCGCAACTTCCTGGAGCCGTTTTCTGTCGACGCGGCGATCAAGTATCTCGAAATCCAGAGAGCTCAGACGCTTGAACGTGCCTTGAGGTACATTCGGAAAGCCCCGCCAGAGGTGCAGACGCCAGTTCGCGCTGCGGTCAAAGCGCGGTGGCCTGGGGGTAAAGAGGCATGAGGGCAACGATGTTGACGGCCTCCGAGCTTGATTTTCTAAAGTCGCAAAATCTGTCTGCGGACGACGTGTGCGATGGCCGAAATCAATCGGCGACAAGATGGAAGGCGGGAGTGCGAGCTGCCGGACTTACTCTTGTCCTCGGCACGGCCTGTAGCAGAGGTGGCCATCGTTTACGTACTCGTTCCGGACATTGCGCCCAGTGCGATACCCGCAATCTGGCGTATCAAGGCCGCCATCATTCTTCCGGATATGTCTACATTGCGGGCTCGCTCTCGGCGAAGTTGCTAAAAATCGGCACCGCGATTGATATTGAACAGCGAAAGAGCAACCTCCGCCACCAGGCGTACGGCGGAATTCATAATTGGGACATGCTATTTTACGCGAAAGTAGAGAACGGGGGTAAAGTTGAGGGAGAAGCATTGCGCCTCTTGCAAAGATTTAAGATCACCCGAACTTACGAAAAGGACGGATCGCTGCAAGAAGCGTCGGAATTGCTTCAAACGTCTTTTCCTAACGCGATCAAAGCGCTTGCGGAGACGATTGGCGACTCAAAGCGCGAGAATTTATGGAAGTCGGCGCGCTGGGCAGATTACGACTGGTCGGCCGCATAAATTCTGATTTTTGCACGCATCTGACCGCCGCAATCGCGAAACCGCAAGGGCGAGGCTCCGAAGGTGTCCGTGTCGCATAAGCTCCAATATAGAACCCACTGCCGGCCGCCGCGCGCCGCCCCGCGCCCCCCAGCCCCCCTTTACCCCGCCCCCAACTCCACCCTTCGCCCCCCTTCGTCGAACACATGCAGGTCGTGCAAATCCGCGCCGAGCCTCACCGTCTCGCCCGCCTTCGGCGTCTGCCTGCCGGGCGCCTCGGCGACCAGCATCGCTCCGTCGGCGAGGCGGATGTGGGCGAAGGAGGATTCGGCGGGGCGTTCAACGAATTCGACCGGGCCCTGCGTCGAAAAGGCGCCGGAGGCGGGCGAGGCGAGGCGCTCCGGCCGGACGCCGACGCTCGCCGCCGCGCCTTCCCTCAACTCGTCCGCGCCAGCCGGCGGGACGAGGGAGACGCTCACCGCGCCGGAAATGTGGGCCTGACCGTCGGCGCGGCCGTCGCCTCCCTGTCTTTCCTCGCGGCGTCGATGCGAACGGTCGCCTCACCAATGGAAGGGAACGGTCGTTTGACGGACGCCGACGCGAAAGGCGGCGACGACGAGCTCGAACGAGGAGGCGTCCATCGCGCTTTCCCCGGCGTCCAGCAGTCGAGCGAAGCGCTCGTAAATGGCTCGGTATTCGAGATTCGGCGTTTCGACGACCTTCACGCCGTTGACGAACAGCGTTGAACCGCCATGGGTCAGCCGAAGTTCGTCGCCTTCATCGGTTTCAATGTCGATTTCCCAGCTCTTGTCGCCTTTGTGGCGCCAGTCGAATTCGGCCACGATGCGCGTCGCCGGGCTTTCCGCGGCCTCGCTGGTCAGAACCAGGGATGCGGCGATCGGCGCGTCGCGATTGGCGGGATAGACGAGCGCGGCGCTGTCGACGAGGGGCGGGCGGGGCATGATCTTGGTGAGAATCGACAGCGCGTTGACGCCGGGATCGAAAACCCCCGAATTGTCGGCGTCCCAGATCCAATCGTGGCCGGGATGAAATTGCCGCACGTCTTCCTTCCAGTTGACCGACAGGGAACGGATTTTTCGGCCGGCGAGCCGCTTTTTCGCCTCGTCGACCGCGGCGTTGTATTGCGCATGCCAAGTGGCGAAGATGCTCCGCCGACGTTCGGCGGCGTAGGCGGTCAGGTCGCGCAGTTCCGCCATCGTCCGCGTCGGCGGTTTTTCCAGCAGCACGTGCTTGCCCGCGTCGAGCGCTTCACGCGCGATTTCGTGACGCACGTGAGGGGGCGTGCAAATGGCGACCGCGCTGAGATCGGGCATCCGGTCGTAAAGCTCCGCCGGCGTGCGGAAAGAGGGAACGCCGGGCGCCTCGGCGCCGCGCTGGCTGACGACGCCCACGAGCTTGAAACGCGGGTTCTCGGCGATGACGGGCAGATGCTCCTCTCGCGCGACCTTGCCGACGCCGATGATCGCGATGGTGTAGGGCGGCAACTCGGAATCCTCTCGAAGAGACGATAGGACGAGATAGGCACGATCGGCGTCGCTCTGGCAAGAGGGTGGGAGTTTCCTCCTCCGCCCGCGCGTTCGCGGCAAGAGTGGACGCCGCGGCCTGGCGTATCGACCACGAAAATGTTGTGTCGACGCGTCGCCCACTTGCGCCACGACTTCGTCGGCGCCGCCCTGATATTCCTTCAGGCCGTCCATGCCCGCTTCGGCGTAGCCGTGCCGCATCGGAACGTCCGGCCAGGGCGTCTCGTAGGAGCGTCTCGTCGGCGCGTTTCCGCATTTCCGGCGGATCGCCGTTTCGAACATGGACGGCAGCATGAAGCGGTCGCCGATAATCGCTACGTCCGCTTTCACGTCGTCATCTCACGGGCTTCGGCAATGGCGCCCGAGTCGGGCGTTCGCGCGCCGATGTCCTTGTCGATCGGGAAGAGTGGCGAATCCCGGTGCCGGGAAATCCATCGCCCGTTCGCAACGCGATTCGTCGCTCCGAATATCGAGCCGTTGCGCGGCCAGTCGGCTCAGGTCGTTCGCGCGAGCCGACGCGCCTTCGTGCGATTGCTCTTGTCGAGCTCCCGGCGCACGTCGTCGATCGAATCCTGGAGCAGCTTGGCCATCAGGTCACGCGCGCTGTCCGGGTCGCGCGCTTCGATCGCCCGCAGCACGGCGCGGTGCTGATGGAGGCGATCGTCCTTGATGACGGCGCCGCGCCAGCCGCGTCGGAAACTGCCGACCAGCGCCGTGCGGATGAGTCCGCCGAGGGTGCCGATGAACAGATTGCCGGTGGCGTCGAGAATGGCTTGGTGGAAGCGTAAGTCCGCGCCGATGAGGTCGCCGCCCCCGCTCTTGAAGCGCTCCATGTCCGCGTAGGCGGCGGCGATTCGCGCGAGCGCATCCGGTTTGCCCGACTGGGCGGCGAAATGGGCCGCCTGCGGCTCCACCCATTGGCGCAATTGAAAGAGGTCGCTGACGAACTCCATCGTCAGCGCGGTGCGCAGGTGCCAGGAGAGGAAATCCGGGTCCAGCATGTTCCAGTCCGATTTCGGACGCACGCTCGTGCCGACCTTCTGGCGCGAGACGATGAGGCCCTTGGCGCAAAGCGCGCGCAACGCTTCGCGCAGCGTCGGGCGCGAGACCTTGAAACGGTCGAGCAGGAGGCTTTCGTTGGGCAGCCGGGAGCCCGGCGGGTGAACGCCGGCGATGATTTCGCCGCCGAGCGCCGCGGCGAGGGCGTCGCTTTCGTTGCGGAGCCGGGCCGGCTCGTCGAAGCGTTGCGGATGGACCCCGAGGCCGCGCTGCGCGCCGTCGCGGGGAACACTCCGCCTCACGGCGGGTCGACGATCGGCGATCGGCGTGCGAACCAACGCTCTACTCCTCGAAGAATTCGCTCATGCCCCACCCCGCGCGACGGTCGTCGACCGCGAGCGCGGCCTCGGCGCCGCTATATCGTGCGCCGGGTCATGAAAGTGGTCATGATCGTCCGCTGGGCGACAATGAACACGAACAGCAGCACGCCGATGATGATCGTCGCCCCTTCACTGGTCAGCGTGCCCTGGAAGTTGACCAGCGTGGTGATAGGCCGACGCCGCCGGTCAGCAACGTCCCCCCGAGCACCACCGCCGCGATCGCGATCAGCTCGTCGCCCACCCCAGCCAGGGGATAACCCGAAGCGGTGTAGAGGGCGTAAACCACGCCCCCCAGGGCGCTGTAGAAGCCCGCCAGCGCATAGATCATGACCGTGGTGCGGCGGATCGGCACGCCCATCAACTTCGCCGACGGGAGGTCGCCGCCCATCGCGTAAACGTTGGTGCCGAAGCGGGTGAAGTGCGCGATGAGGACGCCGGCGGCGAGCACCACGAGCATCACCATGGCGGAACTCGAAAGACGGCCGCCCCCGCCGAGGTCGAAGTGCAAGTCGGAGAAGTCGTCGACGAAGGGATGCTTGAGGGCGACCGATTCGAGGCTGACCAGGAAGCAACTGCCGCGCAGAAGAAACAAGCCGGCCAGGGTGATGATGAAGGGCTGGATCTCGCAAAAGTCGATGATGATGCCCTGAAACGCGCCGAACGCGATGCCGAACGCGATTATCATCGCCCCCGACGCCAGGGGATGCCATCCCGCCACGTCGAGATGCGCCATGACGACGCCGACGAAGCCGATCATCGAACCGACCGAGAGGTCGATGCCGCCGGAAATGATGACGAAAGTCTCGCCGATCGCCGCGATGATGATGAAGGCGTTGTCGGTCAGCAGATCGCCCACCACGTTCGTCGACAGGAAATGTTTGAACATGACGGCGCCGACGGCGAAGACGAGCACGAACACGGTGATCGTCGCGAGGAGCGGAAGGTATCTGTCCCTCATGACTTTCTCCTCAGGAATAGGCCGACGATGCTCTCGCGGAGCCGACGCGACTGCAGCAGCAGCACGATCAACACGACCACGCCCTTGACGACCATGGTGAATTGCCACGGCAG
>JBEKAL010000052.1:0-16954 GCA_050015935.1 Roseiarcus sp.
CCCTTGGAGCTGATCGCGAGCACGACTTCCGGCTCGGGATTGTTCCAGGCCGACGCGCTGTGGAAACCGGCGTCGGCGGCGGCGCCGACGGCGGACAACGGCTGGGGGTTGGTGTAGTTATCAGCAACCGGGCCGATGCCGACCTCCAGATATTGCGACCAGGCGCCGTCGGCGATCAGAGCCTCCTTCAAGCGCATCGCCGCCGGCGAGCCCGGCTCGAGCCTGGAAAGATCGGCGCCGACGAGCCGGGCCATCTCGGCGCGAATCGCCGCGGCGGCGGCGCTTTGGCCGCGCGCGCGCTCTTCGATGACCCGCTCGATCATCGAAGTCGCGAACGTGACGCCCGCCGCCTTGATCGCCTGGAGATCGATGGGTGCCAGCAGCCAGGGCTTGGCGGGATCGCGCGCGTCCGGCGGCGTATTGGCGAGTATTTCCGTGAGCGACGCCAATCTTTCTCCGGGCGCGGCCCGCGCCGCCGCCGCCGGATCGGGCGCTTCGCAGAGATCGCGCATGGTGGGAAATCGCGCGCTGATGTCGAACGCCCCGTCCGCGCGCACGGCGACGATCGAGGGGCCCACGACATCGGGCCGCCAGACGCGACCGCACAAGGCGCCGGCGAAGTCGTCGGACGGCAGCGTCGTCGCCTCGGTCAAATGCAAAGTCGTCATCGGCGTTCCGGTCTTAAGCGCCCTCGAACGATTGACGGCGGCCCGCTGTCTGTCTAGCCTCTAACATGTCAGCTGGGAAGGGCCGCGCAGCGGACGCCCCCCGAGGCGGGCGCGGGAGTCGATCGGGATCATGGGGCAGCGCGTCGGCAGCAAGGCGGATCATGTCTATGGCGATCTCAAGGACGCGATTCTTGCGGGAATTCTGGAGCCGGGCGATCCGATCGACAGACTGGCGCTATGCGAGCGGCTCGGCGTATCGCGCTTTCCCGTTTCGGCGGCGGTGAGCCGGCTCGCCTTCGAGAGGCTCGTCGTCATCGAGCCGCAGCACGGCTCGTTCGTCTCGCGGATCTCCGTCGAGGAGGTGCGCGAGCGTTGGTTCATACGGCGGGCGCTGGAATGCGAAATCGCCGCCGAGGCGGCGCGCCGCCTGACGCGCGAGGGTCGCGACGCGCTGGCGGAAAACATCGCGCGCGAGCGCGAGGCGGTCGAGGCGGGCGATCGGCAGAAGTTCTACCGGCTCGACGTCGGGTTCCATCAGGCGTTGACGACGCATTTGGGCTCGACGCACAGCGGCGAAATTCTCGACGGCTTGCGCGCGCATCTCGAACGGGTCCGCCGCCTGCTGATGGCGCCGGCAGGGCGGAATCGTTTGACCTTGAGCGAGCATTTGGCGATCGTCGTCGCGATCGAAGCGGGCGACGCCGCCGGCGCCCGCGCCGCGATGGATCGTCATTTGGTCAGCACGACCGAAACTTTCGAAGCTTTCGCGCGCGAACGACCCGCGCTGTTTTCCGCCTGAGCGGCGGCCGACGAGGACTTGACGCCCATGACCACGCCGCGCGCTCTGCGCTTGAGCGCCGAAGACAACGTGATGATCGCCGTCGACGAGATCCGCGCCGGCGACGCGCCCGCCTCCTGCCCGACCGCGGCCGAGCGCATCCCCAGGGGACACAAGATCGCGACGGCGCCGATCGCCGCCGGCGCGCCGATCCGCAAGTTCGGCCAGATCATCGGCTTCGCCGCGAAGGCGATCGAAATCGGCCAGTGGGTGCACGAGCACAATTGCGTCGTCCACGATTTTTCCCGCGATTACTGCTTTTGCGAGGACGCGCGCCCGCAGGCGATCCTGCCCGTCGCGCAACGAGCCACGTTCCAAGGCTATCGCCGCGCCGGCGGCAAGGCGGGGACGCGCAATTATCTCGGCGTCTTCACGTCGGTGAACTGCTCGGCGACCGTGGCGCGGCTCATCGCGCGCGAAGTCGAACGTTCTAGTCTGCTGGCCGACTATCCCCACGTCGACGGCGTCGTCGCGCTCATCCACGGCGCCGGCTGCGGCATGGCGCCGAAAGGCGAAGGCTTCGACGTTCTCTCGCGCGCGCAATGGGGCTACGCGACCCATCCCAACATGGGCGGCGTGTTGATGGTGGGGCTCGGTTGCGAGGTGTTTCAGATCGGCCGGATGAAAGACGACCATGGCCTCGAGGAGAGCGACCTCTTTCACAGCCTGACGATCCAGGCGAGCGGCGGCACGCGCAAGACGGTCGAGGCGGGGCTCGACCGCATCAAGGCGATGCTGCCGATCATCGACGCCGCCCGGCGCGAAACGCTGCCGGCAAGCGAATTGACGCTGGCGCTGCAGTGCGGCGGCTCGGACGCCTATTCGGGGATCACCGCCAATCCAGCCTTGGGCGCGGCGGCGGATATTCTCGTCAGCCACGGCGGCACGGCGATCCTGTCGGAGACCCCGGAAATCTACGGCGCCGAGCATCTGCTGACGCGCCGCGCCGCGACGCCCGAAATCGGCCGCAAGCTCATCGACCTCATTCATTGGTGGGAGGATTATTGCGCGCGCAACGGCGGCGAAATGAACAACAACCCGTCGCCGGGCAACAAGGCGGGCGGGCTGACGACGATCCTGGAGAAATCGCTCGGCGCCGCCGCCAAGGGCGGCACGACGATTGTCAACGGCGTCTATCGCTACGCCGAGCCGGTCGCCGCCAAGGGCTTGGTCTTCATGGACACGCCGGGTTACGATCCCGTATCGGCGACGGGCCAGGTGGCGGGCGGCGCCAACGTCATCGCCTTCACCACCGGGCGCGGCTCGGCCTACGGCTGCAAGCCGACGCCCTCGATCAAACTCGCGAGCAACAACGACGTTTACCAGCGCATGGCCGAGGACATGGACATCAATTGCGGCGACGTGCTCGACGGTGTATCCATTGCCGAAAAGGGCCAGGAGATTTTCGACAAGGTTCTCGCCGTAGCTTCGGGGGAAAAATCCAAGTCGGAGGCTTTGGGCTACGGCGAGGCGGAATTCGCGCCTTGGCGAATCGGCGCGACGATGTGAGCGCGCCGTCACGCATGCATAGGGACCTCCCATGAGACTCGCTCAAATCCTCGACGAAAAGGACAAGCGCGCGCTCGTCGTCACCGCGCGCGGCGAAAGCCGCCTCGTCAAAGGCGCGCGCACGACCTTCGAACTCGCGCGTCAGGCGATCGCGGCGGGCGCCTCGATCCGCAATATCGTCGCCGAGCGCGGCGTCGGCAAGCCGGTGGATCTCGCCGCCGCGCTCAAGGAGCGCCGCGTCCTCTCGCCCATCGACCACAAGGACCCCGCGCATCTCTACGTCACCGGCACGGGGCTGACGCATCTCGGCTCCGCCGAGGCGCGCGACAAGATGTTTCGAACCCTGGCCGATCCGGCGGCGCTCACCGATTCCATGCGCATGTTCAAGTTGGGTCTCGAAGGCGGCAAGCCGAAGCCCGGCGAAAAGGGCGTGCAGCCGGAGTGGTTCTACAAGGGCGACGGCTCGACGCTGGTCGCGCCGGGCGGCGATTTGATGAGCCCGAGCTTCGCGCTCGACGGCGGCGAGGAGCCGGAGATCGTCGGCGTCTATGTGATCGACCCCGAGGGCGCGCCGATGCGCGTCGGCTTCGCGCTCGGCGACGAATTCTGCGATCACGTCACCGAGCGGCAGAACTATCTCTATGTCGCCCATTCCAAGCTGCGTCCGTCGAGCTTCGGCCCCGAACTCCTGGTCGGCGAGCTGCCGCCCGACATCCACGGCGTCTCGCGCATCCGGCGCGGCAAGCAGGTGTTGTGGGAAAAGCCGTTCATCACCGGCGAGCAGAACATGTCGCATTCCATCGCCAACCTCGAGACGCATCATTTCAAGTACGCGCTGTTCCGCCGGCCCGGCGACGTCCACGTGCATTTCTTCGGCACGGCGACGCTTTCGTTCAGCGACGGGATCAAGACTGAAAAGGGCGACGTGTTCGAGATCGAGTCCGAACCGTTCGGCCTGCCGCTGCGCAACCGGCTGGAGATAGCCAAGGCGGAGAAGGTGAAAGTGCGGGCGCTTTAGCTGCGATGCGCGTTCGCCGCCAGGGCGTTTTCGATGGCGCGGGGGCCGACGCTCGTTTCGCCTTCGAACGGCAGGTCGACGATCATCACCATGGCCAGGAGCAGGGCGACCGCGGCCGCCGGCGCTGCGACGCCGACGGTGCGGCCGAGGCTGCCGGCCGTCAGGCCGGCCAGCACGACCCCGAGAGCCAACAGAGAAGCATTGGCGATCCAGAAGAATTTCGGCAGGCCGTAGGCGCTGTCGGCGAGCACTTCCTCGCGCAAATCGGAGAGGTCGTCGAGGTCCTTTAGCAGCTCGCCGTACATCGTCTGCTGCCGCGAGTCGTCGGGCTCGATCGCGCGCGCGTTCTTCGACAGCGCGGTGTAGGAGGCGTCTGCGGCCTCGCTTCTTTGGCGGCGCATCAGCAACGGCCATTCGTCGACGACGGCCCGGCCGTAGTCGGCGAGAAGAGGCCGCAGCACGGTCGCTTCCAGCTTGCCGAAGCGCAGCAGCGCGCGATCGGTCATCGATATCGTCGCGGCCTCCTTGGCGACCGTCGCGTCCACCTCCCGGAGATTGGCGTTCGCCTGCACCAGGGAAAACGCCAGCACGACGCCGGTCATCGCCATGACGGCCTTGAACCCTTCGAATGCGCCGTTGTCGCGCTCGTCGTTCTTCGGCAAGCGCAGGACGTGGCGACCGAAATGCGGCGCCAGCGCCGTGATTCCCGCGACCACGACCACGGTGAGGGCGAGGATGGACTGGTCCGACAAATGATGCAGCAGATGAAGAATCATGTCTCTCGCCAATAACTCGAGTTGTATCGACAGGAGTTGCGGCGACCGCGCGCGAAAGCCGCGATCCCGTTCTGCCGTCGCGGCTCCCCGGGGTCAATCCCGTTCTACGAGCAGCGCGCCTTGCGCGCGACCGCCGTCGGCCCCAACGCCCGGCGCGACTTCCTCGCAATCGGCGTGGAGGCCGACGGCCGCCAACCCCTGCGCCCGATCGACAACATGCTCGCCGCGCCGGTGGAAGTCGCGCCTTAAACCAATTCCGAGGACATCCGACCGCCGTCATGGCGCTCCCCGGCTCGAGGCCGGCCATGACGGGCTGAATTGAATTGCCCCGCCCCGCCCCGCCCCGCGAACGCACATAAGACTTGCCCGCGGCGAGCAATCTTGCTAGGCAACCCGCGCGTTCGGCCCCGCGGCCGGACGCGTAAACCCATGAGTTCTCGACGCCGGCGCCTGCGCCGGCCCGCCTTTTGTCGAGAGGCGGCGATGGGCCCGCGAAGCGAAGCGCTTTTGGGCTCGATCCGGCGACGGGAGCTCTTCGTCAACGCCAACCCCGCCGGCGCCGCCCGAAAAGGGCTCCTTAGGAGAGAAAATGTCCGTACCCGCCGCCTCCGCGCCGACGCGCGAGGATTTCACCGCGCTGTTGAACGAGACCTATGGCGAGAACGAGGCCTTCGAAGGGTCCGTCGTCAAGGGCCGGGTCGTCGCGATCGAAAAAGACATGGCGCTCATCGATATCGGTCTGAAGACCGAAGGCCGCGTGGCGCTGAAGGAATTCACCAATCACGGCCGCGACGCGGCGCCGGCGGTCGGCGACGAAGTCGAGGTCTATCTCGAGCGCATCGAGAACGCGCTCGGCGAAGCGGTCATTTCGCGCGACAAGGCGCGCCGCGAGGAGAGCTGGGTCAAGCTCGAACAGGCCTTCGAGAAGAACGAAAAGGTCGACGGCGTCATCTTCAATCAGGTCAAGGGCGGCTTCACCGTCGACCTCGACGGCGCCGTGGCGTTCCTGCCGCGCAGCCAGGTCGACATTCGCCCGGTGCGCGACGTCGCGCCGCTGATGAACGTCACCCAGCCGTTCCAAATCCTGAAAATGGATCGCCGCCGCGGCAACATCGTGGTGTCCCGCCGCACGGTTCTCGAAGAAAGCCGCGCCGAGCAGCGCCACGAAATCGTCGCCAACCTCGCCGAGGGCCAGATCATCGACGGCACCGTCAAGAACATCACGGATTACGGCGCGTTCGTCGATCTCGGCGGCATCGACGGCCTGCTGCACGTCACCGACATCGCGTGGCGGCGCGTCAACCATCCGACCGAAATGTTGAGCATCGGTCAGACGGTGAAGGTGCGCATCATCAAGATCAACCACGAGACGCACCGCATCTCGCTCGGCATGAAGCAGCTGCAGGAGGACCCCTGGTCCGCGATCGAGGCGCGCTATACGGTGGGCCAGCGCCTCAAGGGCCGCGTCACCAACATCACCGACTACGGCGCGTTCGTCGAGCTGGAGCCGGGAGTCGAAGGCCTCATCCACGTCTCGGAAATGTCGTGGACCAAGAAGAACGTCCATCCCGGCAAGATCATTTCGACCAGCCAGGAGGTCGAGGTTCAGGTGCTCGAGGTCGACGCCGCCAAGCGGCGCATTTCGCTCGGCCTCAAGCAGACGCTGCAGAATCCCTGGCAGGCTTTCTCGGCCAAGCATCCCGTCGGTTCGACGGTCGAGGGCGAGGTCAAGAACAAGACCGAATTCGGCTTGTTCATCGGCCTCGACGGCGATGTCGACGGCATGGTGCACCTGTCCGATCTCGACTGGACGCGCGCCGGCGAGCAGGCGATCGAGGAGTACAAGAAGGGCGATCACGTCCGCGCCAAGGTTTTGGACGTCGACATCGAGAAGGAGCGCATCGCGCTCGGAGTCAAGCAGCTCGCCAGCGATCCTTTCGCGGCCAAGAAGGCGAGCGAAGAGGGCGGCAAAGGCGAGTTGCGCAAGGGCTCGGTCGTCACCTGCGAGGTCGTCGAGGTCAAGGAAGGCGGCATCGAAGTCAAGATCGCCGGCACGGACCTGACGGCGTTCATCAAGCGCAGCGAACTCGCGCGCGACCGCGGCGACCAACGTCCCGAGCGATTCTCGCTCGGCGAAAAGGTCGACGCGCGCATCACGCAGCTCGACCGACGCGCGCGCAAGGTCGCGGTGTCGATCAAGGCGCTGGAAGTGGCCGAGGAAAAGGAAGCGATCGCGCAGTACGGCTCGGCCGATTCCGGCGCTTCGCTCGGCGACATTCTCGGCGCCGCGCTCAAGGCGCGCGACAAGGCGGAAAAGCCGAAGAAGGGCGAGTGAGCGGGGAGGGGAGGCGGCGCGCCGATCGCGCGCCCTAGGCCACAAGCCCGGCGCCGGCGCGAGCTGGCGCCGGCGCTTTCGCCCGGCAATCTGGAAAAAACGCTCGCCGCGCCGGTGGTCGCGATCACCGGCTACGACCTCAAATTCTACGAGCATCTGCCGTTCCTGTTCCCGCACGCCGACGCCGAGGCTTGGTTCTCGGGCAACCCCGAATTCGCCGCGCGCAGCGCTTTTCGGAACGGCGCGTTGCAGGTCGCCTATCTCATCCTGGCGCTGCGCGCCGTCGGCCTCGACACCGGTCCGATGACCGGCTTCGACAACGCCAAGGTCGACGCCGAGTTCTTCGCCGGGACCGACGTCAAATCGAACGTTCTCATCAACATCGGCTACGGCGATGCTTCCAAACTGTTTGCGCGCAGCCCGCGTTCTTCGTTCGATCAGATCGCCAAGATCGTCTGACGGATTTATGATTGTATCGCGTCATCGTCGCGGCGCGGGCCGCGAGCCCGCGCGCGCGCCAAGGCCGAAGGCCCGCGATCAATGAGGCGACTGATGAACTTCACCATCTTTCCCGCGGCCTGGACTCCTTATCTCCAGGCGATCCTGCGCATCATGACGGGGCTGCTGTTCTTTGAGCACGGAAGCGGCAAGCTATTGCACTTTCCCGTCATTCCCGGCATCGACCAAACGCCGCACGGCATGCTCATCTTCACCGGCGCCATGGAGCTGATCGGCGGCGCTCTCATGGTCGTCGGCTTCCTGACCCGTCCCGTCGCCTTCATTCTCTCGGGCTTCATGGCCGCGGCCTATTTCATGGCCCATTTCCCCATGGGCTTTTTCCCCGTCAACAATCACGGCGAACTGGCGATTCTCTACTGCTTCGTCTTCTTGTACTTCGCCGCCGCCGGTTCGTCCGTTTGGGCGCTCGACAAGACCTGAAGTCGCTCCGCCCCTCGGCGGATTGTCATCGTTTCGCCGGCCAGCTGACGCCGCCGGTGAGCGGCCTCGGCGCTCCGGTCGTCGTCGGCAGGGAAATCGGCAGTCCCTGCCGCGATCGCAGCGCGAGATAGGCGAAGCACTGCGCCTCCACGACGTCGCCGTCGTAGCCGATCGCCTCGATCGGATCGACGCGCGCCTCGAGCCGCGCCTCGAGGGCGCGCATCAGCGTCAGATTGCGCCGTCCGCCGCCGCACACCAGCCATCGTGACGCCTTCAAAGCGAAATGGCGCGAGGCCGCCGCCGTCGCTTCGACGGTGAAGGCGGCGAGCGTCGCCGCGCCGTCGGCGTCGCCGAGCGCCCGAGCCGAGCGCGCGGCGCTGTGAAAGTGGTTGCGGTCGAGCGATTTGGGCGGCGGCCGATCGAAGTAGGCGTCGCGCATGAAGCGCGCCACCAGCTCATCGTCGGCGCGCCCGGCCGCCGCCAGCGCGCCGCCCTCGTCGTAGGCGACGCCCAGCCGCTCGGCGACGAAGTCGTCGATCAGCGCATTGGCGGGGCCGGCGTCGAAGGCGATGATTTCGCCATGAGCGCCGAGATAGGTGACGTTGCCGACGCCGCCCCAATTGAGAACCGTCAGCGGACGCTCGAGCCCCGCGCACATCGCCGCGTGATAGAGGGGCGCCAGCGGCGCGCCTTCGCCGCCGGCCGCGACGTCCGCGGCGCGGAAATCGTTGACGACGTCGATTCCGAGCGCCGCGGCGGCGCGCGCTCCGTCGCCGAGTTGGCGGGTGAACCGCTCGCGCGGCCGATGCAGCACCGTCTGGCCGTGCAGCCCGACGAGCGCGACGCGTCGCCTGTCGATGTCGAATTTCGCAAGAAAAGCCTCGATCGCGGCGACATGCGCGTCGGTGACGGCGCGTTCGAGCTCTGCGAGCGGCCCCAGCGCGCGCTTTGGGTCGGCGACGACTTGGCGAAGCGCGCCGCTGATGTCGGAAGGATAGGGAAAGGTCGCTCCGGGGCCTGTCTCGACGCGCGAGCGTCCGTCGCTTCGGATCAGCGCGACGTCGATCCCGTCCATCGACGTGCCGCTGATCGCGCCGATCGCGGTCGCGAGTTCGCTCTCGCTCATTCGCCGCGCCCGACGCCAAGAATTCGCGCCACGGGACAGCGAAGAAAGAGGCCCTCGACCGCGAGCGAGAAGAGCGGTCGGGGATCGAACAGGAATTGGCTCATCCGTATCGTCACTTCTCGTCTTGATGAGCGCCGGGAACCCACAACACGTCGCCGCGGCCCTGCTCGTTGGCGGCGCGCGCGGCGACGAACAAATAATCCGACAGCCGATTGATGTAGCAAAGCGCCGGCGCGCCGACCGATTCTCCCGGGATCGCCGCGAGCGCGACGATGCCGCGCTCGGCGCGCCGGCAGACCGCGCGCGCCTGGTGCAGCGCCGCGGCGGCGCTCGTTCCGCCGGGCAGCGCGAACGAGCGCAGCGGCGCGAGGTCGGCGTTGAGGGCGTCGATTTCGCGTTCGAGCCGCTCGACCTGGATCGGCGCGACGCGCAGCCGCGCATCGGCTTGGCCCTGCTTCGGCGGCGCGCAGAGGTCGGCGCCGAGATCGAAGAGATCGTTCTGGACGCGCGCCAGCGCCGCGTCGATCGCGGCGAGGCGCGGATCGTCGCGCGTCGCCGCGCGCGCCAGGCCGATCGCGCAATTGGTCTCGTCGACTTCGCCATAGGCGGCGACGCGCGCGTCGAACTTTTGCCGCCGCTCGCCGTCGCCGAGGCCGGTCGTGCCGTCGTCGCCGGTGCGCGTGTAAATACGATTGAGGCGCACCATCGAAACGCTCCTAATGCATTCGCGTGAGCAGCACGACGACGACAATGACAATGGCGAGGAATTGCAGTCCCACCCGCCATCGCATCAGCCGCTGCGACGTGTCGCCCGCCTGCTGGCGCAGCAGGTTGGCGAATCCGAGAACGAGCACGACGGCGACCGCGAGGATCGCGATGGTGACGGCGGCGCTGGGGATGGACGGCATGAGCGGCTTCCCACGCGATGGAGCATGATGTCTTAAAGTCGATTCGCCTCAGCGGTCATTGCTTCGCTGTCGCTCGCAATGACGACGGAGGTCTGTTTCAATCTAAAGACATCATGCTCTCGAGCCAAGCCGCTTATGTCCGGCGCTTTTGGCCAAACCGAGCCGGAGCTGGCGGCGGCCGCCGTCGAGGGGGGCGGACCTTCCGCGGCTTTGGCTCGCGCGGCGGCTCGTGAGCCAAAGCCGCCGTCTCCGACGACGCTGATTGCGCAAGGGTCTTTCCCGCCGTAGCTTCCTTCGCAACAGGACAAGCCGGTCGACCCGCCGACAATCGACGAGGAGGGGGGAATGTATCGCAAGATGCTGGTCGCCAACGACGGTTCGCCGGGCGGCGCCAAAGCGTTGGGAAGCGCGCTGGAGCTCGCCAAGCTACTCGGCATCGGCCTCACCATGGTGTGCGTCGAGGATTTGCCGCGCTTTCCCGCCGTCGTCGACGTGGTTCCCCAGGCGCAGGCGGAAGGGGCGAGCGCGTTCGACCCGGTCGTCGAGTCGGCAAAGAGGCTGGCCCAGGCCCAAGGCGTCCCGTTTGAGGCGCAGATCGTCGCCGGGCATCCCGTGCCGAGAATCGTCGAAATCGTCGAGCGCGGCGGCTATGACTTGCTCGTCGTCGGCTACATGGGCCACTCGGCGCTGTACGATCAATTCATCGGCAGCACCGCCGATCGTCTGGTTGCGCTTGCGCCATGCAAGGTGATGGTCGTGAAATGAGCGCGCGGGTTCGACGCGGCGGGCGGTCTTGTCGCGTGTGGCCCCCGCCGCCAACGCTCAATCCCGCTTCAACAGCCGTTCGAGATAGTCGCGCTCGTCGCTCGGGCGGTTGGGATCGGCGAGGCGCCGGCGCAGTTCCTGCAACACGCGGCGCGCGCGCTCGGCGATGTCGGCGCCGCCGTTGAGCGCGCCTTCGATCGCGCCGCGCCCGTCGCCGCGCTCGCGTCCCAGGGGGTCGCGCCCCTGCTGCAAATCGCCGGGACGCCGGCCGGTCGCCATGAATCCGCCTTGGCCGTCGCCCTGCATCTGGCGCTGCAGGCCCTGCGCCCCTTCCCTGAGGGCCTGAAGCGCGCGACCCTGCGCTTCGACCGCCCGGCCTTTGCCGGTTCGCCCTAATTCGCCCGACGCGCCGTCCCGCCCCTCGCCGTCCCCCTTCAGATCGCCTTCGGCCTCGCCCATGGCGCCTTGGGCGTCGTCTAAGCCTTTTTCGCCCTTCATGCCGAGGCGCTCGAGCCGTCGCCGCATTTCGGCCAGACGCTCGCGCAGCGCGCGCTGACGCTGCTCGAGCGTCGGCTCTCCTTTCGAATCGTCCTCATTGGCCTCCGGCGCGGCGTTGTCCTTCCCCGCGTCGCGGCGCAAGCGCTCGCGCTGATCGCGCCGGAAGGTGTCGTCGCGCAACGCCTTTTGATCGCGCAGCATCTTTTCCAGTTCGCTCAATTGCTTGCGCATCTCGCGCATCGCCGGGTTCGCCTCGGCCTCGCGCGCGCTTCGCATGTTCTCGAACATGTTTTGCAAGCGATCGAGCATCGCTTCGGCGTCCTCGCGCGCGCCGTTGCGCGCGGTGTCTTCGAAGCGGTCGAGCAGGCTTTCCAGGTCCTTTTCCTCCATCGGCGCGGCGTCCTGTTCCGCCCCGGGGTCCTGCTCGGCGAGGTCGCGCATGTAGCGTTCGGCGGCTTCGCGCAATTCCTGGGTCAAGGCGCGAATCTCCTCGTCGCCGGCGCCGCGCTGAAGCGCCTCGCGCAGCTTCTCTTCAGCCGCGCGCAGATCGCGCTGGGCCTGAGAGGCGTCGCCGTCTTCGATTTGTATCGCCATCGCCCACAGGAGATCGGCGACCTCGACGAGTTCCGGATCGCCGCGCGCCGACGCGAGGCGCGATTGCACGGCGCGCAGACCGAGGTACACGCCGGCGGGCGTCTCAAAAACGTCCGGCGCGATCAGCAGCGCCGCGATCGCCTTGGCGAGATGGGGGCGATCATGGTCGGGATCGAGGATCAGGCCGCGTCGCTGCTCGACCAGCGCGCGGGCGAGCGGATTGTGGAAATCGCGCTGCGGCAGGCGGAGCGCGATCGGCGCGCTGGCGCCGCTCGCGCCGGAAAGGCCGGTCGCTTTCAGCGTCATCACGACTTCGGCGCCGGCCCAGGGATGCTCGGAGAGATCGCTGGTCGTCAGCGCTTCGCCGACGCCGCTGGCCGTGTTAGGCAATTGCAACGGCAGCTTCGGCGCCTCGATCAGCGCGCGCGGCGGCGGGCTCGCGCCGGCGCCCCCCGGCTTGGAAAATTCCGCCTCGGCGCTCGCCACCCCATATCGATCGGCGAGCGCGTAATGGAGCGTCAACGAGCCGCTCAAATTCGGGCGGGGCGGATCGATCAGCGTGATCGTCGGCTTGCCGGCGGCGATCGCGGCGATGGCGAAGGCGGCGAACGGCGAGCCGTTGCGCGCGAGCGTGAACGCGCCGTCGCCGCGAACGGTCCAGCGGCGTTCGATCGGCGCGTTCTCCGCGGCCGCGGCTTTGTCGCTCGCGAGCGGCGTCAGCGCGCCCTCGATTCGGGTCTCGATCGCGTTCGCTTCGGCGCGCACGACGAGAATCGAGCCTTCGGGCGCGACGATTTTTTCCGCCGCGCCTATCCTTGGCGAGACGTCGAGAAGCATCGGCGGCGCGCCGGTATAGGCGGGCGGATCGATCCAGGCGTCGAGGCGCGCCGCAGCGGCCGCGGCCGAGCCGCCGCGCCAGTCGAACGCGGCCGCGACGCGCCCGTACCGTTCGGGCCCGGCGACGATCGCGGCGCCAAGCGCGAGCAGGAGAGCGCAAAAACGCAGCGCGCGCGGGTCGCGCCAAGCCATGCGCGGCGAGGGAAAGGCGGGCGCGATCCCGGCGACTTGCCGGGCGAGGCGGCGGCGGTGGAGGATCCAAAGCGCGTTGGTCGTCGCCCCGTCGCCGGGCATGGCGAGCCGATCGGCCAAGGAAGCGGCCGGCCGATGCGGCATGCGCGCGTCGCGGTCGAGACGGGCGAGCGTCTCCTCGCGCGTCGGCCGCTGCAAGCGCGCGAGCGGCGCGAGCGCGGCCAGAAGGAGCGCCGCGAACAGCGCGACGCCGGCGATGCGGCCCAAGCGCGGGGCGGCGAACCACAGGCCGAACCACGACGCCGCGAGAAACAGGGCGACAAGCGCCCCGGCCCAGGCGAGCGGCGGCCAAATCCGCTCGAAAACGAGCGCCGCCTCGGCCCGGCGCGCCAAAGCGTCGAGGACCGCGCCGGCGTTCAGCCGCGCGTCGCGCCGACCCTGCTCGTTCGGTTCCCCTGATTGCAACGCGTTTCTCCTCGACGGCGCCGTTTCTGCGCGCGGGAAAAGACGCCTCACCCTGACCTCAACCACGGCGGAATTTTGTCCAGGCCGATCAACTCGGCGTAGCTCGGCCGGGGACGCACGAGCGCGTAATCGGCGCCCTTGACCAGCGTTTCCGGGACGAGAAGACGCGTATTGTAGGTTCCGGCCTGAACGGCGCCGTAGGCGCCGGCCGTCATCACGGCGACGAAATCTCCCGCCTTCACTTCCGCCATTTCGCGATCGAGGGCGAGGAAATCCCCGCTTTCGCACACCGGGCCGACGATGTCGGCGCGCAGCCGCGGGGCGTCGTCGGGCGGCTCGGCGAGCGGCAGGCATTCGTGATAGGCGTCGTAGAGCGTCGGACGGATCAGATCGTTCATCGCCGCGTCGACGATGACGAAAGTCTTGCCGTCGCCGTGCTTGACGTAGACGACCGACGCCACCAGCACGCCGGCGGGGCCGACGATGAAGCGTCCCGGTTCGAAATAGAGCTTGCAGCCGAGTCCGCGGGTGCGGCGCGCGACGATTTCAGCGTAACGCTCGAGGCGAGGAGGCGGATCGTTGTCGCAGCGATAGGGGATGCCGAGGCCGCCGCCGAGGTCGACATGGTCGATCGAACAGCCGTCGCTGCGCAGCTCGCGCACGAAATCGGCGATGAGCGCGAAGGCGTCGTCGAACGGCTTCATGTCGGTGATCTGCGAGCCGATATGCATGTCGACGCCCGTTACGCTGAGGCCGGGCAGCGCGCGAGCGCGGGCGTACACGGCGCGCGCGCGGGAGATCGGAACGCCGAACTTGTTTTCCGACCTTCCGGTGGCGATCTTGGCGTGGGCGCCCGCGGCGATGTCGGGATTGACGCGGATGGCGACGCGCGCGATTCGACCGCGCGCCGAGGCGACTTCGGAGAGCGCCGCGAGCTCCGGCTCGGATTCGACATTGAAGCAGAGAATGTCTTCCTCGAGCGCCAGCGCCATTTCGCCGCGGGTCTTGCCGACGCCGGAAAAAACGATTTTGTCCGCGGGCGCGCCGGCGGCGCGGGCGCGCCGCAGTTCGCCCTCGGAGACGACGTCCATCCCGGCGCCCATGCGCGCCAGGGTCTTGAGCACCGCCTGGTTGGAATTGGCCTTCACCGCATAGCAGACGAGCGCGTCGCGATCGGCGAAGGCGGCGCTGAAGAGGCGAAAACGCCGCTCGATGGCGGCGCTGGAGTAGCAATAGAACGGCGTGCCGACTTCGCGGGCGATTCGCTTGAGATCGACGTCCTCGGCGTGGAGGGCGCCGCCGCGATAGACGAAATCGCGCATGGAGGCGAGCGCCTTACAACAGCGGATCGAGCACGAAAGGCGCTTTGGGCGGCGTGATCGGGGTCTCTTTGTGGTGGGTCGCGGCCGCCAAGGGATCGTCCGTCGGCTTGGCGACGGCGCTCGGATCGGGAGGCGCTTCGAGCGGGCCGCGACGGCCGCAGCTCGAGGCGCCGAGCGCCAGGCCGACGACCAGGAAAAGCGCGACGACGCGCCGGGCGGAAATTGGCGATGGGGCTAGGGTCACGAAACGGCTCCGGCAAAGGCGCCGCACTATAGCCAAAAACCGCGCCGATGCGAGGGGAAAGCGCGCAGCGCGGACCTCCCGCCGTGGCTGTCCGGCCGGATTTCCCCGTGGAGCTGCGGCGCCGGCGCGCTCAACGATCGACTGGACCGCGAACGGAATCGCCGTCGCGGTCAGCGATTGATCAGCCAGACGACGAGCGACAGCGCGACGCTCAGCAGGATGCAGGTGGCGATCGGAAAATAGAACGAGCCGTGCTCGCCCCGAACATAAATGCCGCCGGGCAAGCGGCCGAGGCCGAGCTTGCCTAGCCAGGGCCAAGCGAGGCCGGCCGCGGCGACGGCCAATCCGATGACGATGAGGGCGCGTTGCATCGCAAGAGTTCCTTGCCAAGCCATACAGCAGTTGCGGCGCCGGCGCACTCGACGATCGACTGGACCGTGACCGCCGCCACCGGCGCCGGCGGCAGGCGCGAACCGGAGTGGCCGCCGCAATTCGCCGTCGATCTCTTGAAGCGCGAAAATTCCCAGTGAATCGGGCTGTCGAGGGCTCGCGGAAGTGCGGCCTGCGACCGCGCGACGCTTGACAGCCCGGTTCAATCGGAAAAGAATCGCTAGCCAAGCGATCGACGGCGAATCGCGGCGGCCGGGAAGAGCGGCGTCGCGGCGAAAGTGCGGGCGCCTTGTTCCCGCTCGGCGGCCGCGAGGAAGACCTGATAGGGTCGGCTGTTGAGCGCACTGTCGCGGCGACCGGCCTTGTTCGTCAGAGGCCCGCCGGTTTTTCCGAGCGGCGTTTCGCAACAAAAGCAAACTGCGGCGCCGCCGGGACAAAGGGTCAAAATAGGCCCGCCGAAAACAACCAGAGAACAGGGGGAGGCCTATGCGAGTCGGACAATTTCTGAGAGCGAACCGCCACCAGCCCATCACTTGCACGCCGGACGAGACGGTCGAGGCGGTCGCGGCGCGATTGAGTCGCTACAACATCGGCGCCATGCCCGTTTGCGGCGCCGCCAATATCCTGGTCGGCGTGATTTCCGGACGCGATCTGGTGCGGGCTTTTGCGAAGGACAGCGAGCATTTTCGCGAGCGGCGCGTACGCGACCTGATGTCGCGCGAGGTCATCACCTGCGGGCCGGAAGAGAGCATGGCCGCCGCGGAGAAGCTGATGAACGAACATCACATTCGCCACGTGCCGGTCGTCGAGTACGCCCAGCTCGTCGGCGTATTGTCGATCCGCGATGCGATTGCCGCGCGGCTCAGCGAAACGCGCGATGAAGTGAATTTCTTGCGCGACGCCGTCATCGCGGCGCGTCATCTCTAAAAGCGCCGCGCCGGCGCGCGGGCGGCCGAAGTCGGATGTGAAGGAAGCGGACGGCGAATTGCGGCGGCGGGTTTGCGGGTTTGCGGCGCCAGTGCAGTTGACGCTCGACTGGACCGCGACCGCCGTGGCCGACGCCGGCCGCAGGCTCGAACCGGAGGAGCCGCCGCCATTCGCCGTCGATCTCTTGGAGGCGAGAATTCCGATTGAAATGGGCTGTCGAGGATCTCGACCGCCGGAGGCGGCGCGCTTTCGCGCGCCCTTGACGGCCCATTTCAATCGGAAAAGGTCTCTGTCCGAGAGGTCGATGGCGAATTGCGGCGGCCGGGGAAGGAGGCGTTGCGGCGAGGTGGCGCTTGTCTTGCCTCTGCTCGGCGGCCGCCACGGGAGATTATGGGGTCGGTGGTCGAGAGCAGTGGCGCCGCAATTCACCGTAACCGGTGAGAATCCGCCGATGCAGCCGGCCGCCCCTCAAGGCAGCATCCGGGACATTTAGGTTCTGGAGGAACTGATGAACCTGAAACGCTTCCTCACTCTTGATTGGGAGGCCATAGCCGGCATCATTGCTGCCGTCGCTGCGATCGTGATGCATTTGCTCCACCTAAT
>JBEKAL010000053.1:0-16819 GCA_050015935.1 Roseiarcus sp.
CGCTGGATGCTTGGGGTCGGCGGCGGCCGCCACCATGCGGCGCATCAGGTCGTAATCGTGTTCGTCGCGATAGGGCCTGAGGTCGAGATCGGGCGGCAGCTTGGTCAGCCGCTCGTCGCCCATCCGTTTGACGTAGGTCTGCATGAAGCGATCGTAGGCGCGCCAGGAAACGCCGTCGGCGCGCACCGCGGCCTCTTCGGCGCGCGTCGCGATCTGATGGGCGTGCTGATAATGCAGATCGAGCTGGTCGATCAGCGTCTTCTCGACCTCCTCGTGCAGCAGCAAATAGCGATCGACCGGGATGGCGCGGCCCTTGTAGAGGAAGCTCTCGGGCAAGTGGCGGTCGATATAGACGCGCTTGCCGTCGAGGCTGTAGCCGGCGAGATAGGGAATGTCGTGATCGCGGTCGATGCGGCCGACCCGGCGCGCGACGGCGTCGAGCGCGCGATCGAGCATCAGGCTCGACACATAGGTGTCGGGAATGCGCAGGCGCTTGTGCGCGCCGACGGGATGGCAGCAGTTTTCCGGCACGTTCCCCTCCCAGACGGGCAAGACGCCGCTTCGCCCTACGAAAAGCGAAGCGGCGTCGATGGCCTTAAGCGGCGACGGGCTGCTGATTACTTCGGCGCCTCTTCCTTCTCGCCCTTGGCGGCGACGTCGCCGGCGGCCTTGGCGTCGGCCTCGCACATGTAGGCGCCCTGCTTGGTCGCGCCGTAGCTCTTGTGCCCGGCGTAGTGGTACTTGTGCGACTTGGTGTTGACCCAGACGACGGTGTCGCTCGGGCAATGCGCCTTGGCTTCGGCTTCGGCGGCGAATTCGCCGGCGGCCGGCGTCGCCGCGGCGACGGGCTTCTTCGGCGCGGGCTTCATCGGCGCAGGCGCGGCGGCGGCGGGAGTCGGCGCAGGCGCAGGCGCGGCCGCGGGAGTCGGCGCAGGCGCGGCCGCGGGAGTCGGCGCAGGCGCGGGCGCGGCGGCGGGCGCGGGCGCAGGCGCAGCGGCGGGGGCAGGCGCAGGCGCGGCGGCGGGGGCGGCGGCCGGGGCGGCCGGCGCAGGCGCAGCGGCGCCTTCCTTTTGCGCCCTGCAAGTCTTGAGGAATTCCTGCCAGGTCTGGCCGTTGGTGGTGCCGGCCGCCTTGGCGGCCTTCCAATCGGCGCCGCACTGCTTCATCACGCTTTCGGCGCCGGACGCGCCGTTCGCCGTTAGAGCGAACGCGCCGGCGAGCAGGATGGCCGAAAAGGCGATCCCCATTGTTTTCTTCATCATGGCAAGTCCCTTCACAAACGGCTCTGCCCGCCACAGCTTTGCCAAGCGCCAGAGTCTTCCCCATTTCGCCGCGAATCGCCGCGGCCGCGCTTTCATCGGCTTCACGCCGCTGAACCCGGAATGAACATGTTCGTGAACTTCTTCAGCTTGGTCGAGAACCGGCGCCGGCGCTGCTCGGCGTCGGCCACCTCCTGCGAGGTCACCCAGTTCAACTGAACGGCGCGGCGCCGGCCGGAAATCGGCCTGTGGCCGTGCCAGGAATTGTCGGCGCGTCGGAACGCGAGCAGCGTGCCGCCGTGGGGCGGCACTTCCGCGACATAGTCGTCGAGATCGTCCGGGCCGCGCAACAGGCGCAGCCGGCCCGCGTCCTCTTGCCAGCGCTCGTTCATGTAAACGAGAACGGTGATGATCTTGGTTTTCGAATCCGTATGGATCGAGCCGTCCCTTTCCCGGACATAGCCACGCACCGTGTACATGGTCGGGCGCCCGGTCAGATCGACGCCGAACTTGCGCTCGATCGCCGCACGGAATTCGGCTCCGCGCAATTCGTCGATCAGCGCTCGGAAATGGCCGCGGATGGAGAGCTCGGCGGGCGGATGGGAGCCGGGACCGGGCACTTCGGGATAGTCGGCGAGGACCAACGGAAAAAGGTCGCCCTTGAGAAAGTCGGGCACGACAAGAAAATCGAAGGGATCGCGCTCGAGCGGCGTGCGCTCCAGGGCGGTGAAATCGCAATAATTCATTAGCCGCTCCGGCGCGGCGCCCGCGATGCGAAGCGCCCTGTTTTCGCGAGCCTATAGCAGAAACGCCGGGAGCCGCCAAGAACGGGCTGCAACCGCTTCGTCGGGCTCGCCGGCCCGCCGCGGCCGGGGCCGCCTCCTGGCAAGTGAAGGCGGTTCCGCGCCCGCGCCTCCCACTACAGGCGAGCGCGCGCCGCTTCGATCAGCGCGGCGAGATCGCCGGCGGCGTCGAGCGCGCTCCAGCCGGTCTCGGCGAGCGGCGCGGCCGTCTGCGTCGCGACGATGCGCGCGTCGGCGTCCGACGCGTCGCGGGCGCGCGCGCCGACGCGCTTGAGACGTAAGGCCACCGGCGCTTCGAGCCACAGGCCGGCGAAGGCGACGCCGAGATCGGCCGCCAGACGCGCCGCCGCCTCGCGTTCCGACCCATGGGAATGGACGGCGTCGATGACGACGCTGTGTCCCGCGCGCAGCGCCAGCCCCGCCTTGCGAGTGAGCCGCGCATAGGTTTCGCGGCTCGCCGCCTCGCCATAGGCCTCGTCGGGCAGGCGCGTCGTCTCCTCGACGGCGAACAGATGCTTGCGCTCGACGTCGCTGCGCAACAGAATCGCGCCCGGCGCGCGGCCGATTTCGGGCGCCAGCGCGGCGGCGAGCGCGCTCTTGCCCGTTCCGGAAAGGCCGCCGACCGCGACGAGGCGCGCCGGCGCGGGCTTCAAGAACGCCTCAGCGAAAAGAAAATAGCGCCTGGCGGCCTCTCGCTCGCGCGCCTGCTCGGCGCCGCTGAGATGCGCGATGTTGGCCGCCTCGACCTTGGCGCGGATCGCGGCGCGGAGGCTCATGAAGATCGGCAGCGCCGCGAGGCCGGAGAATTGCGGCTCGTCGCTCAGCGACAAATAGCTCGACAGAAGCAGGTTGGCGGCGGGGCGGAGGTTGCGCTCCCAAAGGTCCATCAGCGCGAAGGCGAGATCGTAGAGAATGTCGCCGGTGGCGATATCGGGGTCGAACTCGATCGCGTCGAACAGCACCGGCTCGCCGCCGACGACCGCGATGTTGCGCAGGTGCAGATCGCCGTGGCAGCGGCGGACATAGCCGCAATTCCCGCGCGCGACGAGCAGCGGCCGGACGGCGGCGAGCGCTTCGCGCGCCTCCCGCGCGAGCTCGGCCGCTTGGGCGGGTTCAAACAGATCGGGCCGCGCGGCGAACACGGCTTCGTTCTGATCGAGATAGGTCGACAGCGATTGCGTCGCCCTCTCGCCGCCGCGCGTGGGCGCGCGTTCGTGCGAGAGATGGATCGCCTGCGCGAGCTTGCGCACGAGTTCGGGCGTCAGGCCGCCGCGCTCGGCGATTTTGTCGAGCGTCGCGTTCTCGTCGAAGCGGCGCATGTGCGTCGCCCATTCCACGACTTCGCCCGCGCCGCCGATCGCCAGGCTCTCGCCCTGACGCGTGACGGCGACGACGCCGAGATAGATGCGCGGCGCGTTTTCGCGGTTGACCTCGATTTCCGCCTCGCACGCGGCGCGGCGCTTTTCGAGCGTCGAGAAATCGAGGAACGGCAGGCGGATCGCGCGCCTGACCTTGTAGACGTCGTCGCCGGCGAGGAAGACGACCGCGCCTTGGGTGTCGATCCTTTTCACCGGCCCGGGAACGGCGTGCGTGCGCGCGTCGCCGAGAAACGAGAACGCCGCCGACTGATCGCCCTCGAGGGACGGCGAAGGCGGACCGCCGGGGCCGGCGGACGGGGCGACGCGCTTCCTCATCGTTTCGGCCCGGCGACAGATGCACTTCTCATCAATGTGGAAGCGCGCCGCGGGCGGCGCCTTGATGTGCGTCAAGCCTTCCGAGCGTCAGTGCGCTAACAGCCTGCGCGCGCGTCAAGAGCTTCGCAAGCGGCGAGGCGAGGCGCTATAATGCCGTCCCGACATTCGCAGCGCAAGTCGAGGCCCCCATGGACCGCATCGAGAACCACACCTTCGACGAATTGGCGATCGACGAGCGCGACATTTTCGTGCGCGCGCTGACGCCCGAGGATTTCGACCGCTTCGCCAGCGCGGCCGGGGCGCTCGATCCCGACGCCGTCGAATCGGGCCTGGTGTCGACCAACGGCTTCCAGTCGATCGCGGCCGAGAGCGGCTGGGGCGGCGCTCTGATCGCGGCGGTCATCGCCGGGCGATTTCCCGGCGCGGGAACCATGCTCGTCCGCGAGACCCTGGAGAGCCAGGGCGCGGCGCGGCCGGGCGACGTCATGACCCTCGTTGTCTCGGTCAAAGCCAAGAACGCCGAAGGACGGCGTGTCGTCCTCGATTGCCGCGCCACCAATCAGCGCGGCGAACTGACCTTGAGCGGAGTCGTCGAGGTCGTGGCGCCGCCGGAGAAAATCTCCCGCCGCCGCGACCGCGGCCAGGCCGGCGAAGTTCACAAGAAAGGCCGCCGTTATCGCCGGCTGGTCGAGATGACGCGCGGCTTCGCGCCGTTGCGCACGGCGGTCGTCCATCCCACCGACGAGCCTTCCCTCGTCGGCGCCGTCGAAGCCGCGCGCGAGGGGCTGATCGAGGCGGTTCTCGTCGGTCCCGAGGCGAAAATCCGCCGCGCAGCGGAGGAGGCGCATATCGACCTCTCGCCGTTCGAGATCGTGTCGACCGAACACAGCCACGCGGCGGCGGAGGCGGCCGTGGCGATGGCGCGTTCGGGCAAGGTCGAGGCGCTGATGAAGGGCGCCCTGCACACCGATGAACTGATGCGCGCCGTCGTCGACGCCACGAGCGGCCTGCGCACCGCGCGCCGCGTCAGCCACGTCTTCGCCATCGACGCGCCGAGCTATCCCAGGCCTTTGTTCATCACCGACGCGGCGGTCAACATCTATCCCACGCTGACGGACAAGCGCGACATCGTGCAAAATGTCATCGATCTGACCCGGGCGCTGGGCATCGTGTCGCCGCGCGTCGCGATCCTGTCGGCGGTCGAGACGGTCTCGCCGGACATCCGCTCGACCATCGACGCCGCGGCGCTGTGCAAGATGGCCGATCGCGGCCAGATCGTGGGCGGCATCCTCGACGGGCCCCTCGCCTTCGACAATGCGGTGTCGCTGGACGCGGCGCGCACCAAGGGCATCGTCTCGCCGGTCGCGGGGCGCGCCGACATTTTCGTCGCGCCCGATATCGAGGCCGGCAACATGCTCGCCAAGCAGCTCGAATATCTCGCCGACGCCGAAATGGCCGGCGTCGTCCTCGGCGCGCGCGTGCCGATCATGCTGACCAGCCGCGCCGACAAGACCGTCGCGCGCCTCGGCTCCTGCGCGATCGCGCTGCTGATGGCGCGGCGGCGGGTGGGGTGAAGGGCCGGGCGACTGGCCGCTCGTTTCGTCAAATGCGTGAAGCCGCCAGGCCTCGCGTCGAGGATGGCGTCAAGTCTTGTTAAGCCATGTCAAGGATTTCCTCGACAGCCGCGCCATCGGCGGCGTCGCCATGGGGGCGACGCTATCGAAGCGCAGCGTCGCCACAATCCCAGCGGCGCAGGCGCCGACTCGGCGCAAACGGCGCCGGACGCCGAGCTTTCAAAAGACCTTGCGCACGTAGACAGCCACATTGGGGAAGCCGACCTGCAAGGGGGCGGCCAACGCGCCGGCGTAGGTTCCGTTCGCGGTCGTCCAGGTATATCCGGCCTCCAGCCCGACCATGAGATCGGGCTGCAGCATATCTTCGATCCCGGCTTGCAATTCGGACCCGCGCACCTTGACGTCGAACCACATCGGAAATCCCGGCGGGAGATCCTCCACGCCGGAAGTCTCCGAGGTGTGAAATATCGAAAAAGTCAACGAACTCTTCAAAGTCGGCGTCCACAGATGCTCGTAGGACGCGATCCCCGAGTAGCCCAGGGTGGGATGAATGGCGCCGTCCGCGTCGGCGACATAGTCGGTGGCGAAGAAGGGAACGCCAAGATAACCGATGGCGCCTCTGGCCTCGGCGCCCTGGATCATGAAACGTCCGTACATGTCTCCGGCCGAAGCGCCGAAGAGATCGCTCCACTTGACGCGATATTCGCCGCCCACCGTTCCCGCCGCGCCCCACGTCGACTCGACGGGCGACCCGCAGCAATCGCGGGCGGCTTCGTCGCGGATTTCATGCAGCGCGCCGCCGATATGGAGCAGGAGGGACGGCGTTCCAAAGCGCGCCTGAGCGACGAAATCGGGCGCGCGGACCCCGGCGTATTGCGACAGCACGCCGTCGGCCATATCGCGTATGGTCGGGTCTTCGAGGGCGAGGCTGACCGACGCCGCCTCGTTGCCGGCCGCCCCCAGGTTGTCGATTCGATAGGTGTAGGAAATCGCGGGCGTATCCACCAAGGAGGAATAGCCGGGCACGACCGAGTAACCCCAGCGCGCAAAGCCGAACATGGAAGGTTGAACGCCGATCTCGAGCCCGCCGAGGCGAACCCAGGCCTGATCGACGAGCCCCTCGAGCGCCGAGCCGTTGGGGGCATTGTTGGAGATGGCCCTCGCGCCGCCGTTGGTGTCGAACTCCAATTGTCCGGCGAGCCGCAAATTGACGTAGCCGACCAGCGGGCCCGCCTCCGTCTGGCCGACCGCCATGAAATTCACTTGGGCGTCGACGCCCGGATAGGGATTGTCGGTCTCGGAGCTGAAATTCTTGTTATAGTAATAAAGGAGGGGAACGCCGGCGGGATAAGTCATCGAGGGCAAGCGCTGCCCGACCATGCCGATATCCCAGGAGGCGAAGTCTTTGGCCGCGAACCCCATGAGATCGTAGCCCGCCTTGCCGCAAAAGACGCTTTCCCCCAGTCTAAAGAATTTCGGTCCGTAGCTGCTGCAATCCGCGTTCTTGACTTTATTTTTGTCGCCGGAGGAAGCGCCCTTGTCGGCGGAATCCGGCGCCGGGACTTCGGCGGCGAAGCCTTGCAGCGGCCAAAGCGCGCACAAGGCCGTGATTGCTGCGAATAACGCCTTGGCCCCCGTCATCGCTCCGCCTCACCCGTTGCGCCAAATGGCTAAAACTCAATGGCTTCGGCCGAAAGAACTAACCAGCGTGTTTCCTGACCCGGTGAGCGCGAGAATGCTCACGCCGCCGCTGATGAACTCGGATAAATAGCCGTAACTGGTCTGCTGACCGACGTAACTCGTTGGGGGACTACCGACGGGCCGAAAATTATACTGCTGCACGACGACAGCAATGTTGTCGATGCCGTATTGATTGACTATAGATGTGTTGCTATTTTTGGCTCTTTGGTTGACGTATATCGAATTATCCGGCCCATTCTGCTGGTCGACCGCCAGGTTGTTTCTTCCGGTTTGCGAAATCTCAATGTCAGATGAGATATCGCCGGGAGCGATGATGGCGTAATTGTTGACGCCATTCTGCCTCAGCGGCAGCGTTTGAGCATACGCCGGGCAGCAAAGTCCGCTGACGAGCGATGAAATGGCCAAGACGCGCAACATTGTTCAGCTCCCTTAAGAGTTGCATGATAGTCATTTCATCTTCTGCGCAGGCCGGAGCGCCACAGTATGAATGGCGGTATTCTATCGCCGCAAACAAACACGCGACGCGCGCCCCTGGGCGCCGCCGCTTGCGCCGGATAATCGCCGACAGTGAGATAGTTCACTGCCGGATCCTCGTTGAGAACGCCGCCGAGGCAATTCACCGCAAAACGCGCGGCGCGCACACCCTCGTTCGTCCGAGCATGAATATCCAGCTGGCTTTCAGAGGCGCATGCGGCGACGCTGAAGACTAGGACGCCCGCAAGCGCACAGAAGCTGTCGACAAGAGGACGCATCTCTGTCTCCGCGGGCTAAAGCCATTAATCATCGCTGCACGAGAGCGAGACATTACTCACGCGCAGCGATGATCCTTCGTCACGCGCCACAGAGACCGAAAGGCTTTCCCCCAGCCCCCGCGGCAGAACGAGGCCGGAAACTACGGCGAGCCGACCGGAACGTATCCGGTGTTGACGACGACGGTGGGATATTCGTGCGGCGCCGCGACGTTCGCGATCACGCCCTGCGCGACGATGGCCACGTTGGCCTGACCGTGGCCGTTCCCGCCCTGGCTGACCATCGCTACGTTGGTGAGTTTGACGTTGACGTTGACGTTGTTGCTGCCGGCGAAAGCAGGCGCCGCCAAAAGACAGCAGGCGGCCGTTAGAAGAGCGATTTTTTTCATGGTGTCCCCTTTGGCATTTTGAATTCGGCATTCTCAGCCGTCCGTCAGCTTCGGTGCGCTAACGCATTACGGGTAAACGGCCGTGCCATGCGCGTCAAGGTTGTGTTTCCGGTTTGTTAACGAAAAAGTCATATTTTATCGACGTAAAATCCGCATTCTGTGCAAAACAATGAATGTAAACAGCGCCTTGCATGAGGTGTTGCATTTTGGCGACTTGAAGTCGTTTTCATGATTCGCCGTCCGCTCGCGCTCGTGAGCGGGGGCGGCCTTCGACGAGAACGATCGTTTCCGCAGGGGGTGAAAAGGCCGAATCGCGCGTCGCGACGGGTTGCTTCGCGATCATGGCGACGGAATTACGGTCCTTGCGAGCGCGGCCGCCGATCCGTAGCCGCGCTTCGTCGATCGCGGCCGGCCGCGCTCGGCGAAGGGCGGCTATTGCGCAGACACGCCCGTGGACCGCGCTGGACTGCGCCCCATCGGCGAGACCCGACTCGTTGCGTGACGAGGCGTTCCAATACTGTGGCCAATGCGCGCGGCGCCTCATCGCCGTCATGGCGTCGTTCCCATCCTTGCAGCCGGCGAGACAGCCGAACACGGATTGGCGGAACAGGCAGGCCGGAAGCCGGGGGGCGTTCTCGCCCCTGCGGCGCCCCGAAATGACGCCGCCAGCCGAATCGGCAAGCCCGGGGGCGTCGTCCAGTTCACGATAGGCCGCCAAACCGGCGCCGAACGCGATGCGGCCACCGTGGAACTCCAGCTTCAGCCGGCGGCCGAAATCGACCCGACGGGACCCGTCGTCCCTTTCGCCCGCTGGGCGTTCCATGATCGCCTGGGCGATTCACCGATAACGCTCTGGTATTCGCCGCAGAGTCGGTATTGTCGTCCAAAGGGTGCCCGGGACGCCTGGAAAATCCGGGCTTACGTATGTATCGGCGTTCCGTAGTTACGCCTCTTCGCTTTCATCGCAGGGCTTAATTTCTTCAAGAGTTCGGCATTGTACGAACCGGTGGGCATCGGCTTTATGGTTGGATCATGAGTTGGATTAAAGCTATATATATTCGCATTGACCAGCTGCTGCGCCGCTATCGCATATTCGCGCGAAGTCGCCGCAGGCGTTCCGTTTTTCACTGCGGGATCAACGTCGGTCGTCACGATCGAAATCGTATCGTCGCTGTTGAGGTAGATCTCGAAGGTGCGGAATTGCTGGGGAAAATCTCTCAAAGATGAGGTTTCGACGTGCCAGAAGCCTTTCTCAGGAGCATGGACTGGATCGGGCGATATAAATGCTTTAACGGTATTCAAATGACGATGCCCCGAGAGCCACATGAGCAAATTCGGATGGCGGTGAAGTTCAGCGATCAGATCCGGCAAGGTCACGGCATTTTGAGGATTCATCCACCAACCCATTTCGGAATGAGACGCGGTCGCTTCGACGCCTATCGGCACGTGCGCAGAGATGATCATGAGCTGACCGGCGGCGTCGCCATCCGCAAGTTCTTTTTTAAGCCAGTTCCAACGCGCCTGGTCGAGAAAGCCATGCCCATGGATGTCGGTGGAGTTATCGTTTTCCCCTTGCGTATCGTCTAGCACGATGACCTTTATCGGTATCGATGATTTCGGTACGACGCTAAAACAGGCAAATCCGTTGTCGGCGTCGGCCAAATTGAAACCGTGACCGACGGGATTTGACGACGTTTTAAAAAATTCCCTCATCCACTCCGTTCGCAAAAGCGATCGGCGGTCCGGATCGGCTACAACCTTCGGAGGGCTCTTGAAATCTGTGACGGGCCCTGCGTCCTTGATGTCGCCGTAAGGAGTCGAACCATCGATTACGCCCATATAGTAAGTATGGTCTTGTATTTGTCTCGGATCGACCAGGGCGTCGCCCGCGGCGAACACTTCGTCGGCGATGTAGGACTGTCGGAGGTCGGTTCGCAGGCTATGGTCCACGGGGATTGACCCGAGCCAGAAGTGATCGTGGTTGCCGAGCGTCTGATACCACGGAATCGTCTTATCAAGCCCCGCCGCCTTGTAAGCTTTCTGATATTCGACGTTGTCGGCTCCGAGCTTGGCGCCGGAACTCGGGGTGATAACCTCGCCATCGAGGACATCGATATACCACCTTAGCTCGTTGTACTGTGTGCTGTTACAGGCATCGCCCAGAGAGACGCCGAAATCAAACGGATCTTTTTTGTGAAGGACGTTTATCGTCTGCACGGCTGCATCGAGAACATGTGTCGTATACAGCATGATCCCTGAATATAGAGAAGCGCTAACGGACAATGTCGGGTGCAAGCGTTGAAGATAGATCGCTTGGTTAGGAGATTCCTTGTCGGTAATATGGATGTCGGCAATAGTAAAGAAGTTCAGTAATTTTGCTCTCTTGGTGACTGCCGACGCGTCGTAATGAGCCGGCATGATGTCGGTTCGCGTTACGGATTTGAGAGGATCGCCAAATGTCCAGGCGCCGTAGCCGTATTGCGCATATTTTGGCAGTTCATAAAGCTGAACCGGCGCCGAAGGCGTCGGGCCAGGCGCCACCGTCCTCTCGGACGTCGTAAAAACGTCGGAGGCGATCGGATATCCTTCCGGCTGACTCTGATTTGTCGCGCGGGCCTTGCCGAAGGCGAAGGTGGAAGCCGCCAGCGCCGCCGCAAAGCCGCGTCGTGAAATTTTCGTCATCGCCGCCCTTCCAATTTTGTCCGATCGGCGGATCCCGGCCGCCCTATCCCGCTGTCGACTTCAACCGCCAAAACTCGGTCAGCGCATCCGGATGCCCGTCGAGGGCCACACCCGTCGGGAGCGAAGCGCGCTCTGCGGCCGCCGTTTGTGTCGATGGCGCATCGGCGGCGCCGTCGACGGCGGGCGGCGTCCGCCGTGTTCCGCCGTGGCGATCGGGCGGCGACGTTTGCCGCCGTCATGGAGACAGTCCGCCTCCGAATCTAATAATCGGTGAACGGCGAATCTGGCTTTCGTTACAACCTGAGCGAGAATTGTCGCGCTCGTTATGGTTGCATGTCCGCCGGCGTTTTGCCGAAGCGGGTTTGGCTTCGCCGAAACCCGCCTTCCCTTCCGCTCGCCGCGCGCCTAAACAGCCGCCATGAGCTCCCCCCGGCCCGCGCGCACGCTGAAGTCTCCTGACGATCTCATCGCCGCCGGCCTCGTCGCGCCTTGGCGGCGCGGCGAACTGGCGGCGGTCGCCGCACGCTACGCCATCGCGCTCACGCCCGCCGTGGCCCGGCTGATCGAAAAGGGCGACCCCGCCGACCCGATCGCGCGGCAATATGTTCCCGACGCCCGCGAACTCATCCACGATCCGGGCGAAGATCCCGATCCGATCGGCGACGCGCTGAAGAGCCCGGTTCGGGGCGTCGTGCGCCGCTATCGCGATCGTGCGCTTGTCAAGCTCGTCTCGGTCTGCGCGGTCTATTGCCGCTTCTGTTTCCGCCGCGAAATGGTCGGGCCGGGCGCGGGCGCATTGAGCGAAACGGATTTCGCCGCCGCGCTCGACTATATCCGCGCGCGCCCGGAAATCTGGGAGGTGGTGCTGACCGGCGGCGATCCGCTCGCGCTCTCGGCGCGCCGCCTCGCCGAGACGACGCGGGCCCTCGCCGCGATCCCGCACGTCAAGGTTCTGCGCTGGCACACGCGTCTGCCGGTCGCCGCGCCCGAGCGCGTCACCAAGGCGATGACGGAGGCGTTGACGCGTGGGCACGACAAGACCGTCTTTGTCGCGCTGCACGCCAACCATCCCCGTGAATTGACGCAGCCAGCGCGCGCGGCGTGCCGACGGCTGATCGATGGCGGCGTGGCGATGGTGAGCCAGAGCGTATTGCTCAGAGGGGTCAACGACGACGCCGACACGCTCGAGGCGCTGATGCGCGCCTTCGTCGAAACGCGCGTCAAACCCTACTATCTTCACCATGGCGACTTGGCGCCGGGAACCGCGCATCTGCGCACTTCGATCGCCGAGGGCCAGGCGCTGATGGCGGAATTGCGGCGGCGCCTCTCGGGCCTCGCGCTGCCGACCTATTCGCTCGACATTCCCGGCGCGCACGGCAAAGTCCCGATCGGACCCGCCTATATCGCCCGGCGCCCCGACGGCGGCTACGACGTCGCCGATCCCGAGGGAATCGCGCGCCGCTATGAAGATCGTGTCGCCAAGGACGAGACGAGAAGATGATTTATCGCTGAAACGGAAGGGGGCGATCCATCGATTCGCCCGGCGGAGCGGGTTTCACCGGCGAAAGCTTGTCAACGACGCGCAAAACGCGCCGCCGGCGGGGGCGGTCCGGGGGACCGCCATCGACAAGCTCTCGAGGGAGTCAAGTATATAAGTCCACTTTTTTCTCGGCGGCGGCGCCGTGTCGTCCGGCGCGTGGGTCGCGCGAGCGAGTTCCGCTTTTTTGTCCGGTCTTCAGAGCTCCGCCAGGAAACGCTCGACCTCGGCGAAGTAGCCGCCCCAGTCCGGCGCGCGATAACGAGCCGCGGCCGCGCGCCACTTTTCGCGGAGGGGCGATTTGTCTGCGGTCATCTCGGCGATCATGGCGCGCCAGGCCGGGCCGTCGGTCGGGTCGAGCAGCAAGGCTTGCCCTTGCGAGATCTCGCGGAAGACCGGGATATCGGAGGCGACGACCGGCGTGCCGACCGCGAGCGCCTCGGCGATCGGGAGGCCGTAGCCCTCCTCAAAGGAAGGCGCCAGCAGGGCGCGGGCGCCGCCGATGAGGCGTTGCAGGCCGGGGGTCCCGAGGCCAGAGACTTCCATGACGTGCGGCGCCAGCAGACGGCTGCGTTCGAGGAGGTCGAGCGCTTGTTCGCTGTCCCAACCACGCGCCCCGACCACGACGAGTCGCGGCGCCGGGCCGGGTCCTCGCGCCAGGGAACGCCAGACGTTGAGAAGCAGGAGGTGGTTCTTGCGCGCCTCGATCGTGCCGACCACCACGTAGTAAGGCGGCGCCGATCCATTGTCCTGAATGTGCGATGCGCCATGCGCCGGCGGCGGCAGGGGCGCAACCAGAATCGGGATTCCCGCTCGGCCCCGGTCAGCCATCTCCCGTTCGACCCGCTCGCCCACGACCTTGCTCGACACGATTGCGGCCGAGGCGTATCGCGTCATCGTTTGCACGCATCGCGCGAACATCTCCGCCCTGCCTTCATAGAAAAATTCAGGACAGTCGAGCGGGAGAAGGTCGTGGATGAAGAAGACGGCCCGCACGTCCGGGCGGCGGTCGAGCCAGCGAAAGAAGGCCGGCTGTCCGAAGGAATATTGAGCCACGTTCAGATAGAGCGCCTCGGCCGGAACGCCGGAGCCGGGATCCGATCGCAGTCTCAGCGCAAGTTTCTCGCCTTCTCGTCGCAACCAATCGAGCCCGCTCGGAACTGGGTTGGCGGCCCGCTCGGCCCGATCTTTCGCAGCCCGCGCCTCCCCGTCTTCGGCCTGCAGCCAAGCCGTAACCGCCCGGTAGGCGGGATCGTCGGCCGGCGCCAATTCTTCGCCCCAGGCCTTCCCGATCCGCGCCACGATTCGGCGCGCCGTTCCCGGGCGAAATCCGTGGGGCCTCAAAAGGCCGTAGTGCACGCCAGCCGCAATGCGGCTCACGGGACCGCCCACGAAGTGGCGCGCGAAGGCGGCGTCGACCCTTTCGACGCCGGTGGGCGTCGCCGCATGAAGGCGCGCCACGACATAAGTGAGATCGTAAACGAGCGGGCGTCCGATCGTTGCCGTCAGAGGTTCGCCAGGCATTCCCCGACTCCGTCGCAAAACGCGGCCCAATCCGGAACGGCCCCGGCGCCGCATGTCGCGGGCTCGAAACGGCGCGACACGACCTCGCGCCAGCCCGGACCGTCAATCGGGCTGAGAAGCTGGCCCCGGCCAGCCAGAGCCTCGAGGAAAATGGGTATGTCCGAGGCGACCACGCGCGCCCCGAGCGTGGCCAGATCACGAGCCAGAGCGCCCGTTTCATCGGTGAAGGCGGGAAGAAGGACCCCCTGAGCGTGGCCGACCAGCAGGCGCAAGGTCGTAGGCGACATGTGCGGTGCCTCACGAACGAAGGGGCGAAGAGTCTCGCACCACTCGAGCAGCGGCCGAATTTGCTCGATCTGGCGCCCGCGTGCACCCGCCAGCACCAGCTTGGGGACGTCCAGACCTTTGTGGATCATGTCTCGCCACACGGTCAACAGCAGCGTGGTGTTGCGTCCCGCCTCGACGGGAAGCGGCGCGACCCAATAAGGCGCGGCCGCCAGATCAGGATCATGGCGGACCGGACGAGAGCCGGCGAGCCGCGACGGCCAGGGCCGGACATGGATCGGAAGGTCCGGTCGGCCGAGCGCGGCGGCGATGCGGGTCCGCGCCGTCTCGCTCGGCGCCACGATGGCGCGCGCGAAGCGCGCGATGGCGGCGAGGTCACGGCGCAATCGAGCCGCCGCCTCAGGCGCGCAATATTGGGGCGCCTCGAGCGCGACCGGATGGTCCACCAGCGCCACCGCCGCCAGATCGGGCCGCGTCGCGAGCCAAGTCGTGACGGCCGGGTCGCTCCATCCGGAAAAGCCGGGCTTCAGCACCACGGCGCCCGATGGCGCCTCGTTCGTCCAATTCGACCCGACGGCAGGACAGCCGCCCGCCCGCCTCGGCGGCGCGTTCGGTAAATGCGGGGAGGCCGGAGCGCCAAGAAGCCACGCGAGAGTTCCGCTCGCGCGAGCCCCGGCCGTCGTCGCCGCACGGTCGAGACTTTCGAGGCGGGTCCGGACTTCGGCCGGCTCAATGATTCGGACCCGCCCGCCTTTGACCCTGACCGGGTTTGCCTGCCCCAGCGGACTTCGCGCCAGCCCCACGCCGACAAAATCGGGCGCGCCGATGAACAGGCTCGAGACGTCGAGCACGACCGGCCGGGTCACAGCGACTGCAGGAATGGCAGAACCTCGCGGAAATAGCTGCGCCAGCTTTGCGGCCGATAGGACGCCAAGGCGAGGCGACGCGCCCGGATTGCGTCTTCGCCCTCCTGGGCCCTAGCCAGGACCTCACGCATCCACCCCAAGCCGTCGAGCGGATCCAGATAGACGGCGAGCGCGCCGCCCACTTCGCGGTGGGCCGGGATGTCGGACGCGATCACGGGCGTGCCGAGCGCGAGCGATTCGACGACCGGCAACCCGAAGCCTTCCGTGAAGGAGGGCATCAGCACGGCCCGAGCCCACCGGATGAGCTCGCGCATGGCGGGCGACGACAGATTGTTCGCCTCGATGACGTGGGCGGCAAGCCCCGGAGTTCGATAGAGAACATCAATCAGTTCCGCGCTTCGCAGGCCGCGCGAGCCCACGATCACCAGCTTGGGGACCGCGGCTCCGCGGCGCAGCATTTCGCGCCAGACCTGCAGCAACAGCAAATGGTTCTTGCGCTGATCAATGTTGCCGATCGTGACGAAATAAGGCTGCTCGACCGCAAGCCCCCGCCAAGCGCCCGGGTCCGAGGCGTTCCCGCCCTCGAGAAGGCTGTCGCTGACGGGCAATGGCGCGACATGCACCGGCAAATCGCGCCGCCCGAGCCGAGCCACGGCGTCCCGGATTTCGTCGCCCGACGCCCGGCTCGTGGCGATCAGCGCCGCCGCGCGCCGCGCCACGGTCCGCACGGCGCGCGCGTGATGGCGCGAAAGAATAGGGCCTGAATATTCAGGGTAGAGCACCGGAATCAGATCGTGCATCATGAATACAGGTTTCACGTCCGGGCGTCGGTCAAGCCAGCCGAAGAACCACGGCCAGCCGAGCAGGAACTGCCCGGTGTTGACGTAAACGGCGTCCTCGGGCACCGCCCGCGCGGCGCGGCGCCACGACGACCAGCGCGCGTCGGCCACCATCGCGCCATAACGCAGCAGCGTGCGGATCCGCGTGGCTTGCGCGCGCCCGACTTCCGTCGAAGGGGATGCCGGCGGGTCCGCCAAACGGCGCCGCACGAGATCGAGCTGAGCATCGTCGGCGGGCGGCCGATCCTCGCGCCAATGCCGCTCCACCCGAGCGACCAGCCGCGCCGCCTCGCGGCCCGTCAGCACGCCCATACCGGCCAGCGACGGAACGAGCCCGATATTGTCGCTCGATGCGGCGAGGATGTGGGTCGCATAACCCATGTCGACCCGGTCGATCCCGCGCGGTGTGGCGCCCGCCGCGCCAATGAACATCCGGGAGAGATCGAAAGCGATGGGACGAAGCACCAGGTCCGCCACGCGGCGCCGAGCAGCAAGGATGCAAGGGCAGCCCGCTACGCCCTTACCGCCAGACTGTTATCTCTCGGATCGATCAATTCCAAGGTGTTTCATGACTCGAAAAAAGATCGTGGCCGAGCTACTCGGCCACGATCGGCTCTTGCCGAGCGACCGGCCGGTGGGCGCAACGACCGCTGCGCCAAACGGTAAACGCAAGTCCTGCGAACGATCGTTGGCCATGCCTCGTCTGCCGACTCGGCGGGCGGACGCAGACTCGGCGAGACTCGACCGACTCGGGAATCCCTTTGAGAAAGGCGATTCGGTTAAAAGGGAAAATGCTCTAAGTGTCCGTCCAGAGACTTTTCGAGTCATTTGAGTCGGTTGTCGGCGGTGGAGAAAATCGCTTGAAGAGCCCGACTCTTTTGTGATTCCTTGCGTGGCGTCGATTCGTGAGGCGCCAT
>JBEKAL010000054.1:0-16795 GCA_050015935.1 Roseiarcus sp.
CGGTCCTGCCCTCGATCATCGACACCCCCGCCAACCGCGCCGAAATGCCAAACGCACAGTTCGATCGCTGGGTCGCGCCGGCCGATCTTGCCGCCGTGATCCTTTTTCTGGCTTCGGATGAAGCCAGGGCCGTCACTGGCGCGTTGGTGCCTGTCACCGGCGGCGTTTAATTGAACCCGCGCCAGGCGACGCACAGGGGGAGCAGCCGCGGCGAAAGCGGGAATTCGGCGTCCCGCGGCAAGACAAAACCGCTGCGAGGCGCCCCGCGCTTGTCTTTGGCGCCTAGCGCGCTTACCTTCTGGGCATGATCTTCGCGCGCGAGCGCGAGCTAAGGCGCTTTGCGCGCGTGAACGGGATAACAGCCATGGGTGGTTTAAGCATTTGGCATTGGATGCTGTTCGGCGGGGTCGCGCTGTTGCTGTTCGGCGGCAAAGGCAAGATTTCCGACATCATGGGCGACGTCGCCAAGGGCATCAAATCCTTCAAGAAGGGTATGGCCGAGGACGATTCCGAGGCCAAACCAGCGGCGCCGACGCCCCCGCGCAGCCTCGAAAATCGCGTCGACTCCGCAGTCGACGCGAACGAAACCAACAAGGTCAACTGACGCGCCGGGCGCCGGAGCCCGTCGCCCGGCGGGGATAGCGCCGAGCGCTTCTCCTCGAGGTTTTCGTCTGGCCAGGCCTCTCCATGTTTGATTTCGACGTCGAGAAGCTCCTGATCTTCGGCATCGTCGCGCTCTTGGTCATCCCGCCGAAGGATTTGCCGCGCGTGATGCGCACGGTCGGCCAATACGTCCGCAAGATGCGGCGCATGGCGGCCGACTTCCAAGGTCAATTCATGGAGGCGATGAGAGAAGCCGATCTGGAGAGCGTCAAGAAGGAACTGACCTCCCTCGGCGAATCCGCCAAGATCGACGCGGCGTTCGATCCGGCGATGGCGATGCGGCGCGAGATCACCCAGGCCGTCGAGGGGCCCAAGGAGATCGGCCTCTCCGAAGTGGCGCTGACCGGCGCTCAGGGGCCGGGCGGCGAGCCCGTCGTCGGCCCCGGCGCGACGGCGGCTCCTGACAACGCGGCGGCGCCCGTGCAGCCCGGGGAGCTGGTCGAGCGGACGACCGCCGGCGCCTCGGCCGCGCGGGACGCGGCGGAATGACCGCCGAGGACATCGACGCCACCAAAGCGCCGCTGATGGATCATCTCATCGAGCTGCGCATGCGGCTGATCCGCGCGCTCTACGCGTTCTTGGCGGCTTTTGTCGTCTGCTTTATCTTTTCACGCTCGATCTACAATATCCTCACCGAGCCCTATGTGCGCGTCGTCGGCGCCGAGAAGGCGACGCTGATCGCGACGCATTTCCTCGAACAATTCTACACCAACATCCGCCTCAGCATGTTCGGCGCCGGCGTCATCGCATTCCCGATCATCGCCGTGCAGATCTACAAGTTCGTCGCGCCGGGACTTTATAAACACGAGCGCCAAGCGTTCTTGCCCTATCTCATCGCGACGCCGATATTTTTCTTCGGCGGGGCGGTGCTGGTCTATTTCGTCGTCATGCCGCTGCTGATCCGGTTTTCCGTGTCGCTGCAGCAGGTCAATACGCCCGGCGAAGCGACGATCGAACTGCTGCCCAAGGTCAGCGAATACCTGTCGCTGATCATGACGCTGATCTTCGCCTTCGGGGCGGCGTTCCAATTGCCGGTCGTGCTGACCCTGCTCGGTCAGGCCGGGATCGTCAGTTCCCAGTATCTCTCCTCGATGCGACGCTACGCCATCGTCGCGGTGACCGGAATCGCGGCGATCCTCACCCCGCCCGACCTCCTCAGCATGACCTCGCTGGCGTTGCCGATGCTGCTGCTCTACGAAGGCTCGGTGATCGCGGTGCGCATGGTCGAAAAGCGTCGCGAAGCGGCGGACAAGGCCAAGGCCAAGACATGACCGCGCGCCCCACGGCATGAAGACGCGGGACATTCTGGCGGCGATTTCCGTTGCGATCGTCTGGGGCCTGAACTTCATCGCCATCAAGATCGGCGTCGGCGAGGCGACGCCGCTGACGCTGTCGGCGCTGCGCCTTGTTTTTGCGGCGCCGCCCGTCGTGTTCTTCGTGCGGCCGCCCAAGGCTTCGGCATGGATCGTCGCGCTTTACGGCCTGCTCATCGGCGTCGGCCAGTTCGGCCTGCTGTTCATCGCGATCGGTTGGGGATTCCCCGTCGGCTTGGCTTCGCTGGTCATCCAGTTGCAGGCGTTCTTCACCATCTTTCTCGCCTGGGCGCTGATGCGCGAGCGGCCGCGGCGGGCGCAGCTCGGCGGCGGCGGCGGCGCCGTTCGCGCTACTGGCGCCGATCGTCGGCGTCGCGGCGGGATCGGCCGTTTTCGGCGAGCCCTTCGGCCCATTTGAGCTATGGGGCGCCCTTCTGGTAATGGCTGGCCTCGGCTTTAATTTCTTCGGCGACCGGCTGCTGCGCCGCCGGTTGCGACCCGTCGGGTGACTCGATGCACGATATCAAGGCGATTCGTGAAGACCCTCGAGCGTTCGATGAAGGGCTGGCGCGCCGTTCCCTGCCCCCGCGCGCCGAATCGCTGCTCGCGCTCGACGACCGGCGCCGCGCCGCGATTCTCGAATTGCAGAAAGCGCAGGAGCGGCGAAACGCCGCGTCGAAGGAAATCGGCGCCGCGATGGCGCGAAAGGACACGATCGCCGCGGAAGCGCTGAAGGACGAAGTCGCCAAGCTGAAGGCGGCGATGCCCGAGCTGGAGGCGGCCGAAAGGGAGGCGGGAGCGGCGCTCGATACGGAACTCGCCGCCATTCCCAACCTGCCGGCGCCCGATACGCCGGACGGCGAGGACGAGAACGACAACGTCGAGCTGCGCCGCTTCGGCGCGCCGCCGAAATTCCCCCACGGTTTTACGCCGAAGGAGCATTTCGACATCGGCGAGGCGCTCGGCCTGATGGATTTCGACGCGGCGGCGAAGCTCTCGGGCGCGCGCTTCGTCGTTCTCAAGGGGCCGCTCGCGCGCCTGGAGCGCGCGCTGATGCAGTTCATGCTCGATTTGCACACGCGCGAGCACGGCTATGAGGAGATCAATCCGCCGGTGCTGGTGCGTAGCCCGGCGATGTTCGGCACCGCGCAATTGCCGAAATTTAAGGAGGACCAGTTTCTCGCGACACGGATGCTCTCTGAGCAGGAACATCAAGAACGGATCGCTGCTGCCGAGGCGCAAGCCCCCGGTCCTTACACCAAAGAACTCCAGCGTTTCCTCATCGATGACAAAGACTACTTCTGGCTCATCCCCACCGCCGAAGTCCCGCTCACCAATCTCGTGCGCGAGAGCATCGTCGACGAAAAGCGCCTGCCGCTGCGCTTCACCGCGGGCACCTTGTGCTTTCGCGCCGAGGCGGGCGCCGCCGGCAAGGACACCCGCGGCATGATCCGCCAGCACCAGTTCGAGAAGGTCGAGCTGGTTTCGATCGTCACGCCGGAAGACTCAGGCCTGGAGCACGAGCGCATGACCGCCTGCGCGGAGGAAGTTCTCAAACGCCTCGATCTGCATTTCCGCACCGTGGCGCTGTGCACGGGCGACATGGGCTTCGCCGCGCAAAAGACCTACGACATCGAGGTCTGGCTGCCGGGGCAGGGGCGATTCCGCGAGATTTCCTCGTGCTCGACATGCGGCGATTTCCAGGCGCGGCGGATGAACGCGCGATGCAAGGCCGCCGACGCCAAGCACACCCGCTTCGTCCATACGCTCAACGGCTCGGGCGTCGCGATCGGGCGCGCGCTGGTCGCGGTGCTGGAAAACTATCAGAATCCCGACGGTTCGGTCTCGATCCCGGAAGTCCTGTGGCCCTATATGGCCGGGCTGACGCGCATCGAGGCGAGGAGTTAGGCCCGTCGGCCCGCTATCGCTTGACTTGGCATGCGCCGAGGTTGGCGACCGTCGCGCCGTCGGCGAAGGCGCGACACTTGTTCGAATACATTCGCGCGCCGCCGTTCTTTACGCCGCAGACCGGGGCGTATTCGTCGGTGCAATAGACGGAACGCGACGAAGGCGGCGGGGCGGGCGCATCCTCGCATCGGCCCTCGCGGATCACCGTGGCGTCGTCCGCCTTGGCGCAGCCGGCGTTGGAATAGGTCTTCTGGACGCCGTCCTTGAGCGCGCAGACCGGCGCCCACAGCATCATGCAGAACCCCGCCGCCGCGGCGGGCGGCGCCGGCGCGAGAAGCGCCAAAACGAGAAGGGCGGACGCGAGCGCTTTTTCCATCATTCGCCTCCCGGTTGGATTTTGGCTTTTCGAACGACGATCGCTTCGATCGCATATTGCGAGACGCCGCGCGAGTCGCGTCCGCATCGGGCGGCGGGTCGGTTCGAGTGCTGGCGAAGGCGCAGGTAAGCAGTCATTCGCGCCGAATGTCGGAGCCCGGCGGCGGCCAATTGACCCGACGCGGTCGGCTGCCCCCTGGCGCCAATCTTTATGCTATCGCAATGCAGTTGGACGCAACTGCGATACGCCGCCCCGCGAAGCGAATTGCCGATCATGAAGGTTTCAGCGTCAACTTCAAAGACTGCGGATCTGGTCCAGGTGGCCGCGCTGCCAGTCAGGGTTGACGTCAACGGAAGCGCCCAGGTGCTGCTTCTGACATCGCGCGAAACCAAGCGGTGGATCATCCCCAAGGGCTGGACCATGAAAGGGCGCAAGCCCTGGGAAGCCGCCGCCCAGGAAGCTCTCGAAGAAGCCGGCGTAGTCGGCCGCCCTCGCAAGAAGGCGATCGGCAGCTACGTTTATTTCAAGCGCCGCGAGGCGCATTTCGATCTTTGCCGGGTCGACGTCTACGTTCTCGCCTTCGCCAGGCAGCTCAAGACCTGGCGCGAAATAGGCCAACGCGAGGCAAAGTGGTTTGAGTTGGACGAGGCGGCCGACTTGGTCGAAGAACCCGGGCTGGTCGCGCTCCTTAAGAAACTCGCCGCAAAGGACCACGGCAAAGTGAAGGCGAAGAAAACCGATTCGACGACACGTTGAGACGATGAGCGCGGGCGCGCGTTTCAGGCATCGCCTTGATGCGTTTGCGCTTCACTCCGGCGAGGCGTTCGTCACGATACGGCTCTGCAACAATTCCCCGGAGCGCTCCAAGATCGGATAGGCGGCCGCCGCGACGATGTGACCGTTGATGAGTTTCATATTGCGCAGAAGGTCGAGATAAATTGTGCTCGTTTCGACTGTGTCGACGCCCCCAGCGCGCAGTCGCTCGAAGTGCGCCTGCGTCGCCGCCGTCTCGGCGTCCCGAAATGCGGGCTTTTCCTCGGCTAACAGTCGAGCGGCCCTTAAGTCCCCCGTCATGAAAAGGGAAGCGGCCGTGCGCAGATTGGCGATCAATCGATCCATCATGGCTCGGAGTTCGGCTTCGCCCTCCTTGGAGAAGGAAAGTCCGCGCTTCAGCCGCCTCGCCGCGTGCGGCAGAAGGTTTTGTTCCACGACATCGCCTGCCTGTTCCATGTTCATCGAGAAAATCATGATTTCATTTAGCCTACGGTGATCGGCCTCGCTCAGTTCGTCAGGGTCCAGAGCCGTGAGGTAAGTCTTGATCGCGGTGTTCAAATGGTCGAGCACATCATCGAGGCGTTTGGTGTCGCTGATCTGTTTTCGATCCCCCTGCACGAGGGCGTCGCACGCGCCCTGCAACATCGTCTCCAAGACGTCGGCAAGACGCAGCGCCTCGCGCGCCGCAGCGCCGAGCGCGACGATGGGCGCTTCCCGTGCGGCGGGGTCGAGATACAGCGGCCGGGATGGATCAACGGGGTCCGCCTTTTCGGGAAATAGCCAACGGAGAAGGCGGGCGTACGGCGTTAGCAGCGGAAAGAACACAACCGCCAACGCCAGATTGAAAACAGTATGGAAATCGGCGACGCCGCGCGCGTTGTCGGGTTCGATGGTCACCAAGAACCGTCCGATCGAGGGCAACAAAGCGAGGCAAACGAGAACGCCAATTCCGCGGTTGATCAGGTTGCCGACCGCCAGACGCTTGGCGGCGGGGTCGTTCCCAGACGTTCCTTCGAGGACGGGATTGATGGCCGAGCCGAGATTGGCGCCGAGCACGAGCGCGATGGCCGCGTTGGGAGGCACGACGCCCTTGGCGGCGAGCGACATCACGACCAACACGATGGCGACGCTGGAATGAGCCGCCCAGGTCACAGCGGCGGCGAGCAGCACGTCAAGGAACAGGGCCGTGGACACCGCGCCGAGAAATATCCGCAGACTGGGCTCATCCTCGTACTGCGTCATCAGTTCGAGCAGTTGATGGAGAGCAAGCAGCGTCAGGCCGAGCCCGATAAAGACCCGGCCGAGATCGTGCGTCTGCGGATTCGAACCGCGGCGGAACATCAGGACGCCGATCAGGATCAGCACCGGAGACGCCGCCGCGACATCGAAGGAGAGAACCTGGACGATGAGCGTCGTGCCGACGTTGGCGCCCAGCATCACGGCGAGCGCTGGAGCCAAATCGACCAAGCCGCCGGCGGAAAAGCCAGCCACCATCAGGCCCGTCGCCGTGCTGCTTTGGAGGATCGCGGTCACCCCGAGGCCGGCGAGAAAGGCCCTTGCGCGCGTCTTGAGCGCGGCGCCGAGGATGGACCGCAGTTTCGGGCCGAAGGTTCGCTGCACCCCCGTCTGCACCATGTGCATGCCCCAGAGCAGCAGGGCGATCGAACCAGCGAGATCAATGAGCGTGACGGGAAAGATCATTCTCTATGGGTTCCTCCACGCCATGGGAAGCCACAGGCGTCATTCTCCCAAACCAGCAACTATGATCTCGTTGGATATATGAGTAAATTCCGATCTGAGGGAGAGCCAGAGGGAGCGTCGATCGGATAAGACGCCCACAGCGCGGCGCGAATCTCCGCCGCCGACCGTCATCGCGCGAATCGATCGGGCGCGCTACAACCGGCGCTCCGGCCGCGCGACGCGGGAAAGGCGATTCCATGCGCATCTTGCTCACCAACGACGACGGCGTTCACGCGCAGGGCCTCAAGATACTGGAGGCGATCGCCCGCCAGTTGTCCGACGACATTTTCGTCGTCGCGCCGGAGGCCGACCAATCCGGGGTCGCCCATTCGCTGTCGCTCAACAATCCCTTGCGCCTGCGGCAGATTAATCCGCGCCGTTTCGCGGTGCAGGGCACGCCGACCGACTGCGTGATCATGGGCGCGCGCAAGATCATGGCCGACGCGCGCCCGGACCTGATCCTGGCGGGCGTCAACCGCGGCCAGAACGTCGCCGAGGACGTCACTTATTCCGGCACGATCGCGGCGGCGATGGAAGGCGCGCTCCTCGGCGTTCCCTCGATCGCGCTTTCCCAGGCCTATGGCGGCGCCGGGGGCCGCGAAAGGACGAACTGGGACTGCGCGGCGACGCTGGCGCCCGACGTGATCAAGAAGATCCTGCGCATCGGCGTGCCCGAAGGCGTGCTCGTCAACGTCAATTTTCCCTCTTGCGCGGCCGCAGAGGTCGCCGGCGAAGCGGTGACCGCGCAAGGGCGGCGCGACAGCGAATTGATGCGCATCGAGGAGCGGCGCGACGGGCGCGCCATACCCTATTACTGGCTGATGTTTAAGCGCGGCGGCTTCACCCCGGGCGCGGGCACCGACATCGAGGCGCTCGCGGCCGGAAAAGTGTCCATCACTCCGTTACGACTCGATTTGACCGACCAGGCGACACGGTTGCGTTATGATGAGGCGTTCCGGACCTCTTGAGTCATGCCGACGCCACAAGACGAGGACGCGGCCGTGAGCAGCCTCGAGGCTGAAGAACGCGCGCAATTCATGCTGCGCATGCGCGCGCGCGGCATCCGTGACCTTCGTCTCCTGCGCGCGCTCGAACGCGCGCCGCGCGCCTTGTTCATGCCGCAGCGCTACGGCGACATCGCCGCGCGCGACATCGCGCTGCCGATCGGCTGCGGCCAGACCGCGCCGCCGCCCTCGATCGTCGCCGCGATGATTGAGGCTCTCGATCCCAGGCCAGGGCGCCGGGTGCTGGAGATCGGAACCGGGACCGGCTACGCCGCCGCGCTGCTCGCGCAGTTGGCGGGGGAAGTCGTTTCGCTGGAGCGGCGCCAGACGCTCGCGCTCGAAGCCGCCGCTCGCCTCGAGGCCTTCGGGCTCGCCAACGTCCGCGTCGCCTGGGCCGACGGACTGGCGCTCGATCCAGCGGGCGGGCTGTTCGACCGCATTCTCGTCCACGCTCTGATCGAAACGCCGGCCTCGCGGCTGACGGGCCTGCTCGCCGAGGGCGGGGCGCTGGTCGCGGCCGTCGCCGCCGACGCCTCCGGCGACCAGCGCATCATCCGCCTGACGCGCGAGGCGACGGGCGAAATCGTCGCCAGCGCGCACGGCGCGGCGCGGACCTTCATGCCCTTGGTCGAGGGCCTCGCGGGCGCGTCGTAAGTCGCGGAGCATTGGCGCGCCAACGATTCATCTTAAACCATCTCTTAATACGTTGCGGTCAAACTGCGCTCACGTTGGGTTGCGTTCGAGCGGGTTGAGACGATGAGTAAATTGGCAGCGTTGGTCGTCAGGCGGAGCGTCGCCCGCGCGGCCCTGACGGGTTTGGTCGGAATTTGGCTCTCCGGGTGCTCGGCCGATTCGACCCGGTTGAGCGAGACGTTCAACAGCCCCTTGTCCAATCCGTTCTCGACCGCCTCCAACGACGCCGCGGCGCCGGTGGCCCCCAAAGCCGATTACGCCGGCGCGGCCCATCCGAGCCCGGTCGCCGTCGCCGCTTTGTCGCCCGCCGCGCCTGCGACGACCGGTCAGATCAAGAGCCCCGCCAACCAGCCTGTGACCGGCTTCGGCGCGGGGTGGAGCGTCGTCGGCGGCTCGCCGATCGTCGTCGCCGACGGCGAGAGTTTGGACAGCCTGTCGCGACGCTACGGCGTTCCCGCCTCGGCAATGCTGAAAACCAACGGTTTGAGCAGCGCCGCGCAGGTCCATGGCGGCATGCGGCTCGTCGTCCCCGTCTACAACGCGAACGGCGCCGCCGTCGCCGCGGCGCCGGTCGAAAAGGCGAAGCGCGTCGCTTCCGCCGATGCGCCCGATCCGGCCCCTGTCAAGCGCGCAAAGGCGAAGAAGACGCACGCCGCCGCCGTCGCAGAGGCGAGCCCGCCGCCGGCCAAATCGGCGGCCAAGACGGCCGCTCCCGTCGTCGTCGCTCAGACGGACGGCGATGCGAAGGCGACGGCCGCAAAGAAAAAGCCGACGGCCGACGCCGCCCCGATCAGCGACGTCCACGCGAGCGATCCGGCGCCCGCCCCGCCCCTGACCGGCGCGCAGGCGGACGCCGCGGGAGTGGCGCCGGAGTTTCGCTGGCCGGCGCGCGGCCGCATCATCGAGAGCTTCAAAGCCGGCGGCAACGACGGCATCAACATCGCCGTGCCCGAGGGCACCTCGGTGCGCGCGGCCGAGAGCGGCGTCGTCGCCTACGCCGGCAGCGAATTGAAGGGCTACGGCAATCTCGTGCTGATCCGGCACCCCAACGGCTTCGTCACCGCCTACGCCAACAACGGCGAACTGGACGTCAAGCGCGGCGACACGGTCAAGCGCGGCCAGATCATCGCCAAATCCGGCCAGAGCGGCAACGTCAATTCGCCGCAACTGCACTTCGAATTGCGCAAGGGCTCCACGCCCGTCGATCCCACCTCTTATCTCGCCGGCCTCTGAGCGGCCGGCGGGATTGCCCGGGTCCAGTCTCCAGTCTGGAAGTTGCGTCGCTCACAGGATGACCGCGAGACACGATTGCACTGTGAGTTTGAAGGCAAGGCGGCGGGTCCAATGAAAGGCCCGCCGCCTTCGCGGTTCGAGGGACCGTGGCGGCCCATTCGGCGAGCGACCTTGAAATCGATGGAAACCGATTGCGCCTTCGTCCGAGTCAATTGGCCTCGCAGTCCAACCGTCGCCCGAGCCTGCCCGCCAGATCCTGCGTGAACTGCCAAGCCGTGCGACCCGAGCGCGAGCCGCGGGTCGACGCCCATTCCAAAGCATCGCGTTCGATTTCGTCCGCCGGCGCTTGAAGCGCGAAATGCTCGGCGTAGCCGCGAACCATCGCGAGATAGTCGTCCTGGCTGCAATGATGGAAGCCGAGCCACAGGCCGAAGCGGTCGGAGAGGGAAACCTTCTCCTCGGCCGCGTCGCCCGGATTGATCGCGCTCGAGCCCTCGTTCTCCATCATGTCGCGCGGCAGCATGTGGCGGCGGTTCGAGGTCGCGTAGAACAGCACATTGGCGGGCCGCCCTTCGATGCCGCCCTCGAGCGCCGCTTTCAGCGACTTGTAGGACGTGTCGCCGCGGTCGAAGGAGAGGTCGTCGCAGAACACGATGAAACGATGCGACGCCTCGCGCACCAACGCCATCAGCGCCGGCAGGCTTTCGATGTCCTCGCGATGGATTTCGACCAGCTTCAGCCGGCCGCCCGAGTTCGCGGCGCGGTTGATCTCGGCATGCGCCGCCTTGACGAGCGAGGACTTGCCCATGCCGCGCGCGCCCCACAGCAGCGCGTTGTTGGCCGGCAGCCCGCGCGCGAAGCGTGCGGTGTTTTCGAGCAGCGTGTCGCGCACGCGGTCGACGCCGCGCAGCAGCGCGATGTCGACGCGATTGACTTTTCCGATGGGAATGAGAGCGCCCCGGTCGGCATGCCACACGAAAGCGTCGGCGGCGGCGAAATCGGGGCGAGGCCGGGCCGGCGGGGCCAGGCGCTCGAGCGCGTCCGCGATGCGCGCGAGCAGCGCCGCGGAGTCGCCGGAGGCGGGAGGGGAAACGGACATGAGAAATCCTATGCAGCGGATTGGCGGCCCGTTTGGCACAAGTGAGCGCGAAGCTCCAGGGAAAGGTCGATCGGATAAGCGCTTCGGTTTGAACGTCGATCCCTGATCGCGCGGCCGTGAGGCGGCCTCTCCGCATTGTCGCGGCGCCCTTTCGCCGGGCGCAAGAGGGATCACGGAGGGGCGGTCGACGCGGCGCAATCCTCCGCTTTTCCCGCTTCCAGGTCTTCCAGTATCGGGCAGTCCGGCCGGTCGTCTCCACGGCAGTCGCGCACGAGTTTGCGCAATGTCGCGGCCATCGACTGCATCTCGACGATACGCGCTTCGACATCCTCGAGATGGGTCGAGGCGATTCTCCTGACTTCACGGCTGGGCCGCTTCTTGTCGCGCCAGAGCGCAAGCAAGGCGGCGATTTCTTCGATCGAAAAACCGAGCCTTCGAGCCCGGCGAACGAACCGAAGCTCGTGAATTTCATACTCGCCATAGTCACGATAGTCGTTCCGTCGGCGCGCAGCTGGGCGCAGTAGGCCGATCGCCTCGTAGTGGCGGATCATTTTGGCGCTGACGCCGGTCGCGGCGGCGGCGGCTCCGATGTTCACGATCTCAAACCTCTTGACGTTCCAATGGTGGGAAGGTGTAGCGATAGCGGCGGCTGGATTCAATCAAGGATCAACAATGACCCACATCGGCGACGGGCGCGAGCCGGGCGACATGGCCAATCCTCATCGCGGCCGCGACGAAGCCGGGGCGAGGGGACAGGTCAAAGATCCCGTTTGCAGAATGACCGTCGATCCAGCGACCGCGGAGCGCGAGACGGACGATGCGGGTCGGACCTATTATTTCTGCTCGGCCGGCTGCCGCGAAAAATTCGCCGCCGATCCGCAGCGCTATCGCGGTGAAGCGCCCGCCGCGCCGCCGCAAGCCCTGCCGGCAGGGACGATCTACACTTGCCCGATGCATCCGCAGATCCGTCAGGTCGGACCGGGCGCCTGTCCGATCTGCGGCATGGCGCTCGAGCCGGAGGCGTCGACCGCCGAGAGGGGACCGAACGCCGAACTCCTGGACATGACGCGTCGCTTCTGGATCGCTCTCGCCCTCGCCGCGCCGGTCGTCGCGATCGAGATGGGCGGCCATCTGGCGAAGATGCATTGGCTCGCCCCGCAGGCGTCCAACTGGGCGCAACTGGCGCTGGCCACGCCGGTCGTTCTATGGGCGGGCTGGCCGTTCTTCGAACGCGCCTGGGCGTCGATCAAGAACCGAAACCTCAACATGTTCACGCTGATCGCGATGGGGACAGGCGTCGCCTGGACCGCCAGCGTCGTCGCGACGGTCGCGCCACAAATCTTCCCGCCGGCGTTCCGCGGCCACGACGGCGCCGCGCCGGTTTATTTCGAAGCCGCGGCGGCGATTACCGTGCTCGTCCTGCTCGGGCAGGCGCTGGAACTGAGGGCGCGCGAGCAGACGGGCGGAGCGATCCGCGCGCTGCTCGATCTCGCGCCGAAGACCGCGCGAAGGATATCCGGCGACGGAAGCGAGCGCGACATCGATCTCGCCGAGGTCGCCGTCGGCGACCGCGTGCGCGTCCGGCCGGGCGAAAAAATCCCCGTCGACGGCGTGCTTATCGAGGGCGCGGGCGCGGTCGACGAATCGATGGTGACGGGCGAGTCGATGCCCATCGCCAAGCGGGTCGGCGCCAAACTGATCGGCGGCGCGATCAACGGGAGCGGCAGTTTCGTCATGCGGGCCCAACGAATCGGGCGCGACACGATGCTCGCGCAGATCGTCGACATGGTCGCGAAGGCGCAGCGCAGCCGCGCGCCGGTCCAGCGCCTCGCCGATCAGGTTGCGGGCTGGTTCGTGCCCGTGGTGATCGCCGTCGCCGTATTGGCCTTCCTCGCCTGGTCGATATTCGGCCCCGAGCCGCGCTTCGCCTACGGGCTCGTCGCCGCCGTGTCGGTGCTGATCATCGCCTGCCCGTGCGCATTGGGGCTCGCGACGCCGATGTCGATCATGGTCGGCGTCGGGCGCGGCGCGCGATCGGGGGTGCTGATCAAGAACGCCGAGGCGCTCGAAAGGTTGGAGAAGGTCGACACGCTCGTCGTCGACAAGACCGGCACGCTCACCGAAGGCAGGCCCCGCGTCGCCGCCGTCGCGCCCGCGCCGGGCTTCACGCAGGACGAGTTGTTGCGGCTTGCCGCCAGCCTCGAGCGTTCGAGCGAACATCCGCTGGCGGCGGCGATCGTCGCGGCCGCCAAGGAGAAGGGGCTCGATCTCGCCGAGGCGCGCGAATTCGATTCGCCCTCCGGCAAGGGCGTCCTCGGCAAGATCGAGGGACGCGCGCTCATCATCGGCAATGAGCGCTTTCTCGACGAGCGCGGCGTCGATGCAGGTCCGCTGGCCGCCGAGGCCGAGGCGCTGCGCCGCGACGGCGCCGCCGCCGTGTTCGTCGCGGTCGACGGCCGAGCCGCCGGCGTCATCGCCGTCGCCGATCCGATCAAGGCGACGACGCCCGAGGCGGTGCGCGCTTTGCTTGCTCAGGGCGTGCGCGTCGTCATGCTGACCGGCGACAACCGCACCACCGCCGAGTCGGTGGCCGCCAAGCTCGGCATCAAGGATGTCGAAGCGGAGATCCTGCCCGACCGCAAGGCCGAAACGGTCGCGCGCCTGCGCAGCGAAGGCCATGTGGTCGCGATGGCGGGCGACGGCGTGAACGACGCGCCGGCGCTGGCGGCGGCCGACGTCGGGGTCGCAATGGGCACGGGAACGGACGTGGCGATCGAAAACGCCGGCGTCACGCTGCTGAAGGGCGACCTCCAGGGCCTCGTTCGCGCCCGCCGCCTCTCGGCCGCGACGATGGGCAACATCCGCCAGAACCTGTTCTTCGCGTTCGTCTACAACGCCGTCGGCGTGCCGATCGCCGCCGGCGTCCTTTATCCCTCCTTCGGCATTCTTCTTTCGCCCATCGTCGCCGCGGCGGCGATGGCGCTGTCCTCGCTCAGCGTGATCGGCAACGCGCTGCGGCTTCGAAACGTGAAGCTCTAGGCGAGGATCGAGGGCCGCAAGAGCGAGGCCGGCCCGCGGCGGCCTGTAAAATCGCCGCGATCGGTGCTATATGAACCCAGGCGCGCCGGGCCTTGAACCCGGTCAAAGAAAGAGGCGCTCGATGAAAAATTCTCGTTTGAAGGCGATGAGTCTCACCGAGGCGGCGGCCGCCCGGGTCCATGAGATCATCGCCAATGCGCAAAAGCCGATCGTCGGCCTGCGCGTCGGCGTCAAGAACGGCGGTTGCGCCGGCATGTCCTACACGATGGAGTTCGCCGAAAGCGCCTCGCCGCTCGACGAAGTCGTCGAGGACAAGGGCGTCAAGCTGCTGATCGACCCCAAGGCCCTGCTGTTCCTGCTCGGCGCGCAGATGGATTTCAAGGTCGATGAGCTGTCGTCGAGTTTCGTCTTCAACAATCCCAACCAAACGTCGGCCTGCGGCTGCGGCGAGAGCGTGGCGATCACGCCGGTGAAACCCGAGGCGCTCGCCGCGAACGGCTGAAGCGCGCGTGGACGGCGGAGGGCGAAGGCGAGCGCGTCAAGAGGACGAAGCGAGAGTTCAGGCCTGTTGGCGCTGCCTCTTTTCGGCGCTCGATAGGAGCGCGGCCACGCCGACGTTCAGGCGATCGATCCACCGCGGGTTGAACCGCTGGAGAAGCCAAGCGGCGGCGAGCGAGGAGGTCAGCGTCGCCGCGATGGCGGTCGCCTTCGAGCCGGTCGCGATCAGCGTGAACGCGCCCAGCGAGCCCGGCATCGGGACGTGAACGCGATAGAACGGGAGCGACGGCTCGCCGGAGACGACTCCCCAGCGGCGCGAAAGAAACGCCTTCATGCCGCTTGAACCTTCCGCCGCCGCGATCAGGATCGCCGCGGCGATCGCATAGACATAGGACACCGGCAGCGCAGCCGGGCGCGCGGCGGTCGCGCCGGCGCAGAATCCGCCGGCGCCGCGTGTGTAGCCGCTCATGAGAAGCGCCAGGACGACCGCCCCGGCGGCGCCGCTGGCCGGCGCCCAGGATGCGCGCCGGGGCAGGAGGGCCGCCAGCGCGACGCCGACGACGAACGGCGCGAGAACGGGACTCGAAAGGCGGCAAGCGAGCGCCGCTCCCGCGATCACGACGATCCGGACGCCGGTCGTCGTTCCCTGAACGAGCAGAAAGCCGAGCGAGTAGACCATGAAGCCGCCATAGAACTCGTAGCCCATCGTCCATTGGCTGCTGTCGTAAGTGTAATCGCCGCGTAGAAAGGCAAGGATGGCGCCCTGCAGCGCCGCCGAGGCGAGCGTCGGCTCGAGCGGTTCGCGGACGTGGGCGCCGGCGAAGTGCGCGAACCATGACGAATGGGTGAGCGCCGCCGCCGGCTGATGGAAATAGGCGCCGGTCTTGAACAGCAGCCAGGAGGCCAGGACCGTCACGAACGCCGGTCCGGCGAGGCGCGGCCACCGCTCGAGCAGACCCCGAACCAGAATGCTTCGTTCGCCGGTCGATAACGCGGCGGACCAGAACCGCGAACGCGCGGAATCCTCGACGCCCGTCGAGCCGAAATATCCTGAATATTCGGGATAGAAGGCGAGCATGCAACGCCGCCCGAAAACCACGAGCGAGCGTCGATCGGCGATTGACCCGTAGGCGTAATGGAGAGTCAACCCTTCTGGCGTAGGGTCGCGCACGCCTGCTTGCTAGGAAACCGAACGCCATGCCAATGAGGGGCTATTTGTCTAAGACCTTAAGCCGGTTTGTAACCAAGAGTGTGAAAATAATGCGCGCCTCATCAGCTCCGACAACATATTCATCATCCCCAGTTTGGATTGCTTGCCTTATTTCAACTTTATTCACAATTCTAGTCACTTTTTCAACCGGCGGACGCGTTGCGTGGGCTGGGTTTGTTCTACCGATGGGCGTCATCGCGGCGCTCGCGGCGATTCACTGCGCAATCAGACTGCGAAACCAAACGCCTGAGTTGGAGTGCGCTCCAGGCGTCGTCGCTGCGATTGTTTGGAGTGGCCTGATGGTGTTGATTGCGACGTTCGCGGGGCTGCGCGCAAACAATCCGTTGATCGACAGCGCGCTCGCGCGCTCGGATTCACTGCTTGGCTTCAACGCGCCTTGGCTGATCGGCGTCGTTTCCGGACACTCATTTGTTCTCGCAATGCTGAGCTTTTTGTACCACAACACAATGCCGGGGCTTCTCGCGACGGCGATCATTCTGTCATTTGGAAAACTACGCCAACGCTCGTGGGATCTCGCATTCTCTTTCGTCTTTTGCTCAACAGTATGCGGCGTCATCTCGGTCATTTTTCCTGCCGAAGGCACGTTCGCCCATTACAATATCGCCTCCGACGTTATCGCCGGCCTGCCCAAGGGAGCAGGAACGTATTACATGCCCGTCTTCGAGTCATTTCGCTCGGGGGCCTCCACGACGATCGACTTCGATCGATTGACTGGCGTCGTCACCTTTCCCTCTTTTCACGGAGCCACTGCTCTGATGACAGCTTTCGCGCTGCGCGACGTTCGTTGGGTCGCGCCTGTCGCATGGGTCTGGTGCATTCTTGTTCATGTTTCAACAATTCCGATGGGAGGTCATTATGGAACGGACCTTGTTGTTGGCGGACTGCTCTGGGGCGTTTCGGTCTGGGTTGCTGCATTGCTGACGAAACAAGCGCGCCCGGCGTGCGCCCGGCCTCAAGGCGTCCATGCTTTTCATGGCCGGATATTTAATACTTTCGTTGGTCCAGACAAGTTCTAGCAAGCCCTGCGTATTCAACGCAGTTCGATGGCATTGTGGAGATAGTCGGCAAGGCAGTGCGCCGCTCGTTCGATAGCGCCAGCGGCAAGTTATACGGTTTCCGGGCGATCAGCTCGCATTGGCGATGGGCGGCCACCAGTGGAAGCCGGCTCTGCCCTTTAGGGTTTGTCGGTCGTTGGCGAGATGAGCGCAGCGCTCGGAAATGATG
>JBEKAL010000055.1:0-16773 GCA_050015935.1 Roseiarcus sp.
ACGCCGACGAGATTGACGACATATTCCTCCGCTCCGAACTTGCGAAAATAGAAAAAGCCCTGCTGCGCGATTATGGCGCCGACCACGAAAGTGATCAGCAGAATGATCGGAATGGCCTGCCAACTCACCCGTTCGAAGTGATGGACGGTGTCGCGCACGCGCCCCGCCTGCGGGCGTTTGGCGAAGCGGTCGAGCTGCGCAAAGGTCAGGGCGCCGAACATGGCGACCAGGGCGACAAAATCATCGCCAACCGCCGAGACTTTCGCGCCGAGCGCCGCCAGCGCCGCCACGAGGCGGTCGCCTGCGGCCGGCGCCGCCGCGGCCTGGCGATTGGTGCGGTTCAAGGCCGCAAGCAGGTCGCGATAGCGATCGGGAACGGCTGCGAGCTGTGAGGTCTGCCTGCGGCCGTTGGCCTGACGGACGGCGCGCTCGATCAGCCAGCCCCCGACCGTGTCGAGCTCCCCGACGCCGCTGATGTCCAATGTCACAGCCGAAGCGGGCTGCCGATCGAGGCTATCGGTCAGGCGTTCCAGACGATCCGCATTGGCGCAGGTCCAAACTCCGGAAGCGACCGCCGAGAGTTGGTCGCCGTGCATGGTCCAACTCAGCAGCGGATCGGACGGCGAGGTCACGCTCGTTGACGCGGCCATGGCAGCGGCTCCTCAGAACATTTTCCGCCGACGAGGACTTCGGTTCGCGCAGAAAATGCGACAAGATAACAACCTTGCGCATATCCCGGTTGGCCTTGTCCGCGTTTAGCGTCTCAGCTGACCCATTATGCGGCAAGCTTCTCTTTATCGCCAACCCCTTTTCTCTCGAAGGCCAGCGTCGAGCGCGGCCTGCGGCGGCTGTAAAACCGCAGCCAATCGACCGCCTCGTCCCTGGCCTGGCGACGTGTCGCAAAGCCGACCACCTGTCGGCTGAACAGGTCGAGGGTTACCGTCACGCCAAGGCCGTTCCTACACAATCAGCCTTGGGGGACGCTTTTCGGGGACGCGGTCAGGTTCACCGCGATCGGGACGCGCTCCGGCGTGTGAGCGCCGCGCCGATCGCGCTAAACCTTTGGTAAGACGCATGCGTCAGCGGCCGCGGGTGAGCTCGGCGGAGATCTGCGTTATGTCGCCTCCCTGCACGCGGATCAAAACCTGCTGGTGGCTCGCGCGCGCCTGGAGCGAAAAGGTGGCTGTGAAGCCGGCGCCCGAGACTGTCCCTTCGATGCGGCCGCCGCTTACCCGACCGACAACGGTTCCTTCTGCATTGCGCGTGACTTCGAGCCACCGGCCCGCGATGTCGCTTCCGGTGGCCTGAACCTGGTTTCTCAGTTCGAACTTATAGCTGTCGCTCGCGCAATCGAGGCTCTGTATGAGCGTCGCGCCGCCATCGTCGACGCGATACTCCGCCTTGCAACGCAGCCGCTCGACGGCGCCGCTCGTCATCGAGATGGCGCCGCCGCCGGACCACGAACCGGGGAAGGTTGCGAAGGGTCCCCGCACAGCCTGGGCATGCGCCGCGCCGGCGATCAAGGCGACGGCGAGCCCGACCGAGCGCAAGTTCCGCAACAGCTTGGTGAAGTTCATCAGCATGTCGTTCCTGTCGTGGTGATCGAGGGCATTGACACGTTCATGCGCGGGACCCGTACGGCGGCGGGGTCGAGGTTTCAACTCAGGCCGCAACAGTTGTCGCGCCTCTCCAAGCGGTGCGGGCCTCGCCCCCATTGCCGATAGCAGGCGCGAGAAACCATGTGTCGTCGGACGTTGAAGATATTGCAAACGGCGGCGTGGGCGGAAACGAAGCGCTGAACTGAATTGGTCGATTTGAAGCGCTGCATCTTACGCTCACACGGTCGAATGGGCTAGACGCTACGATGGCTGGGCCCGGTCAATTTGATAGCCGCTTCGGAGATCAAGCCGTGTCGGCCCCCGCGAGGCGATCCCCCTGGCAAGTCGTAGGTCCTATGCTGTTGATTCTATTGGGATGGACAGCAAGACGCTCCAGCGCTCCGAGTTCTCATCTTTATTTTCCCCGGCGCGCCATTCGCTTCAATAAGCGACACGAAGTTCATGAACGGGGAAATTGTCGCTAGCGCATATCCCGTTCAAGGAGACCGGCATCGGGCGTTTCGCAAATAGTCGAGGCATCCGTTGGGAGGGAAGTGGTCGATGGCGACGGCGTCCCGGAGGCCGTCGACGGCTGAGCTTGGCCATTTGGCGAAGCGTGCTCATGAGCTTGGCCAAGACCTGCTCGACGGGATCGAGATCGGGGCTGCAGGGGGCCAGCATGAACGGCGAATCGCCTCTCCCCCGATTCAGCAATCTCCTATCGATTCTGACTATTCGGGAAGCGCGCTGGCCGTTACGCTGGGCCAGGCGGTCGCAACAGCCTTCGCTATCGGCGGCGCCGACCGCGCTTTCAACGCCCAGCTCCATCAGGCGCTGGGCGGAAAAGCCGATCGTCTGGCGCAGGAAATCCGCGTCAGGGGTCTCTTGCAAAAGAGCTTGCAGGGCCATTGTGCGTCGGTCATCGCGGGTTCCTCGGTCGCGTTGACGTTCGCGACCCGGCTCTGCCGGAGAACCATTGGCGGCCCCCGCAAGCCTCTCGCTCGCTACGGCACTGTGGAGAGCGCGCTTCGCGAGCGGCTTGCTCCTGAAGCGCTGCGCCGCCAATGGCGGCGCGATCTACACCGACGCATCGAGAGCATCTCCGGCGTAACCGAAGAAGCGGTTGCCGACCGAGCGCCGCCCGACCTCGATCATGCGCTCGCTTATCGCTGCGATCGCGGTAGATTTCGAGGTCGGCCATAACGGCGCCGCCGGGTTTATCCTTTTGGACCTCGCGACCGCTCCCGAACCGCCGTCTTCCTCTGTCAGCGCGCTTTCGTTCCGATTGGAATTGGCGCGTCGCGCTGCAGCACGCCGTCGGCCTTCAACCGTTCCCAGAGTTCAGGCGGGATATCGACGTCCAACCAATCCAAAGTCTGGCGGACGTGGTCAGGCTTGCTCATTCCCAGCACAACCGCCTTCACCGCAGGATGGCCCAGCGGGAACTGCACAGCCGCCGCTTGTGGCGGCACGCCATAAGCGGAGCAGATCTGAGCGACGCGGGTCGCCCGCTCGATAATCTCGGGCGACGCCTCGGCGTAATCGTAGGTCGGTCTGCGGTAAGGCGGCGCTTGTGCGAGGATCCCTGAATTGAACACTCCCACAGCGATCACATCGATTCCACGCGACAAGGCCAAGGGGAAAAAATTGTTGAGCGCCGCTTGGTCGAGGAGCGTGTAGCGGCCTGCCAGCATCACGCAATCGAACTCACCGGCGCGAACGAAATCGGCGGCCACGTCCGGCTCGTTGACCCCGACGCCTATAGCTTTGACGTGCCCCGCCTTGCGCAATTCGGCGAGGGCGCGGTAGGCCCCCCCCATTGCGGTCGCGAACATCCGGTCGAACTCCTTGCCGTGCGTCCACCGGTCGACATCGTGAATGAGCAAGATGTCGATGCGTTCGAATCCCAAGCGCACGATGGATTGCTCGATCGAGCGCATGACGCCGTCATAGCTGTAGTCGAACACGGGCTTCAGTTCGAGGGGCCCGGCCCAGTGGAGCGTGTCGACTGGCTGCCCGCGCGGCGGCGTCATATAGCGCCCGACCTTCGAAGACAGAAGGAACGCGTCGCGGTCCAGGGTGCGGAGGAAGCGGCCGACTCTCAACTCGCTCAGGCCGAAGCCGTAAAACGGCGAGGTGTCGAAATAGCGGATCCCCTTTGCGTAGGCTTCCGCGAGGGTCGCATCCGCATCGGCGTCCGAAATCACTCGATACAGATTCCCCAGGCCGCTGGCGCCGAATCCGACGCGGACCGACATTGGATGACAGTTCAGTACATTCTTCTCATTGGCGTTCATGGCGACTGGCTCCCGCGGGAATGCCCGCTCATGGAATTAACCGGCGCGATCGAAGTCCCGGAGACGGTAGGCCTGGATCGCCGCTCCGCCGAAGACGAGTGTGCGCTCCGCCGGAGACAAGCGGTCGAGACAGGATTCGAGCGCTGACTTGACGCGGCTGTAGCTGCTCGCCACCAGACAGACCGGCCAGTCCGAGCCGAACATGCAGCGGTCGGGGCCGAAGATATCCAACACTTCGAGGACGAAGGGCCTTAGATCCTGCGGCCGCCAGGCTTTCCAATTTGCCTCGGTGACCATCCCCGACAACTTGCACCAGACGTGGCCTCGGTGCGGCCTGAAGCGACGCATGAGCGCGGCCCACGGCTCGAAAACGCCCTCTCGGATGTTGGGTTTGGCAATGTGGTCGATCACGAACCGCATGTCCGGAAAGGCCTCGACGGTTTGAAGTCCCGCGGGCAGTTCGCGGGTCCGCAACAGCAGGTCGTACGTCAGTCCGGCGCGGCCGACGGCGGCAAGACCGCGCCGTACGTCGTCCCGCAGCAACCAGTCGGGATCGGGTTCGTTATGCACGAGATGACGAACGCCAACAAGGAACCGCCCGTCTGATCGCGCTTTCAACGCGGCAATTGTTTCGTCCACTTTGGGATCGGTGAGGTCCACCCAGCCGACAACGCCGGCAATGAAATCATTGCTTGCTGCGGTCGTGAGGAAGTCTCGGGTTTCCTCCAAGTCGTGCCAAGTCTGAACCAAGACGGCGCCGTCAACATGATTGGCCTTGAGTTCTGGCCGTAGATCATCGGGCGCGAACACGCGGCGAATCGGCGCGTATTCCTCGGTCATCCAGCCGCATGAACCAGTCGCCGGGTCCCAGAAATGTTGGTGTGCGTCAATAACTCGGTCCGGCATCGGCCCCTCCTCTAAACACCCGCGACGCAACCGCAAGCGCCGCGGACCCGAACGTATTCGGTCATGCGGCGCTCAGGTCCGCGCTTCGACCCCGAGTCTCACCAGCGCTGATGCACGAACGGCTTGACCCTTTGTTGATAGATTGCAGCGACGCGCGCCATGGTCTCAGGCGAGAGAGGCGGTAGATCAGACGCGACGACGTTCTGCCGTGGCTCCTGAGCGTTCTTGGCGCCGGGGATCGTCACGCTGACCGCGTCGTGCATGAGAATCCAGCGCAAGGCGAACTGCGCCATGGTCACGCCGGAAGGCACGAGCGCGCGCAATTCTTCGACCGCGGCCAGACCGATTTCGTAAGGGACGCCCGCAAACGTTTCGCCAACGTCGAACGCTTCGCCGTGGCGATTGTAATTGCGATGATCGCTCGGATCGAACTTCGTATCGCGCGTAAACTGCCCGGTGAGCAGGCCGCTCGCCAACGGCACGCGAGCGATGATCGCGACCTGGCGCTTCTTGGCTAGATCGAAGAACAATTCAGCCGGCCGCTGGCGGAAAATGTTGAAGACCATCTGAACGCTGGTCATGGCGGGATACTCCAGCGCCTTGATCGCCTCCTCCACCTTCTCGACGCTGACCCCATAGTAACGGATCTTGCCTTGTTGGACCAAGCCGTCCAGCGCGTCGAAAGTTTCGGGCCGATAGAGCACCTCCGTGGGCGGACAATGCAGCTGGACCAGATCGAGCGTGTCCACTTCGAGGTTGCGCAGGCTGCGCTCGACGAAGGCCGTCAAATTCTCGCGATTGTATCCGGCCGCCACATGGGGATCGAGGCGCCTGCCCGCCTTGGTGGCGACGAACGGCCGCTTGCCGCCGCGTGATTTCAGCGCCCGAGCGATCAGTTTCTCGGAACGGCCATCGCCATAGACATCGGCGGTGTCGATGAAATTCACGCCTCGATCCAGAGCCTCGTTCAGGGCGGCCAGCGCGTCTCGGTCTTCCACCGGCCCCCAATCGGCGCCGATTTCCCAACTGCCGATCCCGATCTCGGAGACCTCCCATCCGGTGCGGCCAAAGTGTCTGTAATGCATGCCGTTCTCCTCCGCTGGGGGCGGTTGGTATTCGCCTCGCGCCTCGCGCCCATTCACTTTGATGTGACCGATGGATAACACGATGGCAGGTAAGACTTCAAGCAACGAGCCCAGACCCCGCCGTCGCCGAAAGGCGGCTTTGGCGCCCTCGTTGGAGAACAAGGTCGTGGAACCGAAGCTCGGCGAACATCGGCCGGGCGCCGGCGAAGCCGTCGTACGGCATTGTCGCGTTCTCGAATGAAGAGCGTCAAGCGGCGCGCAACATCGACCCCCCGTGGCGTCGGCCCCTGCCCCGCAAACGATGCGACCGGCCATTCATCCCCGCGGGTGCGAAGAACGGGCGCTAGTCCAGCGTGCGTCGGAACCGAGTTAGCGCGAGCAACGCATAAACCGGGATGAACAAGGCGAGCACGCCGAGCTCGAAGGCGACGTCGCGCAGGATCGCGCCCTTCAGCATGACGGCGCGCACGACGCGCAAGAAATGCGTCAGCGGGAACGTCTGGCCGAAATCCTGCGCCCAGACGGGCATGCCGTCGAACGGGAACATGAATCCGGAGAGCAGCAGCGACGGAAGGAAGAAGAAGAACGCGAGCTGCATCGCCTGCATCTGCGTGCGCGCGAAACTCGAAATCGTGTAGCCGAGAAGAACCAGGGCGAAGACGAAAATCAGAATTCCCGACAACAGCAACGACAAGGAGCCGACGAACGGCACGTGGAACAGCGCCCGCGCCGCGGCGAGGATCACCGTCACTTGCACGGCCCCGACGACGAAGTAAGGCAGCACTTTGCCGAGCATGATCTCGGCGGCGTTGACCGGCATCGCGAGGAGGTTCTCCATCGTTCCGCGCTCCAACTCGCGCGTCAGCGCGATCGACGTCATCATCACCATCGTCATCTGCAGGATGACGCCGAGCAAGCCCGGCACGATGTTGTATTGCGAGATGCCTTCGGGATTGTAGCGTTTGTGCACCGTGATGGTCAGATCGGCGGATTGCGCATCGGCGGCCTCGGCCTCGCGGCCCTGTTCGCGCAGCAGCGCTCGCCGCGCCACCGTATCGAGCGCGCCGAGGGCCCCGCTGGCCGCGGCCGGGTCGGTCGCATCGGCGACGACGAGGATTTCCGGCCTGTCGCCGCGATCGATGCGCACGCCGAAATCGCTCGGAACGACGACGACAAACGAGACTTGGCCGCCCGCGACGAGGCTTTCGGCCTCCGCCAGGGTGCTCGGCCGCGCGATGTAGCGATAGTAGCCGCTGAGCTCGATCGCGGAGACGATGGCGCGCGTATAGCGGTCCTGGCCGGTCGTCAGCAGAGCCGCGTTCAGCTTCTTGGGATCGGTGTTGATGGCGTAGCCGAACAGGATGAGCAGAAGGATCGGAATGAGAAGCATCATCGCGAAGGTGACGCGGTCGCGCCGCATCTGAATGAATTCCTTGGCGAGGATCGCAGCCAGGTTCAGCGGCGAAAAGCCGGTCACGCCGCCCTCGAGGAGTCTTGCGCGTCGTCGCCGACGGCCATGAAATGAATGAACACGTCTTCGAGGCTGGTCACGCCCGGCTCGACGGTGACCCCGGCTTCGCGCGCGAGCGGCGCCAGCGCCGCCGCCATGCGCTCGCGTTCGACGCCCACGACGTGCAGCGCGGCGCCGAAGGGCGCGACCTGCTGCACGCCGTCGAGCGCGGCGACGCGCTCGAGGAGCCCGGCGGACGGCGGCGCGCGGACGATGAACGTCGACAGCCCGGAGTCGCGCACCACCTCCTCGGCCGTCCCCGTCGCCAGCATCTTGCCGTAGGAAATGTAGCTGATGCGGTGGCACCGCTCGGCTTCGTCCATGTAATGGGTCGAGACGAGCACGGTGAGGCCGCCGGCCGCCAGGCGATGAATTTCGTCCCAGAACTCGCGCCGCGCCTTGGGATCGACGCCGGCCGTCGGTTCGTCGAGCAGAAGCAGTCGCGGCCGGTGCATGATGCACGCGGCCAAGGCGAGCCGCTGTTTCCAGCCGCCCGAAAGCGCGCCGGCCAGTTGTCGCCGGCGCGAGGTCAGGCCGAGTCGCTCGATCGTCGCCGCGACGGTTTGCCGGCGCGGCGACAGCTTATAGAGCCTCGCGACGAAATAGAGGTTCTCTTCGATCGTGAGGTCCTCGTAGAGCGAGAACCTCTGCGTCATGTAGCCGACTTCGCGCTTGATGCGCGCGCTGTCGCCGCGCACGTCGAAGCCGAGCACGGTCCCCTGCCCCGCATCGGGCGTCAGCAGCCCGCAGATCATGCGGATCGTCGTCGTCTTGCCGGAACCGTTGGGTCCGAGAAAACCGACGATCTCGCCGGCGCCGACGCGCAGCGTGATATGGTCGACGGCCATGCGCCCGTCGAAAGACTTGGTGAGCCCGGAGACGTCGATGACGTTCATGGCCCGGCCCGCGGCAGGTCGACGTCGACGATCTGGCCCGGCTGCAGCCGCAGGGCGACGTCGTGCGCCGGCCGCGCCTCGACGAGGTAGACGAGCGTCTGGCGGCTCTCCAGCGAATAAATTACCGGCGGCGTGAATTCCGGCTCGCGCGCGATATAGCTGATCGCCGCGGTGAGGCCTGGCTCGCAGCCGTCGCAGCGCACGATGAGCGCCTGCCCGAGCGCGAGCGACGACAGCGCCGCCTCCGGCACAAAGATCGTCAGCTTGATCGCGCCGTTCGGCAGCATCGAAACGACGGGAGCGCTGGGCCCGGCGACTTCGCCCGGCCGGCGGATCACGTCGGAGATTTGCCCGGCCGCGGGCGCGGTCAGGTCGCGCTGCTGCAATCGCCATCGCGTCTGGTCGACATTGGCCTGCGCCTGAGCGACTCGACTCTGCGCGGCGGCGATTTCCTCGGCGCGCGCCGGAAGTTTCGCGACGGCGAGATTGGCGGTCAATTCGCTGACTCGCGCCACGGCAACGTCATAGGCGGTTTGTGCGGAATCGAGATCGGCTTGCGGCGCGAAGCCGCGCGCGTTGAGATCGCGCTTGCGGTCGAGGGAGCGTTTGGCGTCTTCCGTTTGCACCTTGGCCGCGTTCAGCGAGGCCGCGATGGCCGCGATTTCCTCGGGCCGCCGGCCATAGAGAATATTTGCGAGTTCCGCCTGAGCCTGGGCGAGCTGGCCTTCGGCGTTGCGCACCGCGATTTCCGCGTCGGTCGCTTCGACCGCGCCGATCGGGTCGCCGGCCTTCACCCAGTCGCCGCGCCGCACGGAAAGCGAGACGATGCGCGCGACGTCGATCGGCGCGATCTCGACATATTCGCCTTCGACGTAGCCGACCACGGCGGTATTCGCCGGCGCGCAGATCGATAGCCAGTTCGCGACCACGCCGATGGCGCAGAGCGTTTCGAGGATCACGGCTGAGCCCTCCTGGCGGCCGCGATCGCGGCGTCGAGATGAGCGACCAGGATTCGGCGAATGTCCTCGGCTTCGCGGGAACCGATATCGCGCCAATCCATGCGGCGCAGCACTGCGCGTCGAGCGAGGCGGAAGTAGAGGATCTCACCGAGCATCGCCAGCGTGGCGAGCCGGGTCTCGACGCTGCCCGCCTCGGCGCCGGTCGCCGATGCCCAGATCGCGCAAACGCGCTCGTGCATGGGCGCGAAAGCGCCGGAGTAGAACCGTTCGAAGGCCGGCGAAGGTTCGAATTGCTCGCGCAACAAGAAGCGGGCGATCGCCTGCGCGTCGGCGCTGACGACGATGAAGCCGACGATGGCTTCGACGATCTGCGCCAGACGCATTCGCGCCGCCGCGGGCGTCAGACGCGCCGATTCGACGGCGCCGCTCGTCACCGGTCCGAGCGCCGCGCGGATCGTCGCGGCGACATAATCGGCGCACGCCAGCCGCAGGCCTTCCTTACCGCCGAAGTGATAGGCGATGCTCGCGACATTGACCCCCGCCGCCGCCGCGATCGCGCGCGTCGACGCGGCGTCGAAACCATGGGCGCCGAACAGATCGAGGGCGACTCGGACGAGCGTCGCGCGCGTGGCCTCGCCGCGAGCTTCGCCAACGGGGGCGAACGATTTTGCCGACATGGCCAAAAGCGACTCGGACTCTGATGTCAATCAATCGTTTGATTAATACGATGTCGCCGGGAATTCAAGCCCCCGCGGCGGCTAGGCGGCGATGGCGTCACGAAGCGATGAGCCGCCGCCGCGGTCCGAGCGCCCTCGCACAGTCCCACGCCGATGGCCGAAAATATTGACCGCCGCGATGGCTGTGCTCGACACCGCCGTTCATACTGTCGCGTCGCCGCTTCGCCGAACGAAGCGGCGCGGGATTGTCAGCCTCTTGGCGATGGATGCAGGCAACCGCGCGGCGTGGACGCCAGCGACAAGCACGGGCGCGACGGCAGTCGGAAGTCCTCGGAAATGGCGTCAGCCGGGCTCGCCGGCGGAGCCCTCGATAGCCTTTCGCATCTTGACGAGTTCGGCGCCGGCCAATTCCATGAACGCGCGCACGCGCGCGGACTGGCGCAGATCGGCGTGGGTGAGAATCCACAGATCGATGTCGAGTTCGGACTGCGGGGCGCCGATGCGGCTGAGCTCGGGGCGCCGGTCGCCGACGAAGCACGGCAGGACCGCGGCGCCGACGCCGAGCGCCGCCGCTTCGGCGATGCCCAGCACGGAATTGACGCGACACACCTGACGGCGTGGGCCGACGTTGTCGTCGACCCAGCGTTTGCCCAGCGACGGCGCGTAATGGTCGCCGAAACCGATCCAGGGCGCCGCCGCGACGACTCGCGGACCGAACTCCGCCGCAATGCCCGCCGAGCAGTAGACGGCCCAACGCATGACGCAGATCCGTCGGCCGACCAGCGCCTCCGGCGGCTCGTTGGTGGTGCGAATCGCCACTTCGGCGTCGCGGCGCGACAAATTGAGGGTCTGCGCCGCGACGATCAGTTCGAGCTGGACGCCGGGATTGACGGCGCGGAAGCGCGCCAGGATCGACGGCAACAGCAAAATCGCGATCGAGTCGACCGTGGTGACGCGCAATTCGCCGCTCGGCTTCGCGTCGCGTCCGGCGACGCGCCGCTCGAACTCGATGATCGAATCGGCCATCGCGCTCGCGAGTCCGATCATTTCCTCGCCCGCCGCAGTCGGCTGATAGCCGGCGCGCGAACGCTCGAACAAACGCTCGCCGACCGCGCTTTCGAGAGCGGCGAGCCGACGGAAAATCGTCGAGTGGTTCAGGCCGAGCGCCTCGGCCGCGCCAACCAGCGAGCGCGCGTCGGCGATGGTCTTGACCAGCCGAAATTCATCCCAGTCCAAAGCGGAATTCATATCTCGAGGGTCGATCGGCGGCGCTATGCGAGGACGCGCAGATTCTCCCAGGGCGTGCAGTTGCGCAAGTCGAATTTGCAAAAAAAAAGACACCGTTCGGGTCGCCGCCGCAGCGATAGGCCGCGCGAGCCCGAAGTCTACGGCGCGCCGTCGCGCGGCGCGGCGGCGCGGCGCAGCCGATCGTTGATCGCCGAGCCGAGACCGCTTTCGGGGATCGGCGCGACGGCGATGCGCGGCGTGCCCGTCGCGTCGAGCGCGCGCAGATGTGCGAAGAGGTTCGCGGCCGCCTCGTCGAGATCGCGGACACGCGACAGATCGAGCCTCGTCCGGGCCGGGCTCGAGGAGAGGGCGCCGCCGAAATCGAGCGCCGCCTCATCGCTCGCCGCTTCAATCGCCGCAAGACGAAGCGAGGCGCGGGGCGCGTAATGCGACTTCAGCCTTCCCGGCGCGATCGGAGCGTCGCCAGCGCCCCGCGAGGCGTCGCTCGCGACCGCGAAGCCCAATTCGGCCTCGATTCTCTCTCTCGCGATCGCCCCTGGGCGTAAGAGACGCGGCGTCCCGCCGAGACAGGCGACAATCGTCGACTCCAGCCCCAGCGGCGTCGGGCCGGCATCGAGAATCCAGTCGATCCGGCCGTCGAGATCGGCGGCGACGTGCTCGGCCCGCGTCGGGCTGACGCGCCCCGAGCGGTTGGCCGAAGGCGCGGCGAGCGGAACGCCGGCCGCCTCGATCAGCGCGCGCGCGACCGGGTGAGCGGGCGCGCGTAGGGCGACGGTGTCGAGGCCGGCGCGGGCGAGAAGACTGACCCGGCAGGTCGGCGAGGCCGGCGCCACCAGAGTGAGCGGACCCGGCCAGAACGCCCGCGCCAGTTTTCTCGCGTATCGATCGAAGATCGCCTCGCGCTCGGCGCTTTGCCGATCCACGACATGGGCGATCAGGGGATTGAACGCGGGCCGTCCCTTGGCGGCGAAGATCGCCGCGACCGCCGCGTCCGAGGTCGCGTCGGCCGCGAGGCCATAGACGGTTTCGGTCGGCATCGCGACGAGACCGCCGGCCCGCAGGCAAGCGGCGGCCGCGGCGATGGTCTCGGCGTTGGCTGGCGCGAGACGGGTCGCTCGACTACGGATCGATGGCATGAGGGCGCCTCGCCGCCTTGCACGGCATTTGGTTTATATTCAAACGTTCTTCCCGCTTGGCGGGCGCCTTTCGGCGCGACAAGCTAGCCGACAAGCGGCGCGCGAGGCAAAGACGCCGACGCCCGCGTCCGAGGAGCGCCATGTCCTATCGATCGCCGGTCGCCGACATCCTCTATTCGCTCAAACACGTCGCCGGGCTCGACGAAGCGATCGAATCCGGACTGTTCGGCGACCTCGACGTCGAGACGGCGGCCTCGGTGATCTCAGAAGCCGGCCGTTTCGCCACCGAAGCCATCGCGCCGCTGAACCGCGTCGGCGATCGGGTCGGCGCGGCTTACGAGAACGGTGCGGTCGTCACGCCGCCCGGATTCCGCGACGTTTATCGGCAATGGGCCGAGGCGGGTTGGGCCGGCGTGACCGCCTCGCCCGAATACGGCGGCATGGGGTTGCCGCATTCGGTCAATTTCGCCTGCAGCGAAATCTGGAACGGCGCCTCGATGGGCTTCGCGCTTTGTCCGCTGCTCAGCGAAGGCGCGATCGGCGCGCTCGACGCCCACGGAAGCAAGGCGCTGCGCGAGACGTATCTGAAGCGGCTGGTCAGCGGCGCCTGGACGGGCGCGATGAATCTGACCGAGCCGCAGGCCGGCTCGGACCTCGCCGCGGTGGAGACCCGCGCGAAACGCGTCGGCGACGGAACCTATCGCATTTTCGGCCAGAAGATTTTCATCACCTACGGCGAACACGACATGGCCGACAACGTCGTCCATCTCGTGCTCGCGCACCTGCCCGACGCGCCGGCGGGAACGCGCGGCCTGTCGCTGTTTCTGGCGCCGAAATTCCTCGTCGGGCCCGACGGTTCTTTCGGCGCGCGCAACGACGTACGCTGCGCCGGCGTCGAGCGCAAGCTCGGCGTTCACGCTTCCCCGACCTGCGTCATGATCTACGGCGACGCGGGCGGCGCCAAGGGCTGGCTGGTCGGAGAAGAAGGCCGCGGCCTCGCGGCGATGTTCGTGATGATGAACAGCGCGCGGCTCGCCGTCGGCTTGCAGGGCGTGGCGATCGGCGAGCGGGCGCTGCAACAGGCGCTTTGCTATGCGCGCGAGCGCCGCCAGGGGCGGAGCGCCAAAGGCGGCGCCGGCATGAGCCCGATCATCGAGCATCCCGACGTCCAGCGCATGCTGATGACGATGAAGGCGCTGGTCCAGGCGGCGCGCGGAATCTGCCACTTGACCGCGCTGGCGATCGACCGCTCGCTGCGCGCGCGAAACGCCGAGGAGCGCGCCGCGGCGGGCGAGCGCGCGGCGCTGCTGACGCCGATCGCCAAGGCGTTCTCCACCGACATCGGCGACGAAGTCGCTTCGCTCGGCGTCCAAGTGCACGGCGGCATGGGCTATATCGAGGAAACCGGCGCCGCGCAGCACATGCGCGATTCCCGCATCGCCGCGATCTACGAAGGCGCCAACGGCATCCAGGCGATCGATCTCGTGCAGCGCAAATTGCCGCTCTCCGGCGGCGCGGCCGCGGCGCGCGAAATCGCCGGGATGCGCGCGATCATTTCCGAAGTCGCCGAGCGCGGCGAGGCCGCGTTCGGCGCGAGCGCCGAGATCTTGAGCGAAGCGGTCGATGCGCTCGAACAAGCGACGAGCTACATGCGGGAGGCGCTCGGCGCCGATCCCGCCTCCGCCCTCGCCGGCGCCTCGGCCTATCTCAAGCTGTTCGGCCTCGCGCTGGGCGGCGCTTGTCTCGCCAAGGCCGGGCTCGCCGCGCAGGACCTGACGGCGCGCGGCGACGAATCGCAACGCGGGCGCATCGGCCTCGCGCGCTTCTTCGCGGAAAAACTGGCGACGGCGGCGCCGGGCCTGGCGCGCTCGATCGCTTCGGGCGCCGGCGCGCTCGCCCCTTACGAATCCGTTTTGACGGAGACGGCGTGAGCGAGTTCGTCGAAGTTCGGCGCGAGGGCGCGGGTTGCCGTGTGGCGATTCATGCGGTCGGGAAGGGCACGGGAGAGGCGCCCTGCCGGGATCGCCAGATTGGGTTTCACCCGCGAAAACCGCCTGTGCTATACGAAATACATGGCGACGATCGTTGATCCTATCTTGAGCCGATTCCGCGCCGCGCTCGATGAAGTCTATGGCGAGCGGATCGAGCGCGTGGTGCTCTACGGCTCCCGCGCCCGCGGCGACGCGCGCGCCGATTCCGACTACGACGTGGCGGTGTTTCTCAAAGACCTCGACGGCTTCGGCAAGGAGGCCGGAAGGATCGCAAGAATCGAGGCCGACATTCTTTCCGACACCGGAATCGTCGTCAACGCCCTGCCTCTGCAGGCCGGCTCTTGCAGCGAACGGACCGGGCTGATGCAGGAGCTGCGCCGCGACGGCCTCGACCTGTGACCCCGGAAGCCGATCGCGAGTTCAGACAATGCAATTGGTTCGCTTCAGCCTAAGAAATTTTAGCTCGTTCCGAGATACCGGCTGGATCGAGCTTTCGCCAGGGACAAACCTCATTGTCGGTCCAAATAACGTCGGAAAGAGCGCGCTGCTTCGCGCTTTCGACGAGAAGCTAGCAGATAATCGGCACCGAGACGAAGGTATTTATCAACATGAACGACTGGAAGCGCCAAGGGCACATTACGACGTCCGAATATCCTGGAACGAACTCGAAAGCGCGATATTGAAACAGGGAAAAGTCATTTAGTGGCCAATTGAGACCGCGCCAGTTGATATTCCAGGCTTTCCGGCGTCACTGGTCGGAAAGCAGTTTGAATTTGAGTTGGCCCGGAATCCAGATTCGGGATTTTTCTCGCGCCGCTCACCGTCACACGGTCTATTTTCAGGCGCAGCGCGCACCCGCATTGATTTGCGGCCCGATGGCGGCAAAATTGTAGCACAAGGGCCAATGGCTGGTACCGGCGACAACTTAGCGACAGCTATTAATATTGTATTCACCCAAAAGCTATTTGCTTTTACTGCGCAACGATACAGTATCGGTAAGAGCCATCATGGTCGTTCCGACCGCCTCTTACCTAACGCCTCGAATCTCGCGCAAGTATTGGCGGTACTTCAGGGAGAGCAAGGCGATGTGTTCCGAAAGCTCGTCGGGCACTTGCGTGACGTAATTTCGACGATCGGCAACCTCAGCGTCACTACACTGCCAAGCCAATTCGAAATTCGTGTCTGGCCAACAGAAGCAAGAGAACGTCCCGAACTTAGCTTTGGCCTTGACGATTCGGGGACAGGTGTAGCTCAGGTGCTTGCGATTCTAACTGTGATGATGACAATGGACGAAGCCGTCATTGTCATTGATGAGATAAGAAGCTTTCTCCATCCTGCGGCCACCAAAGCGCTATTACGTATAATGCAAACTGAATACCCCCAACACCAGTATATCATTTCGACGCATTCGTCAGACGTCATAAGTTCTGGGAATCCGTCCTCGGTGTATATGATCCGCAAAGATTGTTTTGCCTCCTCTATTGAACGCGTAGATCTCAAGAAGGTGGATCAATTACACGGAGTCGCCGATCTGCTCGGCGTTTCGATGACGGATGTATTTGCCGCTGAACGTGTGATCTGGGTCGAAGGACCGACAGAAGCCCTTTGCTTTCCGTTTATCTACAGTGAGAAATGTGGTTCGCTGCCGCGCGGACTTCTCATCGCACCTGTTGTCGCTACGGGTGACTTCTTTGCGAAGACGAAACGCCGCGAACTAGTTTTCGACGTTTATCGACGATTGAGCGAGGCCGCGTCGCCGCTTGTCAAATCGGTCACGTTCAGCTTCGATCGAGAGGCATTGACGGAAACACAAATGCGCGAGCTGGAACGGCGAGCGTCGGGCCGCCTGCTGTTCCTGCCTCGCCGACATTTCGAGTGCTTCTTGATTGACCCGGCTGCAATCGCGACATTCATTGGCAAGCATGTACCAGAGTTCGAGGGCTCTCTATCGCCAGACGTGGTAAGCGCCCGATTGCGGGCCGTGGGCGGCGACGTAACATTTAGGGCCTCTAGCCAATGGAATGGCGATATCTTCAACGAACGTTGGCTCGCAAAGGTCGACGCTGCTGCGCTCATCAAGGCAGTGTGTACGGAATTGTCGGGCAGCAAACTCGAATTCACGAAGACACGCCACTCTCTCGAACTTCTGCAGCACATTATGGCGAACAATCGAGCGGCGTTGAGAGGCTTGATTGAGTACGTCGAGAAACTGTTTGAGCGCGCTCAAAGCGACGCGAATTGACAGTCACCGCATGCGGATTGCCGACACACGAACTGGCACAGTAGTCGCCATCTGCATTCGCAATTGTAACGAACCTGCCGCTTGCCATCGCCGTGCTCGCCGTCAAGGTCGAGCCGCTTCGCGGTCGCTTCGCGAACCTTGACCGCTCCGCGCGGCGATGGCGTTTTGGTTTTCAAGTCGTGTTGCTGGCGAAAAGCGGCCTGTGGCCGGCTTTTCGCCAGCAACACG
>JBEKAL010000056.1:0-17148 GCA_050015935.1 Roseiarcus sp.
GAACCACTCGTCAACCTCTTGAAACGTCCTGGGGTAATCAACCCCAGGGACAAGATTTCTTACGACTTCCATCCCCCGAAGCTATCACGCGGGCTTACTGGAGTGAAGGGGATACCCTATTATCCAGCAACTCATCCCCGAGGATCGGACCGCGCAGGCGCTGAGCGATCTGTTCGGCGCGCCGCGGCTCTGTCCCGCCAGCATCGTCGCCTGGGTTGGAAAGAAGGGGCAAGAGCTGCGCCAGGTCTATGAGCGCATCGGCGAGCGCGTGGCCGAGGCGAGGGTTCGCCATCCCCGGGTCGAAGAGCCCGGGGACCGGATTTCGCATCGCCGGCAAGCTGCAATGGCTGCACACGACGTCGAGCCAGGCCTTCACCTTCTATCGCGCCGACGAAAAGCGCGGCGCGATCCCGCAGGATTTGCAAGGGGGCGTGGTCGTGCACGACCACTTCCTGCCTTACCGTCGGCTCGATACGGTCGCCCACGCCTTCTGCAACGCCCATATCCTACGCGAACTCCAGAGCCTGATCGAGTTCGACAAAGAACCTTGGGCCGAACTCATGCGCGACATGCTCCTCGCCGCCAATGTCGCGGTGCACAAAGCGCGCGAGGCGGGCGCGCACGCCCTGGCGCCCCACGAACTCGACGCGTTCATCGACCGATATTGGGCGGCGGTCCGGCTCGGCCTCGCCTTCCATCGCCAACTGCCCAAGTTGGAGCGAAACCCAAAGGCGCGTGGGCGCCCCAAGCAGCGGCCCGGCCACAATCTGCTCGAAAGGCTGAAGACGTTCAAAGTCGAAACGCTGCGCTTCCTCACCGATTTCGACGTGCCCTTCACCAACAACCTGGCCGAACAGGACCTCAGGATGATGAAGGTCAAAATGACCTCCAGACCCTCGCCGCATGCCCAACCCAGATCAGGCTCGTCCTTACCGAATAGCCGACGGCTTGGGAGTTACTACACGGAAGGTGTCGGGGGTGGGGGCGGGGGAATCAAGGGCGGGCGGCGCCATGTCTTCATTCCGGATTCGCTTCGACCGGGGCTTCCGCGACGGCGAGTTTTATTTCTACGCCGAGGCGGCCGAGCGGCGCCTGAAACGTCAAGACCTGCGATCCGCGACGGATCGTGAGGATCCGCGTTTCACTCAACCACGGGTCGAGGACCAGATCGGCGAACTGCTTCGGCGAGGTGACCTTGCGGCCCGCGTAGGTGAGGAGGCGATCGCCGACCGCGAACTGCATTCGCTGGGCGAAACCGCCGGGTAGGACCTGGCTGACCACCACCCCGACCGGAATTTCGCGCCCGGCCGGATCGAAATAGCGCTCCTCGAACACCTCGCCCCAATCGTCGTAGGACGTCGTGACCCGCGCAAAGCCAAGGGAAAAAGGCGACGATTTCCCATCGGGCCCGAAATAGGCGCGTTCAATCTGCTCGCCCCGGGGATCATAGAGGTAGGTGATTCTCGCGTAGCCGGCGCGGGCGACGATCGGCGCGCCGTCGACGCTGAAAAAGGACTCCTCTGTCAGTCGGCTGCGATCGTCGAATTTCTTTCGGACCGTGGCCGCTCCGAACTTTCCCAGAGTCGGATTGCCGTCGACGCCGAAAAAGCTGCGTTCGATCTCATTTCCGCGCGCGTCGAAAGCGGTGGCGATCTGCGCGATGTCCTCGTCTGTCGCGACCGGTCTACCGTCAGGTCCAAAAAACATCGACCTACGCAGCTTGCTGCGCTCGTCGTATTCGTTCTTCAGGATCGCGACCCCTTTGCGATTGTCCGCCGGCCTCCCGTCGGCGCCGAAAAAATCCGCTTCGATCATGTTGCCGCGCTCGTCATATCGCCAAGTTGTCTTGGCTTCGCCTGATTTTCCGGCGACAGGCTTGCCGTCGGCGCCGAAAAAAGCGAGGGCGACGACACGTTTGCGCGCGTCGAAAGTCCCGACCTGTTTGGCTACGCCGTCGACGGGAACTGGCGCGCCGTCGATGCCGAAATAGGCCCGCGTGTTCTCCTTGGTGCGCCAATCGTAGCTGCGGACGACCTTGGCGAAGCCTTCGCTGTTGAGGATCGGCTTTCCATCGGGCCCGAAAAAGCTTTCCTCCATCGTTGTGTCCTGCTTGCTGAAATTGCGCCGCAGAATTGCGTAGCCATTTTTTGTGGGCGCGGGCCGTCCGTCGACGTCAAAATACGAGTCTTCGACGTCGTTGCCTCTGGAATCGTACAAGGAGGCCATCCTGGCGTAGCCGTCCTTGTTCAGCGTCGGCGCGCCATCCCTATCGAAATAGCTGGTTTCGACAACCTTGCCCTTGGGGCCATAGACCATCCGCGCCTTCGCGACGCCGTCCACCAATGTCGGCTCGCCGTCGACGCCAAAGTAGGCATGTTCGATGACTCGGCCCGCGGGATCGAATATGAAGGTGTCCCTCGCGCTCCCTGTTTTGCGCACCACGGGCTGACCATCCGCCCCGAAACAGGACTCTTCGACCTTGTTGCCGCGGGAATCGTAGACCGATGTGGTTTTGGCGCAGCCTTCCAGGTTCAGCGTCGGGTTCCCGTCGAGACCGGAATTCGTCGCCGCGGTGCGATTGCCTTTCGGATCGTAGACGTAATCATGAGACGCGACGCCCTCGATGAGCGTGAGCTTGCCATCGACGCCAAAATAGGAAATGCGAACGACGTGGCCGCGCGCATCGAATGCCGACGTGATTTTGGCGTAGCCCTTCTTGTTCAGCGTCGGCTTGCCGTCGCCGTCGAAATATTCCGTCTCGGTCGAATTGCCTCGATCGTCGTAACGGAAAACGGCGCGCGCGAAGCCACTGGCGTTCAAAGAAGGTTTGTCGTCGACGCCGACGAAGGTGCTTTCCGTCAGGCTGCCGTTACGATCCCAAGCGTGTCTAAAACCGGCGCAGCCGCAACCGACCGCCACCGTCGGCTTTCCATCAATTCCGAAGTAGTGCGCCGCGACGAAATTTCCGAGCGGGTCATATTCGGATTTGATTTCGCTCACGCCGTCGCGGCTCAGCGTCCGATTGCCGTCGGCGCCGAAACACCGCCAGGATGTCCTGTTGCCGCGCGCGTCAAAATCCAATGTCGATCGCGCGCACTGATCCGGCGCGGCGAGCGTCGGCTTTCCGTCGACGCCGAAGTACGAAACGTCGACTAGATCGCCGCTCGCGTTGTAGCTCTCCGTGAATCGCCATCGGCCGGATTTATCAAACTCGGCGTCGCCATCGGCGTTTTGGCAATCCTGTCTTATGAGACGGCCGCGCTCGTCGAAGCCGCGCGAGACTTTGGCGCATCCGTCTGGTCCCGAAATCGGCTTCCCGTCGACGCCAAAAAAGGCGATCTCATAGGCGCGCGTATCATAGTGGGTCACGTACCTGGCGTATCCGTTCGTCGTGAGCGTCGGCTGGCCATCCGCGCCCAGGCAGATGTCGTCCACGGAACGGCCACGTTCGTCATATTTGTGCAGCCAGATCGCGCATGCGCCTTTGCGCTGGGTGGGCGCGCCGTCGGCGCCGAAATTGTGTTCGGTCGTCACATTTCCATAGGGATCGTAATCTCTCACGATTGCGGCGACTTCGTCCGGGCCTTCGACGGGTCGATCGTCCGGCCCGAGGTAGCCGGTTCGGACCAGCCGATTGTCGCTGTCGTAGGCGTAGCTGGTCGCATGCCATCCGTTCTTGAGCGTGATCTCCGAACCGTCGAGGCCGATGATCGCAATTCTCGTGGGAAGGCCGACCGGCGATCGCGCGAATCTGCCCCCATAACTGCCATCCGCGTCCGGTCGCGGCGTACCGAGATAGTTCTGGAAGCGAGTTTCGTAGACGTAGCCGTTGGCGTCGAAGGTCAGCTCCCGCCGAGTGATCTCGGTGTTTCCCGTCGACGAGGCCAGCGCGTTCTCGGAAGCGAGACTCCTCGCGACGGCTTCCTGGGCGATCGGCATCGTGCCTTTCTTCAGATTGACGACGAGATGACCCGTCGCGGGATCCCGCTCATATGTCTCGTCGTAGACGACACGGTCAGTCGTGTCGGACATTTCGGCGCTTTCCAGCGATCCGTCCGCTCGGTAGCGGACGGCCCATCGGGCGATTCCGCCTAACGCTACGTTGATGTCGGCAGGAACCAGCGATCCTTCGCTGTTCTCGTGCCGCACGTCCACAACCCTGCCGTGAAGGGTGACGATCCGAAAGCTGGCCGCCAAATGCTCGTGCGTCGCCTCGTCGACCGGGCCCAAGCCCTCCGGGATTTCCCAACGAAAAACCAAGTCTCGAAAGTACGAGACCTTCGGGCGGGTCCATTGCCAATAGCCGAGTCCGCCGCCGAGGATCGCCAGGATCGGCACGGCGGCGGCGGCCGCCCAGGCGGACCGGCGAGCGCGTGCGCGCTGCCGCTCGCGCTGATAGAGATCGTCGTATTTGACGCCGAGGATGACGGCGACGAGGCGCAGCAGCGCCATGTGTTTCAGATGTCCGGTCGACACGCCCGGCCGAGGCCGGACATCGGCCGCGAGCGGCTCTTTGGCTTCCTTGACGACGCGCGTGGAGCCGTCGGGATCGACGACGCGGCGGAGGCGCTCGAGAATGGGCGCCGGAAACGAGTCGCTCGGCTCCCCCTCGGTCAGCAACGCCAGCACGTCGTCGCCGCGGCCGAGCTCGTTGAAGATTTCGATCTCGCGCTGAACCCATGCCGAGCGCGGCGTATAGGGCGAACAGACGACGACGAGGAACCGGGAGGCGACGAGCGCCTGCCGGATTTGATCGTTCAGATCGCTGGAAGCGGGGACTTCATCCTCGTCGCGGAATATCCTGCGCAGGCGCGGCGGTACGCCGAGTTTCTGCAGCGCCGCCGGAGTGCGGTAGCTCTCCAGCGCTCCAATCAGCCACTCCGCCCATTTGCGATCGCGTTCAACGTGGCGATAGCTGATGAAGGCGTCATAGAGGAACGGCTGGTTCTCCTGTCGCTCGCTGTCCATGCGTTCTCAAAGTCGGGCTGGCCCCGACCCCAAATTATTTCGGCTGGAGTCTCGAGCGCAATTGCCCGCTTTGTTCGACCGATAACCTCGACGGTCTTGTGTTGGCCTGACGCCAAGATTCTCCAGATGGAGGTCTCTGTCGGGCTGAGATTGCCGCCGCTGGCAGCGGTTTGCAAGACGGACACTTCGTTGCGGGTTGCGAATGTGCTTCGGAGCGCATCGGCTCCACCTCGCGAGCCGAATAACCGCGAATTTTCCGTCATCAAGCCGCAAGTTTCCCGTTGTCTTTGATGATCCGCGTGACACCGAATGCCTCGTGCCGTTGGCTTGAGCACCAACCCTGTTAGGCCGCCTTCCTCACCCCCGTCGCCCAGTTTCCGCCATAGCTCCAAGCGCAGCGCGCCAAACGCCTGTCTAGAATCGGCTTCGCGGGCTAACCTGACTCTCTGGCGAATGGCGGCTCTCCCACCCGAGTCGGCCATAGGCGTCAGCCGATGGTGCGTCCGATTTGGAGAAGCCGGCCGACCTCGCTAAACGGCGACAATGGCGCGAAGTGGAAATTCAACCGGAGCCGCATCCGTCCGCCGCACGCGATCGACGCAGGCCGCGGCCGCCCCGCGCCCGCCTTTGCGCGCCGCCCGCGTCCGCGCGATAAAGCGCTCGTGCCGACCCCCGCCCCGCTCCCTCTTCTCTTCGACCGCGCAGCTCTCGCCGCGCGGCTCGAGCGCGCTCTCCGCGCGGCGCCGGCAAACCCGAGCGCCGACTTCCTCATGCGCCGCGCCGCCGAGGAGCTCGCCGATCGCTTAGAACTGGTGCGCCGCGAATTCGCGGTCGCGGCGGACGTCGGCTCGCCGGCGCCGCACGGGGCCGAGGCGCTGGCGGCGCGAAGCGGGGCAACGCTGACGCTGCGCCTCGCGCCGTCGCCGCTCGCCGTCGGGCGCGGCGCCTACGCGAGCGCGGTCGGCGACGTCGAGCGCCTGCCGCTGGCGGCCGAGAGCTGCGACCTGATCGTCTCGCTGATGGCGCTGCATCGCGTCAACGACTTGCCGGGCGCGCTGATCCAGATTCGCCGCGCGCTCAAGGCCGACGGGCTCTTTCTGGCGGCCCTCCCCGGCGGCGAAACGTTGACCGAACTGCGCCACAGCCTGACGATCGCCGAAAGCGACGCCCTCGGCGGCGCGGCGCCGCGCGTCGACCCCTTCGCCGACGTGCGCGCGCTCGGCAGCCTGATGCAGCGCGCCGGCTTCGCGCTGCCGGTCGTCGACTGCGACACGGTCGTCGCGCGCTACGACGATCTCTTCGCGCTGATGCGCGATCTCCGGGCTTTCGGGGCGACCAACGCCCTGACCCTGCGCAGCCGCAAGCCGCTGCGCCGCGACGTGTTTACGCGCGCCGGCGCCGTCTACGCCGAACGCTTCGCCGATTCCGACGGGCGCCTGCGCGCGACCTTCGACACGCTCTGGCTCACCGGCTGGGCGCCGCACGAAAGCCAGCCCAAGCCGCTGAGGCCCGGCTCGGCCGCGATGCGCCTCGCCGACGCGCTTCATACGCGCAAAAGACGACCGGTGATTCCCTAGCAGACACGCCGCCGCGACGAGGCTAGGATCGCGCGCCGCGCAACGACGGCGGGAGTCGGGTCGTGAATCATCGCGCAGTCTGTTTCGTCATCATGCCGTTCGGCCGCAAGCCGGACACGGCGGGGCGAGTGGTCGATTTCGACCGCATCTACGCCGAGATCATCGGGCCCGCCGTCGCGGCGGCGGAGCTCGCGGTCGTGCGCGCCGACGAGGAGAAGGGCGCGGGCTTCATCCATAAATTGATGTACGAGCGCATCCTGCTCAGCGAGTTCGCCATCGCCGACCTCACCATCCTCAACGCCAATGTCTATTACGAGCTGGGCATCCGCCACGCGACGCGGCCGGAAACGACCGTCCTGACCATGGCGCAGGGCTCTCCCCTGCCCTTCGACGTCGGCCCGCTACGCGCGCTGCCCTATGCGCTCGGCGAGGACGGCGCGCCGCGCGAGGCGAGCGCGGCGTGCGAGGCCCTGACGCGGCGCCTCGTCGAAAGCCGGCGGCACCGCGCCATGGATTCGCCGCTGTTCCAATTGCTCGAGGGCTATCAGCCGGCGCCGATCGATCGCCTCAAGACCGACGTCTTCCGCACTCAGGTCGCCTACGCCGAGGCGCTGAAGAAGCGTCTTGCCGAAGCGCGCGCCGACGGCGTCGCGGCGCTCGACGCTTTGCGCGACGATCTCGGCGCGATCGACACCACCGAGGCCGGCGTCGCCGTCGATCTGTTGCTGTCCTACCGCGCCGTCTCGCAATGGGCGCGCATGGTCGATCTGTGCGGGCGGTTCGACAAGGCGCTCCAGCGCACCGCGCTGGTGCGCGAGCAATGGGCGCTGGCGCTGAACCGTCTCGGGCGGGACCGCGAAGCCGAGACGATGCTGACCGAATTGATCGCCGAACGCGGGCCATCGAGCGAGACCTGCGCCCTGCTCGGGCGCATCCATAAGGATCGCTGGAACAAGGCGCGCGAGGCCGGGCGCGCCGCGGAGGCGCGCGGCCACTTGAAAAAAGCCGTCGCCGCCTACCGTCAGGGCTTCGAGACCGACTGGCGCGACGCCTATCCCGGAATCAACGCCGTGACGCTGATGACGATCGCCGATCCGCGCGACGGCGCGGCCAAGGACATGGCCGGCGTCGTGCGCTACGCGGTGGGGCGACGCCTTGCGCAGAAGCCGGACTATTGGGATCACGCCACGCTGCTCGAACTCGCCGTCGTCGAAGGCGACTGGGCCGCCGCCGGCGAGGCCCTCGCCGACGCGCTCGCCGCGCTCGACGAACCCTGGAAGGCGGATACGACCGCCAACAATCTGCGGCTAATCGCCGACGCGCGCGAGGCCGCGGGCCTCGGTGCGCAGGAGCTGCGCGCGATCGTCGCCGAACTGGAAGCGCGCGCGCCGCCCAAGGCGTGAATGGCGCGCCCGCCGCCCGCGCCCGAAGCGCCGCCCCTTGCCGCTTGCGCGTCCTTAAGACGCGCAAGGGGCGCAACAACCCTCCGAAACCTGAAAACGAGTCAGCCATCATCCCGCGGGACAACTGCATTCTGACCCCGCGCCAGCCTCTCCATCGCGTCGAGAAACTCGGCGATGAAGCGCTTGGCCTCGACCGCGATCGCCACGTCGGCGTTCGGCGGGCGCCGCCAGAGGCCGCGCCAGTCCGCGACGGTCATGCCGCTGGTCAGCGCCCCCGCCGTCTCCACGTCGACCGCGACGCGTCGCGTGGCGACGAGCGAGGGGTCGATCGCGGCGGCGACGGCGAGCGGGTCGTGCATGGTGAAGACGCGCGCGCCGATCGACTTCTCCATCCGTTCGAAATAATAGCGGGCCGCGTCGTCGAGGAAGCGCAGCAGCGCCGGCGCGCCCGCCAGGCCCGCGCAGCGCTCGGCGAGCGCGGCGAGATCCGAGGGAACGAGCTGCGTCTTGCGCGTCACGTCGAGACCGACCGCGATGAGCGGCGCCGCGCCTTCGCCGCCGAAGGCGCGAAAGACCACGCGCGCCGCCTCCGGATCATGCCAGACGTTGAACTCCGCCGCCGGCGTGACGTTGCCGCCCTCGGCGTAGGCGCCGCCCATCAGCGTCAGGCGCTCGACGAGCCGCGGCAGGGCGGGCTCGCGCATCAGCGCGAGCGCGATATTGGTGAGCGGGCCGGTGGCGACGAGAACCAATTCGCCCTTCAGCGCATGGGCGTGGGCGACGATCGCGTCGATGGCGTTCGCCGCGTCGTCCTGGCGCGGCGGATCGGGCAGAACGGCGTAGCCGAGCCCGCTCGCGCCATGCACGCTTCTGGCGTACGCCGGCGCATGCACAATCGGCGACGCGCAGCCCGGCCAGACGGGAATGTCGGCGCGCCGGACAAGCGCCAGCACGGCGCGCGTATTGCGGGTCGCATGGGCGAGATCGACGTTGCCGGCGACGGTCGAGACGCCGACAACGCGCGCGCGGGGGGAGGCGCAGGCGTAGAGCAGGCCGAACGCATCGTCGATGCCGGTGTCGACGTCGATGATGAGGGGCGTGGGATCGGCGGGCATGGCGACCTCCGTCGGCGGACTGCGGATCGCCGCCGGCCCTGGATTAATGCCAAATCCGGCAAAGAGCGACTCGTCGCCTATCGCGAGTTTCGCGCCTCCGCGCCTTCTTGATCACGCCGGAATTCAGCCTTTCCAGGCTTATCCCGGCGCCGATGGCCGCGGAACCCCCGCCGCCCTTGCCGCGCGCCCCGATCGGCGGCGCTTTCCTGCTCAATGCGTTACGCGCGCGGGATGGCGCGCCTTGAGGCGCACGTTGCTCCACACGGCGGGAAACAACACGATTTCTTCTTCGTCGCGCGCCGTGAGAGCCAGCGCCACGTCCTTCTTCGCGACGCGCAGCGAAAGAATCGTCGGATCGACGTAGCGGACGTTGCGACGCCCCAGCGCATAGCGGTGCGCAACCGCTTCGGACAAAGTGAAGGAGCCGCCGGTCGCCAATTCCACGCCGTTCTGGCCGCGATAGGCCGTGAATTCGTCCGCAAGCGAGTCGTAGAACGCGCGATCCTCGGGCGAAAGAATGTCCGGCGTCCAATAGGATTGGTAACGCGAGAACAATCTCACGCATCGCGTGCGCTCGATAAGGTTGAAGTCCGCCCATCCCCCGGCGACGACATTCCAGAATTGTTCGCCGATGGCGGCCGAGCGACGGCGCATGAAGAAATAATCGAGAACGACGCCGGGCCGCTGCGTCGCCTCGGGAAAAACAAGCGCATCGGACGAATAAGCGTCAGGGGACAAAATGGCGGTCAACGGGATTCCTCGCGGGTTGAGAAGCGGGCGCGAGGTTGCGGCGCCAAGGTTGCTCGGGGCTGGATCAAGCAAAGCGGCGCCGCGCGCGAGCGAGAGCGCGCTGGAACTCGTCGCAGACCCGGCGTCGGAAGACGGATCAGGCAAGACGGGGTGCGCGGGCTCCATCGGGAAGCCGTCGGGCGGCGCGTCAAAAATCTCGTTCCTTTTCGTCATGGCGCCATCCTTCTCGTGATAATCCATCATTTTCGCATCGAACGCGGCGGCGGCGTGAAGGCGAAACGCAATTGGCCGCGGCGCTTGAAATCGAGGGGCGGAGATGCGCCGTGTCGATCCTTTGCCCGGGACGGCGCCTTCGCCCGATTTATCTCGGATTCATGCGCTAATCGCCATCACAGGCTCGATCGAAGGCGTCAGCCGTCGGTCAGGGCCGCAACCGGAGGCCGACCAAAATGCCGACTTCCCCGCCAATGTCCGCCGGTCCCCCGTCGGTCCCGGCGCCGGCGCGGCGCGATTTCCTCTTTGTCGCCACGGCGGCGGTGGCGGGCGTCGGCGTCGGCGCGACGCTGTGGCCCCTCATCGATCAGATGAACCCCGACGCCGCCACCCAGGCGGCGGCCGCGCCGCTCGACGTCGACGTCGACCAAATCCCGCCGGGCCAGCAGATCGTCGCGCTCTGGGCCGGCAGGCCGGTGTTCATCGTCCATCGCACCCAGGCCGCGCTCGACACGTTGCGGGACCCGGCGCTCGTCGCTCGGCTCTCCGATCCGAATTCCACACAGCTTCAGCAGCCGCCTTATGCGGTCAATTGGCATCGCTCGATCAATCCCGATTTCCTGGTTCTGCTGGGAATCTGCACCCATCTCGGCTGCGTCCCCACCTACACGCCCAAACCGGACGCGAGCGATCCCGCGCCCAATTGGCCCGGCGGCTATTTCTGTCACTGTCACGGCTCGAAATACGACCTCGCGGGCCGGGTCTTCCTCGGCGTCCCCGCTCCCTACAATCTCCCCGTGCCGCCGCATCGCTTTCCCGACGGCAAGACGTTGCGCATCGGCGAAAATCCAGCAGGTTCGAATTTCGACTTCAACTCCATATTGCAGGCGTGAGGGTGGCCGGGCGGGCGTTTGCCGCGGGTCTCGGCGGACCCGCTCGCAGCGATCGCTCTCGAATTCTCGCGCGCCATAAGCAAGACACGATATGGCTCGACACTGATGGCGTCGAAGCCGGCTCGGCGCCGGCTTTTCGCGACGTGCAAAGGGAGGATCGACCGTGGCTGCGCCTCTGGGAAGCTTCGTCTGGTATGAATGCATGGCCTCCGACGCCCAGGCGGCGACGGACTTTTACGCGAGCGTCGTCGGCTGGGCGGCGAGCGACGCCGGCATGAGCGGTTCCCCCTATACGCTGCTTTCCGCCGGCCCGACGATGGTCGCAGGGCTGATGACCCTGCCCGAAGACGCGCGCAAGATGGGCGCGCGGCCGGGATGGCTCGGCTATGTCGGCGTGCCCGACGTCGACGCCTACGCGGCGAAAATCAGCGCCGCCGGCGGCAAGATCCATCGCGCCGCCGCCGACATCCCGACCGTCGGCCGTTTCGCCGTCGTCGGCGATCCCGATGGCGCCGCGTTCGTCATCTTCAAGGGCGCGCCCGCCGAAGACCCGCGCCCGCCGCTGGCGACCAACGCGCCGGGCAACGCCGGCTGGCGCGAGCTGCACGCCGGCGACCTCGACGCCGCCTTCGCCTTCTATTCCGGCCTGTTCGGCTGGAAGAAAACCCAGGCGATGGATATGGGGCCGATGGGAACCTATCAGCTGTTCGAGATCGACGGCGGGCAGCGCGGCGGCATGATGACCAAGACGGCCGAGACGCCGGCGCCGTTCTGGCTCCATTATTTCAACGTCGCGGCCATCGACGCGGCGGCCGAGCGGATCAAGGCGGCCGGCGGACGGATCGTCGCCGGCCCGCACGAAGTCCCCGGCGGCGAGTGGATCGTGCGCGGCCTCGACCCGCAAGGCGCGGTCTTCGCACTGCTCGCGCCCGGACGCTGAGCGCGCGCGCCCTCGCGAAACGCGCAAAGGACTTTTGGATCGTGTCGATCCGTCCTATGGTGCTTGGAAGGTTTCGCGGAGGGGGCGATGAGCAAGGGCCATCGGCCGTCGACGACGGTCAGCTTCGTCAGCCAGAAAGGCGGCGTCGGCAAGAGTACGCTGGCGCGCCTGCTCGCGGTCGGCGCGGCCTATCGCGGCCACAAGGCCTTGCTCGCCGACTTCGATCTCGAGCAGCTCACTTGCGTCGAATGGAACGCGGCGCGGCAGCGTGGCGGGATCGAGCCGGAGATCGACGCGCGCTCGTTCAAGAGCCTGAAGAAGCTGCACAAGAACGACGACGGGGTCGAGTTCATCATCGCCGACACGCGCGGCCTCGCCGACGATATGACCAAGGAGCTCGCCGAGGAGAGCGACGTGTTGTTCCTGCCGACGGGCACCTCGATCGACGATCTGCGCCCGACCCTCGCGCTCGCGCGCAGACTCGCCAAGCGCGGCGCCGAGGGGCGCATCGTCCTCATCTTGTCCAAGGTCGGCCGCTCGGAAGCCCAGGCCGCCAAGGCGATCGAGGCGATCGCGGAATCGGGCTTCGAGCTGCTCGCCGAGCGCTGGCCGCTGCGCGACGGCTTCCAGGCCGACCTCGACGCCGGCCGCGCCGGGCGCGAATCGCATAATCCCTATTTGCGCGAAACGGCCGAACGCGTGGAGGACGCGCTGCTGAAGCGCGCGTTCGAGGCCAAGCCGCGAGCGCCCGTGGAGGCCGGCTAACCGACGATTTCGTTGCCCGAAAAAAACTGCGCGATCTCGACCGCCGCCGTCTCCGGCGCGTCGGAGCCGTGCACGGAATTCTCGCCCATCGACAGCGCAAAATCCTTGCGGATCGTGCCGGCGGCGGCCTTTTCCGGATTGGTCGCGCCCATCGCGTCGCGGTAGCGCCGGATCGCGTCGTCGCCTTCGAGCACCTGCACCACGACCGGCGCCGCGGTCATCATCGCCACCAGCTCGCCGAAGAACGGCCGCCCCTTGTGCACGCCGTAAAAGCGCTCGGCCTGCGCCCGCGTCATCTCGACGCGCTTCTGCGCGACGATGCGCAGGCCCGCGGCCTCGATCCGAGCATTGACGGCGCCCGTCAGGTTGCGGCGGGTGACGTCGGGCTTGAGAATCGAAAAAGTCCGTTCGAGGGCCATGGGCGCTTTCTTGAAGGCAAGGTTGCGGGAAGGGCGCCGCGCTTATAACGGCGGCCGGCGGGAGCGGCAAGGCGGGGGCGGGCAGCGTCCCGCGCGTGAGTCGACAGTCGCCGTGAGATTGTGGACAGCTTGCGCCGTCGCATTGACCCGCCGGCGGCGTTAACGCAGATTCGGCCCCCGGCGCGATCTCGACTTCGCCGTTCGCTTAAGAACCAGGAGGCGGCGCATGATCACCGTCACGCGACTGAGCGGCGACGACCCGCTCGCCTTCGACGTCGCCGTCGCCGAGCCGAGCGGAACGAGCCGCCATCGCGTCACTCTGACGCGCGCCGAACTCGCGCGCCTCGCTCGCGGACGCGCGCCGGAGCGCCTGATCGAAGCCGCGTTCCGCTTCCTCATCGACCGCGAGCCGAAGGAGTCCATTCTCGCGCGCTTCGACCTCAGCGTGATCGGCCGCTACTTCCCCGAATTCGAGCGCGAGCTGCCGCGCTATCTCGCCAGCGGCGAATGAGGGGGAAGAAGTGAAAGCGGTCGCCGCGGCCGAACCCCCGCCGCTGCGCTCCAGGCTTGTCGGAGGCGGCGGGCCGGAGCGCCATGAGGCTCGGACCGGCGGCGCTCTCGGGGATGCTGGTCACACTCGCATCGAGCTTGGATCAAGGGAGAATCGAATGCGCTTGACCGGTCTCGCTGTTCTCTCGACGCTTCTTGGCGGCGCGCCGGCCGGCGCTCAGGTCGTCGCCTTGGGCGACAGCGCCACCAAGGGCTTTCACCTTCCCGAATGCGACACTTGGCCTTTCAAGCTCGAGGCGCTGTTGCGCCAGCGCGGCCTCGACGTCGGCGTCGCCAACCAAGGCGTCAACGGGGATACTTCCGAGGGGATGCTGAGCCGCCTCGACTCCGCCGTCCCCGAAGGAACGCGGGCAGTGATCTTCGCCTGTTGCGGCAACGACAACAAGGACGCGCGCCATCTCGTCGCCGACCACGACGGCAATCTGCGGGCGATTTTCGCTCGGCTGCGCGCGCGCGGCATCGCCGTCATCTTCAGCGGGGAGCACAGCGCCGGAGTGACATTCCCCGAGGACATGGCGATTGCGCGAAGCGCGGGCGCGTCGTTGTGCGGAGGCATTTACCAGGGCGTCGCCCCGGAAGACATCGAGACGTCGGAAGCGGGCCGCCACCCCAATGCGAGGGGGACCGACGTCATCGCCGCGCGCATGCTGCCGTGCGTGCTGCGCGCGCTGCGATCGAAGGGGGGATAGAGCGCGGGGGATCGGCCGCGCTCGCCCCGCTCACCCCTGCCCGCGCTCGCGCCGCAGCTTCGCCCAGTACTCCAGCCGCTTCCTGATCTCGCGTTCGAAGCCGCGCTCGACCGGGTCGTAGAGCTTGCGCCGGCCGAGCGCCTCGGGCCAGTAGTTCTGGCCGCTGAAGGCGTCGGGCGCGTCGTGGTCGTACTGGTAGCCCGCGCCGTAGCCTTCGGCGCGCATCAGCCGGGTCGGCGCATTGAGGATGGTCTTGGGTGGGACGAGCGAGCCCTCGCTCTTGGCGAGATCGCTCGCCGCCTGGAACGCCGTGTAGAGCGCGTTCGACTTGGGCGCGGTCGCGACATAGACGACGGCCTCGGCGATCGCCAGTTCGCCTTCCGGGCTGCCGAGAAAGTCGTAGGCGTCCTTGGCGGCGTTGGCGACGACGAGCGCCTGCGGATCGGCGAGACCCACGTCTTCGCTCGCCATGCGCACCACGCGCCGCGCCAGGAACAGCGGGTCTTCGCCGGCGTCGAGCATGCGCGCGAGATAATAGAGCGCGGCGTCCGGGTCCGAGCCGCGCACGCATTTGTGCAGCGCCGAGATCAGGTTGTAATGGCCCTCCTGCGCCTTGTCGTAGATCGGCGCGCGGCGCTGCACGACTTCGACTAGGCCGGCGGCGTCAAGAGTCTCGCCCTCGCGCGCGGCGCGCCACACTTCCTCGGCGAGCGTCAGCGCCGCGCGGCCATCGCCGTCGGCCATGCCGACCAGCGCGGCGCGCGCCTCGCCGTCGAGCGGCAAGGGCCTGCCGACGAAGCCTTCCGCGCGCGCGATCAGCTTTTCGATCGCCGCCTCGTCCAGCGCGCGAAAGACGAGAACGCGCGCGCGAGAGAGCAGCGGCGCGTTGAGTTCGAACGAAGGGTTCTCGGTGGTCGCGCCGATCACCGTGATCGAGCCGTCCTCCATAACGGGGAGGAACGAATCCTGCTGGGCGCGGTTGAAGCGATGGATTTCGTCGACGAACAGCAGCGTCGCGCCCCCGATCGCGCGCCGCGCCCGCGCGGCGTCGAAAATCTTCTTCAGCTCCGCGACGCCGGAATGGATCGCCGACACCTGCACGAATTCGGCCTTCGCCTGACGGCCGATCAGCCGCGCGACCGTCGTCTTGCCGGAGCCCGGCGGCCCCCAGAAGATCATCGAGCCGAGCGTCGGCGCCTGCAGCATCCGCGTCAGCGCGCCCTCGGGCCCGGTCAGATGCTCCTGGCCGGCGACCTCGTCGAAGCTTTGCGGACGCAGCCGCTCGGGCAGCGGCGCGGGCGGCGCCAGCACGCTGAACATATCGGGCGGGCCGTTCATGACTCACTCTTGTCCCGCCGACCGGATCGAGTCCAGCCCGACCCCGTCCAGTCCGACCCAATTCAACCTTGCTCGAAAACCCCGAATGGAACTTCGCGAACGCTTCCGCCTGCTGTTTGGCGCTCTCGTCTTCGCAGCGGTCGCTCAGCGTCCGCGAACCTCAACAGACGCCGGAATTGGCCATCGACGCCCAGGGCTCGGCGGGCGCGAGCGGCTTGCCCTTCTGGAGCAATTCGATCGAGATCGCGTCGGGCGTGCGGATGAACGCCATGTTGCCGTCGCGCGGCGGACGGTTGATGACGACCCCCGCCCTCCGCAGCCGGTCGCAGGTCGCGTAGATGTCGTCGACGGCATAGGCGAGATGGCCGAAATTGCGCCCGCCCGTATAGACTTCGGAATCCCAGTTGTAAGTCAGCTCCAGCGTCGGCGCCTGCGTCTCCTTCGCATTCTCGGCGTCGCCCGGCGCGGCGAGGAAGACCAGCGTGTAGCGGCCTTTTTCGTTGCTCATCCGCCTCACCTCGACGAGACCGAACTTGCCGACGAAAAAGGCCAGCGACGCCTCGAGATCGGAGACGCGAATCATGGTGTGCAGAAATTCCATGGTCATGAATCCTTCCTAAGTTTGCGTCGACGCGGCCGACGGAGCATAAGGGCGAGGCGCCAAGCGATCGGCGAACGCGCTCGCGCGGCTTATACATGCCCTTTATGACCCGAGCCAGCAAGAACGACGCTCCTTCGGCGCTGAAGCGGCGCACCGCGATCGCCTCCGTCGCGGCGAGCCTCGTGTTGGCGCTCGCCAAGCTCGCGGCGGGAACCACGGCCGGTTCGCTGGCGCTTCTCTCGGAGGCCGCGCATAACGGCCTCGACATCGGCGCGAGCGCGCTGACTTATGTAGCCGTGCGCGAAGCCGACAAGCCGGCCGACGAGGATCACCCGTTCGGCCACGCCAAGATCGAGGCGGTCGCGGCGCTCGCGCAGACCGGATTTCTCCTGGTTCTCGCGGTCGCCGTCGCCCTCGAGGCGCTGCGCCGCATCGGGCAAGAGGCGCCGGTCGTCGACGCCAATCTCTTCGCCTTCGGCGCGATCCTCCTGTCGATCGGCGTGGATCTCGCGCGCTGGCGCGTCCTGACGCGCGTCGCGCGGGAAACGCAAAGCGACGCGCTCGCCGCCGACGCGCTGCATTTCTCCAGCGATCTCATTTCCTCGATCCTCGTCCTCGTCGGCCTCGCGGCGACGCGTGCGGGCTGGCCGCACGCCGACGCGTTCGCCGCGGTCGGCGTCGCCGTCTTCATCGGCGTCGCCGGCTTTCGCCTGGGACGGCGGACCGTCGACGCGCTCGTCGACGCGGCGCCCAAGGGCCTCGCCGGCGCCTTGCGCGTCGCGGTGGAGCGCGTGCCCGGCGTCGCGGGAACCGACTTCGTTCGGCTTCGCCGCAACGGCGCGCGGATCGTCGGCGATCTCGGGCTGTTCGTCTCGCGCACCTTGCCGCTCGAACGCGTCGCCGCGAT
>JBEKAL010000057.1:0-16340 GCA_050015935.1 Roseiarcus sp.
AGCGTGAACACATCTTTCGATTCCATCGCCCTGCCTCGCATGCCCAAACCTTCGCAGCATGCAGGGCTCGAACGCCGCATTCAACCGCCGGCCAATTCCACTTGGAACGTCGAGGAACCAAAGATTTCATCGGTTCATTGTCTTTTATCTCGGGGGCCGTCGGCGACAGGCCGTTCCGGCCGGTCAGGTCGTTGAACGCAGCAGCGTTCGACGCTGTCACGGTCGTTGTTTCTCGGAATATAGGTGACCTGTCTAAGAAGGGAAAGCCGGATTTTATCAAACATTACAATGCGTTGATGGCTGACGACCGCTTTATCCGCTTGATAACTCGAGCTACGGCGGATGAGCAAAGCGTCAAAGACAGATTCACAATCGCTGAACAACACCTTCTGGCCTGATATGCCGTCGCCGATCATACAATCACATAAGGCAAGGACAAAGAATCTTGCGGACCTCTGCAAGTGTTACGCGGACAATGATGACACGCGGATACAAGGATATCTCGCGAAATATCTTGCGATAATGGCCTCAGCATATATAGAGATAAGTGTTAAGGAAGAATTGTCGGAATTTTGTGAAAACAAAAGTCACCCGGCAATAAAAGAATTCGTGAAAACGACGTTGGCGTGGGAAAATAGCCTTGGATGCAATAAAATTGAAACGATACTTGGGCGCTTTGATAAGAGAATATGGGATCGGCTTATAACGACCCTCACAGAAGAGCAAGTCGCGTCGATAGATAGCCTCAAGGCGCTTCGGGACCAAATAGCCCATGGCAAGGATAACAACACGGGGTATTTAGTTATATCTCGATACTTTGATGCGATTGTCGACTTTCCGGAGAAGCTGGCGGTGGCATTGAAAGGCGTCTGAGGCAGCGGTGTTTCGGAATACGGAATACGGCGAAAGAACATTGCGATCCGCCTCGGCACCGCGCGACGGCGCGGCAGAAAATTGCGTCGCAAGCAATTGAAATCCTGGACTCGCGCCGGAAAATGGTGCCGAGCATGATCGCCTGGGCCTTCCTTGGCAGAGCGCGTCCCCTTCCCCCTCGATTCCGGCTCTGCCCGGCGGCCTGTTCGATCATGAGCGCGGCGTCGACCGTCTCGCCGCCGCCGCCCGACCGGGCGGCTCGGAAAGACTCGGCGCGGCCAGCGCCAGAGCCTCGGCCCCGCTCATCGGCTCGCGCGCCGGCCAGGCGTCGAAATCGGCCGTCGCGTCGAGCGCCGCGGTCAATCGGCGCCGGTATTCTTCGCGCGAAATCTCCACCGCGCCGAGCGCCGAGAGATGCGGCGTGACGAATTGCGCGTCGAGCAGGCGAAAGCCGCCCAGGCGCAGCCGCGCGACGAGATGGACCAGCGCGACCTTCGAAGCGTCGCGCGCGAGATGGAACATGCTCTCGCCGAAGAAGGCCGCGCCGAGGCTCACTCCGTAGAGCCCGCCGACCAGCTCGCCGCCCTCGTAGGCCTCGATCGAATGGGCGTGGCCGCGCGCGAACAACTCGCTGTAGAGGCGCACGATTTCCGCGTTGATCCAGGTCTTGTCGCGATTCGAGCAGGCCTCGATCACCGCCTCGAAGTCGCGGTTGGCGCGTATGGCGAAGCGATCCGAGCGCACGGTCTTGGCCAGGCTCTTCGACACGATCAGGCCGTCGAGCGGAAAAACGCCGCGTTCTTTGGGTTCGACCCAGAAGAGATTGGCCGCCTCGCGGCTCTCGGCCATCGGGAACAGGCCGATGGAATAGGCCCTGAGCAGAATGTCGGGCGTGATCTCGAATTTCGGTTGAAGGCGCGACATGAGCGAATGGTGCGTCCGCGCCCCGGCGCCGTCAACCGGCAAACGCGCGACAGCGCGAGTGCGTCGGCGCGGCCGGCTTTCCCTTCGCGGGTTAATTTGCCAACATGGGGGCGCCGATGCAACATGAGGGGACCATGACCAACGACGAGCCCGGCTTTTCGACGCTGTCGATCCACGCCGGCGCGAGGCCCGATCCGACGACCGGCGCGCGCATCACCCCGATCTATCAGACCACCGCCTTCGTCTTCGAGGACGTCGACCACGCCGCCTCGCTGTTCGGCCTGCAGGCGTTCGGCAATATCTACACCCGCATCACCAACCCCACCACCGCGGCGCTCGAAGAGCGCGTCGCCGCCCTGGAAGGCGCGCCGGCGGCGCTGGCGGTGGCCTCGGGCCACGCCGCGCAGGCGATCGCGTTCCACAGCTTGATGCAGCCAGGCGAAGAATTCGTCGCCTCGACAAGGCTTTACGGCGGTTCGATCAACCAGTTCAACCATGCCTTCAAGAACTTCGGTTGGGTCGTCAAGTGGGCCGACCCCGACGATCTCGACGCCGTCAAGGCGGCGGTCAACGAAAAGACCAAGGCGATCTTCATCGAGTCGATCGCCAATCCCGGCGGCGTCGTCACCGACATCGAAGGCGTCGCCGCCATCGCCAAAGACGCCAACATCCCGCTGATCGTCGACAACACCCTGGCGACGCCCTATCTCATCCGCCCGATCGACCACGGCGCCGACATCGTCGTTCACTCCGCGACCAAGTATCTTGGCGGCCACGGCAATTCCATGGGCGGCGTGATCGTCGACGGCGGCGCGTTCGAGTGGATGGGCGATCCGCGCTATCCCATGCTGTCGGCGCCCCGGCCCGAATACAACGGCATGACGCTCGCCGAGACCTTCGGCAATTTCGCTTTCGCGATTGGCTGCCGCGTGCTCGGTCTGCGCGATCTGGGGCCCGCGATCTCGCCGTTCAATTCGTTCCTGATCCTCACCGGAATCGAAACGCTGTCGCTGCGCATGCAGCGTCATTGCGACAACGCGCTCGCGGTGGCCGCGCATTTGCAGGGCCATGCGAAAGTCGGCTGGGTGTCCTACGCCGGCCTGCCCGGCGATCGCTACTACGACCTTGCGCGGCGCTATTGCCCGAAAGGCGCCGGCGGCGTCTTCACTTTCGGCGTCAAGGGCGGCTATCAGGCGGGCGTCGCGCTGGTCAAGAAGCTGCAATTGTTCTCCCACGTCGCCAACGTCGGCGATGCGCGCTCGCTGGTCATCCACCCCGCCTCGACCACGCACCGCCAGCTCGCCGACGCGCAGAAAATCGCCGCCGGCGCCGGGCCGGACGTGGTGCGGTTGTCGATCGGGCTGGAGGACGTCGCGGACTTGATCGCGGATCTGGATCAGGCGCTGGCGTGAGAGGGAGCGAGGCGGTCGCCGCCCTCGCCTATCCGCCGCCGAGAACGCCTTTCGCCGCTTGGTCGGTTTCCTGGGCGTAGCGGCGCGCGGCGAACGCCTCGCCGAGCAGACCGACGACGAGGCCGGTCTCGCGCTCGGTGACGGCGAGCGTGTCCGCCTCCGCGGCGTCGAAGATCGCCAGCGCCGAGCGCGCGTCGACGTCGGGATGCAGGGTCGTCGCCGGAAGGCGCGCGACCGCCGAGATCGGACCGCCGTCCTCATTCTCTCCCAGGGGAACGGCGTGCGCCTCGGCCACGCTGACCAGTCCCCGGTAGCGTCCCGCCTCGTCGACGGCGACGACGACATGCGCGCTGCCCAGCGGATAGGCGGCGCGAAACGCGCGCACCGACGCCTGCGCCGGCGTCGTCGGCGGGGAGCGGACCATCAGGCGCGCGACGGTCAGATCGCGCAGCCAGCCGATGTCCTGGGCGCCGCGGATGGATTCGCCGCGCAGATGGAGGCGCCAAGTGGTGAAGGAATAGCCGAAGGTCGCGCGCACGGCGAGACTCGTCGCGATGCTCGCCGCCAGCACGCCGCCCGCCACGCTGAGGTCGCCGGTGCTCTCCAACACCAGGAACGTCATCGTCAGCGGTCCCCCGACCACCGCGACGCTCAGCGTTCCCATGCCCGCCATGATGCAAGCGGTCGGATCGAGCGCGAGCGCGGGCAGCGCGGCGGCGACGCCGAGGGCGTAGAGCTTGCCGAGCAGCGCGCCGGCGAACAGCGAGGCGAAAAACAAGCCGCCGCGAAAGCCCGAAGCGAGCGAGACGAGGCTCGCGCTCAGCTTGAGGGCGAGGAGCGTCGCCAGGGTCGCGGCGGAAAGCGGCGCCGAAAAGTCGAGCCCCACGGCGCCGTGTCCCGCGCCGAGCGTCTGCGGCGTGTAGAGCGCCATCGCCGCGAGCACGAGGCCGCCGAGGACGGGGCGCGCCCATTGCGGCGCGCGCGTGGCCGCAAAGGCGCGTTCGAGCACGGCGGCGGCGCGCATCGCGCCGACGCCGAGCGCCGCCGATATCAGACCCAACCCGACCAGGACGAGGTGATGGCCGATGGCGAGCGGCGCGACCGGCGGCGCGACGATGACGTAGGGCGCGCCGAGCAGCGCCTTGGTGGTCAAGGTCGCGGCGAGCGCGGCGGCGAAGATCGGACCGGCGTTGGCGAGCGAATAAGCGCCGATGATCAGCTCCGACGCATAGAAGGCGCCGGTGAGCGGCGCGCCGAACGCCCCAGCGATCGCCCCGCCGGCGCCGCAGCCGACCAGGAGGCGCAAGTCCTGGCGGCGCAGCCGCAACGCGAGGCCGATGCGCGAAGCGATGGCGGCGCCGATCTGCGCGTAGCCCGATTCGAGCCCGACCGAGGCGCCGCAGCCGTTGGAGATCACCGTCTGCGCGGCGACGAGCGCGCTTTCGCCCATCGCCATGTGGCCGCCGCGTAAAGCGTTGGCTTCGATCGGATCGACAGCGGGAGGAGCCTTCCTGGCGCGTCGCCAGCGGCCGATCAGCCCGAGAGCGAGGCCGCCGAGGGGAAGCGCGAGGAACGCCGCAACAGGAGAAATGCGCGCCGCCGCGCTCAATCGCACGTCGAACGGGATGCCGTAGATCGCGACGTGCGCGGTCTCGGCGATCCCGGTCATTGCGGTTACGCCTAGGCCGGCCAAGCCGCCGACGACGATCGCGACGACCACCAGCGACAGCTCATTGGTGCGCACGATCGCCCGCAGGCGCGAAGCGGCCGCGAGCAGCCGATGCGAAAGGGCGATCCTCATCGCGCTTGGCGCTCGGGGCTGCGACTCGGGTCGCGCCGAGCCGCGTCGACGAAAGCCGCCGTCATCGCGCCGTCTGCGCCCCGTCGTTCCATTCCCGTCACCCGCCAGTTCGCGACCGCCATGCCGAACAGCAGCAGCGCGACCGCCTGATGGGCGAGCGCGAATTCGATCGGCGTGACCCTAATCAGCGTGACGATCCCCAGCGCCGTCTGCAAGATCGCCAGCGCGGCGAGCGCTCCGGCGCGCCGGGCGAGCGAGGAGCGCGGCGCGCGCCGCCGTGCGGCGAGCGCGTACGCAAGCGTCGCCGCGACGACGGCGTAGGCGACGAATCGGTGATCGAATTGCGCGGTGGTCGGGTCGTCGACGATCGAGCGCGGCCAGGGCGCCAGGGCGAAGACGCCGACGGGGATCAGCCTCCCGTCCATCAGCGGCCAGGTATTGAAGGTCAGGCCGGCGCGAAGGCCGGCGACCAGCGCGCCGAGGCCGACCTGGCAGAAGATCAGCGCGGCGAGGGCGCCCGCCGCTGCGGCGAAGCCCGCGCCCGCGGTCTCGTGCGGGCGCTCCTTCAAGCCCGCGGCGGCGTAGGTCAGCGCGCCGAAGGTCGCGGCGGCGATCAGCAGGTGCAGCGCGAGCCGCTCCTGCGCGACCTCCGTGCGCTCGGCGAGGCCCGAACTGACCATCCACCAGCCGACGACCGGCTCCAACGCCAACAGGCCGGTCGCGACGGCGATCGGGCGCGCCAGCGCGCCCGTGAAGCGGCCGCGGCGCCAGAACCACAAGGCCGGCAGAACGAAGGCCGCGCCGATCAGCCGGGCGAGCAGGCGATGGCTCCATTCCCAGTAGAAGATCGTCTCGAACCCATCGAGAGTCATGTCCGCGTTGAGCGCCGAATATTGCGGGATTTGCCGATAGCGCGCGAATTCCTCGGCCCACTCGGTCTGGCTGAGCGGCGGAATCACGCCGGTCACGGGACGCCATTGGGTGATCGACAGACCGGACTCGGTGAGCCGCGTCGCCCCGCCCACGATCGCCATGACGAAGATCAACGCCGCCACCGCGAGGAGCCAAGCGCGCACGGCGCGCAAAGCGCCGGCCGCCGGGGGCGCGTCGCTTCGGCTCCTCGTCGGAGAGTCCTGCTGGAGCATTCCCGTTTCCCGGCTTGCGTCCGTGCTCGCAGCAAGACATAAGCGATTTGCGCCTCGCGCCGCAAATCGCCCGCGCGCCGAGTTGTCGTGAGGGTTCGCCATGTCCGCGCGCATCCGCAAACTGATCGGCGGCGTCGTCATGATCGCCTTCGTCGGCTTCTACGCGCTGATCGCGATGGCGCTCGCCCAGTCGCGCCCGTTGCAGGAGGCGCCGGCCCTATGGCGGACGCTCGGCTATATCGTGCTCGGTCTGACTTGGACCTTGCCGTTGGCGCCGCTCATCAAATGGATGGAGCGCCCGGATCGGCGCGGATGAATTGGCGCCGGAGATCGCCTTGATGCGCGCGCCGTCATGAAAAGCGAGCCGCCCGCCTTCGACGCCGAGTTTCGCGATCGGCTCGCTTTGCTGCTCGCGTGGCGGCGCGACGTCAGGCGCTTTCGCCGCGATCCGGTGTCCCCGGCCTTGATCGACGAATTGCTCGACCTCGCGCAACTCGCGCCCTCGGTCGGCAACAGCCAGCCCTGGCGCATCGTAAGCGTCGAAAGTCCGGAAAGGCGCGCCGCCATCCGCGCCAATTTCGAACGCTGCAACGCCGAAGCGCTGGCGGCGCAAAGCGGCGAACGGGCCTGGCTCTACGCCCGGCTGAAACTCGCGGGCCTCGACGCGGCGCCGGTGCAACTCGCGGTCTTTTGCGATCGATCGACGACGCAAGGCCATGGGATCGGCGTGCGCACGATGCCGGAAGCGCTGGAATACTCCGTCGCCGGCATGATCGCGTCGCTCTGGCTCGCCGCGCGCGCCGCCGGCCTCGGGCTCGGCTGGATATCGATCATCGATCCCGCCGCGGCGGCGCGCGATCTGGGAGCGCCCCCGGAGCACAAGCTGATCGCCTATCTCTGCCTGGGCTGGCCGGTGGAAGAACACGACGACCCCGAACTCGTGCGCCACGGCTGGCAGGATCGCACCGGCAAAGGCCGAGCGGTGACCGTCGTCTAGGGGGAATGCGCGCCGTCGCCTCAATCCTTCTTCAACGCGAACGAGACCGCGGGCCGGCCCTGCTCGCGCACCGTGGCGCGGGCGCTGGTCGGGCCCTCGCGGGTCAAGACGGCTTCGCCGCGCGACCATTTGATCGTCGCCGTCGCGCCGTCCCGGGAAACCGCGCCTGTGGCGTCGGAGATGTAATCGTCCCGCCAGTAAATTCCGAGAAAATCGTCGCCGGCGAAAATGATCTGCGCGCCCGTTGCGCCGCTCCAGCCGCCGGCCCAGGTCCCGTCCCAGGACTGCCGGCCTTGAGCGAACGCCGGCGAGCCGATCGGGCCGGACCAGGGGGCTGCGCCGAGCAGCAGCAGCGTTATCGCGGCGAGGCGCTTCAAAGGGAATCCTCCATCGGACAGGCGGCCGTTGGGGCGATTTACGCTCTGGGCGGCGCCGGCGGAACGAGAATTCCGGCGCCGACGCCGCTCTGGAGCCTTCGCGCCCTCAAGCGACGTTGACGCGCCGGCCGCGGTTCCACAGCGCGAAGGGCGCGCCGGAGAGCAGCACTTCCAAAGCCGCCGCATTCTGCCACAGGCCGTTGACGGAAACGCGCGGCAGCGCGGTCAGATGTTTCGCGTGCTCGGGAAAAAGCATGCCTGGCCGCGTCGTCACCGCCGTAGTGAAACCGATCTGGCGCGCCAGCTCGAATTCGCGCGGCCCGGCGCTGGAAGCGTCGCCGACGGGATAGGCGAAGGCGCCGACCTCGAGCCCGAGCCTCGCCTCCAGCGCCGCCTTCGAGCCCGCCATCTCCTCGCGCGCCGCCGCCGCCGGCCATTTCGCGAGCATTCGATGGGTCATGCTGTGAGCGCCCGCCGTGACCAGCGGATGGCGGCTGAACGCGGCGACCTCGTCCCAGTTCAGGAACAGCGCGTCGGCGATCGCAGCGCCGTCGACGCCGGCCTTGCGCGCCAGCGCGCCGACCGCGTCCAGCAACTCCGCCTCGGGACGCGCCCGGAGCGCCCAATAGATCCTGGCGAAGGCGACGGTCTTTTCCTTGGGGGCGCGCGTGGGAAGGCTGAGGGCGAGGCCGGCCCGATCGATCGAAACTTCATCGAGCCGGCGCAGCGATTCCTCCAGCTCCAGCCACCACAGCCGCGCGGAGCGCTCGATGAAGCCGGGCGCGAAGAACACCGTGAACGGCGCGCCGTGGCGCTCGAGAACGGGAAGCGCGAAATCGCGGGTATTGCGATAGCCGTCGTCGAAAGTCAGCGCGGCGAAGCGCACCCCGCCCTCGACGAGCCTTCGCCGCGCTTCCTCGAGCGCAACCAGTTCAAAACCGAGACGACGTGTGAGGCCGAGCGCTCGATCGAGAAATTCCGGCGTGATTTCGAGCAGGCGATTCGGGGCGAAGCCTGGCGTCGCCGGTTCCCACGGGCGCACGCGATGAAACGTCAGGATGACGCCCTGCCCGCGCGTCGCCGGCGCCAACGCCTTATGCAGGCCGCTGGCGCGGAAGGCCGCGAAGCCGGCGTCGATGATGAATTTCCTTAGCGCCATGGTTCGCACCCGCGCGCAATCTAGCCCCCGGACCTTGCCAAGGATTTACCGGCGAGAATTTTCGCTATTTTTCCGCGATGAACCGGCCAGGCGTAAACAAAGCGTTGACGCATTCGCCGCTAGATTGCCCGCTCCTCTTTCCTGGAGCCCGCCTTTGCCTCCTGCGACCGCGCTCGCCAGTTCATTGCCGCCGAGACGCGCCGCTCCGGCGCCTCGCGCCGCCGCGAGTCGGCCACGCGCTTTCGCCTACGTCGACGTATTCGAACAAATCGAGGCTGCGCGCGGGCCCTGGGCCGAAATCGCAAAAATCGCGCCGGCGAGCCCCTATCAGGATTTCGATTTCGCCCGCCTGTGGCTGGAGACGGTCGGCGCGGCCCGGCGCGTCAAGCCGATGATCGTCGTCGCGCGCGATCGAGTCGGCGCGGTCGCCGCGCTGCTGCCGCTCGGAGCGTTTTCCCAAGGGCCGCTGCGGCTCGCCGCTTTTCTCGGCGGCAAGGACGCCAACTTCAACCTGGGCCTGTTCAGGCCGGGAATCGCCTGGCCGCCGCAGGAAATCGCGGCGCTGCTCGCCGCCGCCGCTCGGCTCGCGCAGCCGCGCGTCGACGCGTTCCTGTTGGTCAACCAACCGCGGGAGTGGCAGGGAACGGCCAATCCGCTGGCCGGCGCGCCGGGCCAGCCGAGCCCGAGCTTCGCCTACAAGAGCGCCCTGCCCCGGGATTTCGCCGTCTGGCGCGACGCGCACGCCTCCAAAGAAGCGCAAAAGAAACTGCGCAAGAAGGTCAAGCGCCTGGAGGCGATGGGCCCGCTCCTCCATCGCCGCGCCGCCGACCCGGACGAAGTCGAACGCTTCCTAACCGCGTTCCACGCGCAGAGGCGCGCGCGCATGCGCGCGCTCGGGATCGCCTACGCCTACGAGAGCGCCGAGGCGCAGGCGTTCGTCAAGCGCCTCGCCCTTTGCGGCCTCGCCGAGGGCGCGCCGCGCCTGGAGCTCCATGCGCTCGTTCTCGCCGATCGCATCGTCGCCGCCTTCGGCGCCTTGAGCGCGGGCGACCGGCTCAGCGGACTCTTCATCTCCTACGATTCCGATCCCGAAATCGCGCGCTCCAGTCCCGGCGAACTGTTGGTCCAGGCTGTCGTGGGCGAGGCGATCGCGCGCGGCTTTACGATCTTCGACCTCGGCGTCGGCGAGGCGCGCTACAAGGACGAAGCGTGCGAAGCCGAAGAAGCGCTGTTCGACAGCGCCTTCGCCGTCACCCCGCTCGGCCGCGTCGCCGCGCTCGCGTTCAAGCTGAAACAGCGCGCCAAGCGCCGGATCAAACGCTCGCCGCGGCTTCTCGCTTTGTTCAGGCGGTTGCGCGCGGCGGCGAGATAGCGGCCTGCGTCAGCCGAACTGAAAGGACGGCTGGCGCCCCTTCCCCCCCTCGCGGGGGAAACGCGCGCCCTTCGATTTGGCTGACGCGCGCCCCACGCTTCCCGCCGCAACGACGCCTTCCCCCGTAAACCGCCCCGCGCTCACGGATCGGGAAAGTCCGCGCCCTCGCTGACCGCGGCCCAGGAATCGAAATCCCGCTTCATCGCTGCGATTTTGCCCCGGCCCCCCGCGAGCGCGTCTTTGCCGAGCATGAGGCGCAGCGGCGCGTCGGGCGCCTCGACCGCCTGGACGATGGCGGCGGCCGCGCGCGCCGGGTCGCCCGGCTGACGGCCGCTGATGGAGCGAATCTGCCGCCGCCTCGCGCCGGCGGTGGAGTCGTAATCGGCGATCGGACGCGGCGTTTCATGGGCCGACCGGCCCGCCCAGTCGGTGCGAAAGCCGCTCGGCTCGACGACGAGAACCTTGATCCCCAGCGGCGCCGTTTCCTGCGCCAGCGCCTCCGAGAGCCCTTCGAGAGCGAATTTGGTCGCGTTGTAATAGCCGACTCCCGGCGCGCCGCGAATGCCGCCCATCGAGGAAATATTGACGATATGGCCCGAGCGGCGCGCGCGCATGCCGGGCAAGACCGCCCGCGTCATATTGGCCAGCCCCCAGAAATTGATCTCGAACATGCGGCGGACTTCGCCGTCGTCGCTGTCCTCGATCGCGCCGAAATAGCCAATCCCGGCATTGTTCACCAGCACGTCGATCCGCCCGAATCGCGCTTCAGCAGCCGCGACGGCGGCAGCGATCTCGTCAGGCCGGGTCACGTCGAGTCGCAGGACCAGCGCGCGCGCCTCGTGGCCGACGACGAGGTCCGCGACCGCCGCGGGATTTCGCGCGGTGACGACGACCCGATAGCCGCGATCGAGTGTAAAACGGGCGAGCGCGCGCCCAAACCCGGTCGAGCAACCCGTGATGAACCAAACCGGCTTGTCTTGCTCCGTCATGACTCCGCGCTCCTGTCATCGAGTGGACGTCTCGCCTCTCGGGGAGGATACAGCGGCTTCGGCCCGATTGGTATCGTCATGGCGCGCGAAGCGAAGCCGTCCAGTCTTGTGCAAGCCGCAACCGCTGGGTTGCTTCGTCGCTACGCTCCTCGCAAAACGGAACGCGGCGCTCGCGCGCCGGACGCGACCGGCGAACGCGTCGACAAGAGACCGGCGCTCGGCTAAGCCGCGCGCTCGATCGCGGAGCGCTCGCCCGAGACGAGGCCGAGCGTCGTGATCGTCGTTTGCGCCAGCTTTTCGCGCAGGCGTCGCAGGGCCCCCTCGAGGCGCTGGGCGGGCGCGACCATGACGAAGACCGCGACGGCGTCGAGCGCGGCGCCGACCTCGGCCGATCGCCAGTTCGAAGCGTGCAGCACCACGAATTCGTAGCTCGACGACAGCGCCGCGAGCGCTTCGCCGAGGCCCTCGACGTCGATCTCGCCGGCGCCGGCCGGAATGATGTCGAGGCTCGAGGTGAGATCGCGGTGCAAGGCCTGCTCGAACGTCGCGCGTCCGTCGAGAAGCTCCGCGAGGCCGTCGAGCCTCTGGCCGCGCTCGGCTTGGCGATCGAGAATGTCGGACAGCCAATCCTGCGAGACGCCGAGATCGACGAGCGCGGCGCGCCCGCCCTTCGACAACTGCCGCGCCACGGTCAGCGCGAGCCCCAGCGCGCGGCTCGTCGCCTCCCCCGCGAACAGCGTCGTCAACGCCGCGCCGTCCCGCGCGACCTCGGCGAGCCGGCCGGCGAGCGCCTCGGCGGAAGAATAGGAGTCGTCAACTTCGACCCGCTGCGCGGATTCCGCCGCCGCTCCAAAGGGCGCCGACGTCTCCTCCTCCTCTTCCGGCTCGCTCGCGCGCGCCAGGCGCATCGAGGCCTCGTCGCCCGAGGCGCCGGCGGCGTCCGCGAGCAGCGCGTTCGCGGCGGCGACGCCGACGGAAACGAGCAATCCGGCGAGGGTGGCGAGCAGCACCGTCGGCGCCTTCTTGGGAAAGGTCGGCGTGCGCGGCTCGCTGGCGCTCTCGATGATGCGCGCGTCCGCCGGCGCGGCGTTGTCGGCCTCGCGCGCCAGCGCCTCCCGATATTTCTGCAGGTAGGATTCGAGCTGGTCACGCGAGGTCTTGGCGTCGAGTTCGAGCGCGCGCAATTGCACGTCCTCGACATTGCCCGTCGCCACGGTTTTGGACTGTTTGGCCAGAGCGGCGCTCAGGCTTTCGACCTCGGCCCCCGCCAGTTTGGCGTCGTCCTCCAGGCCGAGCACGGCTTTGCCCGCCGCGAGGCGGATTTCGCCGTCGAGCCCGGCGAGTTCCCCGTTCAATTCCTTCATGGTGGGATGCTGGGGCAGCAGCGTGCGCGATTCGAGCGCGATTTGCGCCTTCAGGGCGACGCGCTGCTCGACGTAACGGCGGAGCGACTCGTCCTTGGCGGCGTCGGGGATCTCGTCGAGCCGGCCTTCGCGCACTATCGCGCGCAGCGACTGCGCTTTGGCGATCGCGCCGGCCTGGGCCGCGCGCGCCGCCGCGAGCTGCGCGTTGATGTCGGCGAGCTGCTGGGCGGGCACCGTCATGCCGTTGGCGCCGGCGAGCAGTCCCGAATTGGCGCGAAAGGCCTCGACTTTGGCGTCGGCGTCGGCGACCTTGGCGCGCAGCTCCTCGATCTTCTGCGACAGCCAGGCGCTCGCCGCCTTCGCCTCGTTCTTCTTGGCGTCTTCCTGCCCGGCGAGATAGAGGGCGGCCACGGTGTTGGCGCCGCGCGCCGCCAGAGCGGGATCCGCGCTGACGAATTCGATTTGCAGCACGCGCGACTTGGCGACGGGAAACACGGTGAGGCGCGCGAGAAACGCGTCGACGACGCGATCCTCCGCCGTGCTCGCGCCGCCGCGGCCGCCGCTGAGAAGCGAGAACGCGAGCGCCAGGGGATTGCCGGGGCTTGGCGGATTGAATTCGGCCCGCTGGGCCAAACCGAGCTCGTCGGCCGCTTTGCGCGCGAGTTCGGTGGTGGCGACGGTTTCGGCCTGGCTCTGGACGCCCTCGGGATCGAAAATCGCGCCGGGATCGGCGCTCGCCTTGTCCGCGCGAGTGAAATAGCTCTCCTGGTTCTCCAGCAACACCTTGGCGACGCCGGTGTAGCGCGGGCTGATCGCCGTCACGACGACGAGCGCGATGAAGCAGGAGGCCAGCGTCGGGACGAGGATCCACCATTTGCGCCGCAGCAAGGCGCGCGACAGGGCCATCAGATCAATCGCTTCGCCGCGGGCCGTTCGCGCGCCGCCGTCCTCGAATCCATCGCCGCTCATCCGCCGCTCCAATCCGCCAACGCCGCCGTATTCGCGCTGTTTATGCGCGATTAAGGTTGCTGACGGGTTAAGCGGACGCGCCGCGACGGTCCGTTGTCCTTTCGTTAACCATGCCCCGCTAAATTTGGAGAGGGCAGTTCTCAATGCGCGGTCATGAACCATGAATCGAATCGTCGGCGTCGCCCTGGCTGTCGCGCTGGCCGCGTTGGCCGCCTGTTCGGCGCCGCGCTACAGCGCGGAGCTCCTGCGCACGCCGATCAACGCGCCGTATCAATTGGCGAGTGGCGATCGGCTGCGCGTGATCGTCTTCGGCCAGGAGGGTCTGTCCAATTCCTTCTCGGTCGACGGCGCCGGCAATATTTCGCTGCCGCTGATCGGCCTCGTGCGCGCGCAAGGGTCGACGACGGCGGAGCTCGGCCGCGCCATCGAGGCGCGCCTGCGCCAGGGCTTCCTGCGCGAGCCCAGCGTTTCCGTCGAGGTCGAGGCCTATCGCCCGTTCTTCGTTCTCGGCGAAGTGACCGTCGCCGGCCAATATCCGTTCGTCAACGGCATGACGGTGCAGAACGCGATCGCGGTCGCCGGCGGTTTCACCCCGCGCGGCGCGCAGGACAGCGTCGATCTCACCCGCATGGTCGACGGACGGCCGATGACCGCTTCCGTGCCGCTGACGTTCGCCGTTCGCCCCGGCGACACGATCCAGGTCCGAGAACGGTTCTTTTAGGATCTCGCGCTAGTTAAGGAGCCGTAATCCGCCACAGGTTGGAATTATGGCTGCCTCGAACGAAGCGCAAACCGAGAAACTTCGAATCGTCCACGTTTTTCGCGCGCCGTTGGGCGGCCTCTTTCGCCACGTCGTCGACCTCGCGGCGGAACAGAGCGCGCGCGGCCACGAAGTCGGCATGTTCTTCGACGGCGATGCCCGTTGCCCGAGGGTCGAGGCGGCGCTGGCGCGCATTCCCGGCGGGCTCAAGCTCGGCGTCGCCATGGCCTCGATCCAGCGCAATCCCGGAATCTCCGACGTTTTCGCGATGGCGCGTTTCATGGCCTGGTTACGCAAGGTCAAGCCCGACGTCGTCCATGGCCACGGCTCCAAAGGCGGCGCCTACGCCCGTTTGAGCGGATTGAGAGGCTGCCGCGGCGAGCCCATTCGCGCCTATACGCCCCACGGCGGCAGCTTCAACTATCGCCCCGGCACGGCGCTGCATCGCGTCTACATGTTCGCCGAAAAGCTGATGGCGCCGACGACCGACGTCTTCCTGTTCGAGAGCGCGTACATCGCCGGCCGCTTCGATCGGTTCGTCGGCGCCGCCAGCGGCGTGCGCCGCATCGTCGCCAATGGCATCGGCGCGGCGGAATTGGCGCCCGTCGCGCCGAACGAAGACGCCGCCGAGTTGCTCTATGTCGGCGAATTGCGCGCCGCCAAGGGCATCGACACGCTGCTCGACGCCATTGCGCTCGTAGGCCGCTCGCGCGGCGTCGTTCCGCGCGCCGTGCTCGTCGGTTCGGGACCCGATCAGGCCGTGCTGACCCAGCGGGCGAAGCGCCTCGGCGTCGCGCAATTCGTCTCTTTCCTCGGCCCCCTGCCTGTTCGCGAAGCCTTCAAGCTCGGACGCGTTCTCGTCGTGCCTTCGCGCGCGGAATCGATGCCGTACGTCGTGCTCGAGGCGGCGGGGGCGCGTGTGCCGATGATCGCGACCAACGTCGGGGGAATTCCCGAAATCTACGGGCCCTTGCGCGACCGTCTCGGGCCCCCCGACGACGCCGAGAATCTGTGCGCGCGCATCGAGACCGCGCTCGAAACGCCCGCGGATCGGCGACAGGAGCAGGCCGCCGATCTCGCGTTCTACGTGGCCGAGAATTTCTCGATCCCGGCCATGGTGAATTCGGTGATGGCCGGTTACGGCGAAGCCATGACGCGACGCCGTCGGGCGGTTGTCGGAGCGCCGGTCGCGGCGGTTCAATCGCATCATTGAGGCCGACGATGGCGGGGATTTCAGCGAGAGACATGCAGAAAATCGCCGTTCCGGCTCGCGATCCCGAGCGAGCCGCCTCGCGCGCCAACGCCGCGGTTCTGCGCAAGCTCGCCGTCGAACCGGCCAGCCCGGCCTATTCGCGCGTCGTCATCGCCGGCGTGGCGCGGGCGATCGAATCCGCTTTGATCGCGCTGACGGGTCTGGCGGTCTATTTCGCCTACGTCGTTCGCAACGTCGGCCAGCAGCCGGGCTATTTCCCCCTCATCGTCGTCGTGGCCGCTTTGTCGATGGTTGCGTTTCAATCGCTGCACGGCTACGCCGCGCTCGCGTATCGCCATCCGGTCCGCCAGATGTTCCGCATCAGCGGCGCCTGGGCGCTGGTGTTTCTGGCCGTCTTCGCTGCAATGTTCTTTCTCAAGCTCGACGGCGTCGTGTCGCGCGCGTGGATGGCCGGATGGTTCGCGCTCGGGCTTGGCGCGCTCACGCTCGAGCGCGCGATCTTCTCGCGCGTCGTCGCCAATCTGGCGCGCTCGGGGCGCTTGCAGCAGCGCGCCGTCGTTGTCGGCGGCGGAGAAATCGGCGGAGAATTATTGCGCGAACTTTCTAAGGGCGAGGAGGCCGAGGTGCGCCTGCTCGGCGTCTTCGACGACCGCGGCGACGACCGCGCGCCCGACATGGTCGAGGGTTATCCCAAGCTCGGAAACGTCGACGATCTCGTCGAGTTCGCGCGCTCGACGCGCGTCGACCTGGTGATCTTCGCGCTGCCGATCACCGCCGAAGAGCGCATTCTGCAAATGCTGCGCAAGCTCTGGGTGCTGCCGATCGACATCCGCCTGGCGGCGCACGCCAACCGGCTGCGCTTTCGGCCGCGCTCCTATTCCTACGTCGGCCAGGTGCCGGTGCTCGATCTGTTCGACAAACCGATCGCGGACTGGGACATCGTCATCAAGCTGGCGTTCGACAAGATCGTGGGAACGCTCGCCTT
>JBEKAL010000058.1:0-16244 GCA_050015935.1 Roseiarcus sp.
CGGATCAGGCGCGGCGGACAGGCAGGGCGTCCAACTTCGGTGTGGGAATCCGATAGCCCCGGATTGGGCGCTCGGCACAGCGCCCGTCTTCCGACGAGCTATTCACCCGGAAACCGTATCACTCGTCGAAGAGGTCCGCCCTCATGCCTTACGTTTTCGGCTCAGGCTGGAAAGGAGATCGGCATTGCTTCCGGCAAAACTCTCTCCGCCCCCAGATTCCAACTCGTCGATCGCCTGGCGCGTCGATCGGTTCGGGATGCGCGCCTCGAAGGGCAAGCCGCGTTGCAGGACGACCTTGTGCAGGAACAGAGTGATCGCCTCGGTCGTGCTGAGGCCGACGCGGCGCAGCACAGTTTGCGCCGACTTCTTCAGAGCGGGCTCGACGCGGGCGGCGACATATCCGGATTTAGGCATGGGCGCAGTGTATCACGAATGGGATACGCCGCATGGCTCGGGCACGCGATCGCAGGCTCGGAGAATTTCGGTAGGTCGGTCGCCCCTTGGCTCGCTGCCGTGAAGGCGGTGGAGTTACCCGCTTTTGAGAGAACGATCCACATGGCGAGTCGAAGTCCGCCAAACTGTGAGGCGCGTTCGATCGCCTGTGAAAGACCTCGAGGCGTTTGGCGGTCGACTCGACGTCGCCGTTGATCAGGCCGGTGACGACGATTATCGCGGCTGCGGCACGCCAAGTTGGAGTCGCACCTCTCCCGTATATCGTTCGACGAAATATCGTCGCCGATTTCGAGCTCGACGCTCGACGCTCATTCGCGTCCGCGCTCCAGCGACACCGTCACTGTGGCCGCCATGATGGCGGCGAAATAGACGCCGACGCCGGGAATTTGCAGTGAAAAATCGACGATCGAGTGCAAGCTGGCGAGGATCAGCACGGCAAGTCCCATCACCGGAATATAGCGGAATTTGTGACGGACTCGAATGCCGCGGATGAAGACGCCGATGAGGACCAAATAGCCGATAGCAAGGGCGGCGACGAACGGCAGGCCGAGGCCGAGCCAGCCTTCGAGAAAGAAATTGTGCGCCCTGTCCCAAACGCCGAAGATCCCGGCGCAATCGGAGTCGCGATAGACCGGAAACACATCCCGGAAAGCGCCGAGTCCGGAGCCGAAGATCCAATTGTCCTTGATGGCGTCGATCGACGAGGCGAAGGAGCACCAACGCGCGTCCTCGCTTCCCTGCTCCTGCATGCGATAGACCGACCGTCCGGCGAACAGCGCGAACAGGCCGACGATGACGAGAAGGCCAGCGATGAGCGTCGCGTAACGGCGCCAACCGACGAATTGTTCGTTTGACTTGTCGGCGGTCAGTCGCCGTGTCGTGATCATCGCGGCGGCCGCGACGCAGGCGATGAAGGTCGCCCCGACCGCTCCGCGCGATTGCGTGAGGAAAAGCGCCATCGCGACAATGAGGCAAGAGAACGCATAGACCAGCACCAGCACATTCTTGTCTCGCCAGCCGATGGCGAAATTGAGCAACTTCTTGATGAAGCTGGCGATGTGGATCTTTCGCAGTTGGTGGAATTCGAGCCCGAGATTGAGGAGAAAGGCGATGCCGAAAAAGGTTCCCGCCGTGTTGCGGTTGACGAACGTCGCCGTGAGATAGCCGACGTAGTATTTCTTGGGTTCGAACAGGAGTTGGTCGGGAAAGAGCAACTCCTGCAGGATGCCGAACGCCGCATAGGCCGCCCCAAAATAGGCGAGCGCCCGCCACAGCCGCAGCGCTTCGTCGTCTCCCTGGAAGAAAACCAGCGCGGATATGAACGCGAGGAACGGCAGCGCCAGCGAAGACAGCGCATCGAGCGTCATGCCGGGGGCGACCGAGATGGTTCCGTGCACCGGGCCGATATTCTCATCGACCGACTTCCAAGCTCCGTTCGCCAAGTCCAAACCGGCGAGCGGCAGCGCCTGGAAGGCCGCGTAACCGATGAGGCCGGCGAGCACGAGGATCGAGACCGCCTGGATGCGGCCGACCCGTGACGAGCCGATCGGGTGAAAAGTCGAAAGGATCGCGAGGATGGCGAAGGCGATCGCGGCAAAGTTCGCCTGCACGGTCGAGGCGGAGCCGTAAGCCAGCACGGTGAGGCCGACGGCGGCGATGAAGGCCCTCGCCAGCCATCCCCGAAACCCCAGCTGAGGAATCGCGGGCGCCTGCGTCATTTTGACGCAGGCTCTAAGACGGACACACCCTCGGGGTCGATGCGAAGGACAGATAACCGATTGGTCATGTAGGCGCCCGTGTCAATATTAATTCTATTGCTCAGAAAGTCGATGCTCGTCACAGGCGTGTGTCCGTGAATGACAATGAATCCAAATTTTCCCCCAAAATTCAAGAATTCATCTCGAATCCAGGCAAGGTCTTCTATCGACTGCCGCTCGATCGCGACGCCGGGTCTCAGCCCCGCATGGACGAAGCAATACCTGCCATTCGTGTAGACGCTTTTCAATGAAGAAATAAAACGCAGATGCGATGCGGGAACCTTGTCGGCGAGGTCGCGCGGCTGGACGCCGCCTTTCTCCAATAGGCTGCGGGCGTCGACGCGATAGGAAAGGATCGTCTCCAGCCCTCCCAGGCGGCGCCAGTCGTCAAAGGGAATCTGGCCGCGTAAAAAAGACTCCATTATGATCTCGTGATTGCCTCTCAATGCAACTACCCGGGCGCTCGTCGAGCGAGCGATAAGAAGATCGATAACCCCTTTGGAATCGGGGCCGCGATCGACGTAGTCGCCGATATAGATCTCCAACGCCCGATCGCGGGCCCCTCGTTCGGCGACGTCGCGGTCGATGAGAGCGTGCGCCTGCGCGAGGCAGTCGGAGCGTCCGTGGATATCGCCAATGGCGTAGAAAAGTTTCCCCTCTGGGCCGGGTGGATAGCGTACCTCGCGACGGCGGAGTGTCTTGAGCCAAGCAAACATCGAATCTTGGGCGCGCGCGAACGTCACAGCTGCGCCGTCGACGAACGGAATCCCCGCACGCGCGCCGCCCCGCGCCCTGCGCCCATTGCATTCGTAGCCTCTCGCCCGGCGAGTTGGCCAGTTGGCACTCGTCGCCCGCCCAAACAAAATATCATGACGCATCGACGATAAGAGATGGATCGGGGCGTTCGAGCGTTTCGCTAGCGAAAAATTGCCGTTCTGGCAATCGAAAATCGAATACTATCTTTTCAACAATAGCTCCGGCTGCGTCTCCTTTAACCATGAATTCACGCGGCTGTTGCGTGCTGGTAAAGAAACTGTTAACAATCCGCGCGATTTTGTATGAGTTGCGTGTTGTTGGGGTTGGGGGCGATAGTGCATATTGCTCGCCAGTCGTCTTACGTGGCGCAACCGGCGCTGCAGGAATTTCGTTTGTCGTGTCAAGCGCTGCCGCCGATTGCCGCGGCGCTCGATGCGGGGCTCCTTCTGTTCGCCAGCGTCGCGGGACAGATTGGCTACCAATATTACGCCGGCAACGGTTTTGCCTCGCTCGATGGAGCGGTCGGCATCGGTTTGATGGCGGCCGTTTTTTTCGTTCTGTTGGCGCGCCTGGACGGCCTCTACCGTCTTAAGGTTTTGCTGGCGCCAGACGCAAGATTGGGCCGAGTCGCCGGGATGTTGGCGCTCAGCCTGCTCGCCGTGATCTGCATCCTGTTCCTCCTGAAGGTCGGGGCTGATTATTCGCGCGGCGCGATGATTGTCTTTTCGGCGCTCGCGCTTGGCCTCGTGCCGGGTGGCCGCCTCATCGTCGGCGCCGCGTCACGCACTGGAATCCGCCGAGGCGCCGTCAAGGGACGGCGCGTGGTGACGCTCGGCGACGCCGCCGAGCTGGAGAGTTTGGGCGGATCCGATTTCTTGCTATTCGGGATTGACGAGGTAGCGCGGATCGCTTTGGGCGGCGGCGCCAGCGATGGAGGGTTGGGCGAACAGGACCGCGCGCGGATCGCGCAAGCGATCGAAGCCTCGCGGCGACTCCAGGCCCTGGAGTTCGCGCTGATTATGCCATGGAGCCGCGATCGCGAGCTTTCAGAGGTCTGCAACCTCCTGCGCGTTTCTCCCTTGCCTGTTCGGCTGTATCCGGACCAGAAGATTCGCAGCGTTTTTCGCGAGCAGAAGGAACGCGGCTTCCGCCAGTATTTCTCGGTGATGATTCAGCGCGCGCCGCTGAGCAGGACGGAACGCGCTCTCAAGCGCGCGATGGATATCGCCATTGCGGTTACGGCGCTGGTCGTTTTGGCGCCGCTTCTGTTCCTGACTTCGTTGGTCATCAAGCTCGACAGTCCGGGGCCGATCATTTTCCGCCAGCGGCGTTGCGGTTTCGACAATCGGGAATTCGTCATCCTCAAATTCAGGACGATGACGGTGCTGGAAGACGATGGTCCGATCGTTCAGGCCAAACGCGACGACGAGCGCGTGACGCGCATCGGCAGGATGCTGCGGCGAACGAGCATCGATGAACTGCCGCAACTCATCAATGTCATTCGCGGCGACATGTCTCTGGTGGGGCCGAGGCCCCATGCGATCGCTCATGATGACGAGTTTAAGGCGCGCATCGGCAAATACGCCCTGCGGCATCACGTGAAGCCGGGAGTGACCGGAGCTGCACAAGTCATGGGTCTGCGGGGCGAGACGGGTCGCCTTTCGCAAATGGAGCAGCGCGTCGAGAGGGACCTCTGGTACATCGACAATTGGTCATTGACGCTCGATCTGAAAATCATGGCCATGACCTGCGTGGCGCTGCTTCGCTTCGAAGCCTATTGAAACTCTGGGTCCTGCCCAACCCGTTGCCTTCGGGCGCATGTTCCATCGGCTCGACGCCAATTTAGAGTCGCTCGTTCCAAATCTGTCTAGCGTTGACAAGGAGGCGTGTCGCCCTCGCGTGGAATTGCGATAGCAGGCCGGAGAACGACGGCGGTCTTGCTACAGGTGTTTGGCGCTTGGGAAATCCGTTCAAGCCGCCAATCGTCGAGCTGCGCCTGCGCCTTGAGACCCAATTCGGACCCGACGCGAAGCCTCGAAGTGGTCGGCCCTGCGACATTAAGCCGCAGAAATAGCCCAGCTCGAATATTGTTACGGACAGCAGCGCCGAGGCCGCGGCTTGCAGGAGACCAAGGTGCAGCGATCCGATGAAATAGGTAGGAATGATCAAAAGTGACAGCCCAAGCAAGCCCCAAATGTTGAAAACCAGTCCTAGGATAAACCCCGCTGACAACAGAGCGACGAGCGTCATTGGAGCGCCCCAAACAAACTACCTGCCCGGCCGCGGCGCCGTAGTGTTAACGATTATCAACGAAAGGTTAACGATGCGTTAAGGCCGCAGAGTTTGCGCGGAAATCGACAAGTGAAACGTTCGCAAGAAAGGTTTGCTGTGGGCAAGGCTTGGCCTCAGAGCGTTTTGTGCCCCAGTGTTGCGCGGCCGCAACGGCGCTGCAAGTCATTGAATATACGAACAATATTTCCGTTGTCTTCTGGTTGGGCTGAGCTGAATCGTGCAAAGGCGAACAAATTAACCAACGCGCCGAAAATTCGCGCAGTTGGGGACTTCCATATTGTGGCGGAGAGGGTTAACAATCTGTTAGTGTATGCCGTAATCGGCTCCGGGGGGGAGTTGATGAGACACGATCTGAGGCGCCTCATGGCGTTGAGTGTCGCGTTATTGTCCTTGGCCGGGTGCTCGATGATTCCCGATAGCGGGCCGTCGAGGCGCACCGTCGAATCGGAAGCCGCCGTGACGTTGAACGCGTCGACGGGGGGCTCGATTCTCGACTACGTGCTCGTCGATTTGAATCGCGTTGTCTTGCCGTTGATCAACGATCCGGGTCCGGGTTCGCTGCTGCGCACGTTCGGCGCCGGGCACGGTCCGGTGCCGGAGATCAAGGTCGGCGTCGGCGACACGATTCAGGTCACCTTGTTCGAGGCGCAATCGGGCGGTCTGTTCATTCCCGTCGACGCGGGCAGCCGGCCCGGCAACTTTGTTTCGCTGCCCAATCAGACTGTCGACTCGAAGGGCTACATAACAGTTCCCTATGCCGGGCAGATACGCGCGTTGAATCGCGGAACCCCGGCCATTCAGCAGGACATCGTCGACAAATTGAAGGATCGCGCGATCGAACCGCAGGCGGTCGTCGCCATCGTCACCCAGACATCGACGGAGGTCACGGTGGTCGGCGACGTCAACAATCCCGGCAAGATCGCGATCAATCCGGCGGGCGATCGCGTGCTCGACGCGATTTCTCGCGCCGGGGGCATACGCAATCCCGGCTACGAGGAGTTCGTCACCTTGCAGCGCCACGGCTTGAAGGGGACCGTCTATTTCATCAATCTGGTGAAGGACCCGCATGAGAACGTGTACGTCGAGCCAGACGACACCTTGTACGTCTACCAATATCAGCGCGCGTTCATGGCCTTCGGCGCAACCGGCAACAGCGGCCAGTTCAAATTCCTGCAAGAGAACGTGACGCTCAGCGACGCCGTGGGCAAAGCGGGCGGCCTGCTCGACAGTCGCGCGGAACCGGGCCAGGTTTTCGTCTACCGGATCGAGCAGCGGTCGACGCTGGAAAAGATGGGCGCCGACGTCTCGAAATTCCCCGGGGATCGCCAGGACATCCCGACGATCTTCCGCGTCAATTTCCGCGATCCGTCGGGCTTCTTCGCGGCGCGCCGCTTCCCGATGCGGGACAACGACATCATCTATGTCGATAACGCCGACCAGGTCGAGATCACGAAGTTCCTCAATATGATCACGACGGTCACCGGGGCGACATCGACCGTCGCCGGCGATGCCGCGAGCACGAAGGGCTCGGTCCTTTATCTGGAGAATCGGTGTGCGACGATGAGCGGAGTCCTAAATTGCCCGACGCGATGAAGGGAGCGAGGAATTTGGCCCTGGGATGAATAGTTTCCGTCGATCGCGCGAGGCAAGCGCGTGCACAGGAATGGTCGTGATAAGGTGCGCCGAGGCTGGACGGGAGAGGTGAGTTTTGAGGGGTTTTGTCTGGGATGAGCGTTGGCTCGAGTTAGATTGGTTCCAAAGTTTACCGTCACGGCGCTATTTTCGTAAAAGCGTTGCGCCGGCGCGTTCGTTAAAGTAGAGTGAAAATGCGTTTCGTAATAGGGAGGCGGTCATGGCCCTGAATGGTTCGATGAAACGCCCTGTAATGGCGGCGATATCCGCGCTCGCCTTGATATTGACGAGCCCGATAAATGTCAGCGCTCAGACGGCGGGAGGAGGCGCCCACGTTCCCTCGTTCACGAAATTGCCGGATTCGACGATTGCGCAGTTCAAGGCCAATCCGCAAGGTTTGTTGACGACGTACGCTTCTGCGGGACTTCCGTTGTCGACGCAGGTTCGCAACCTTGTCTTGACCGACCCCAGCCTGGTCGACACTCTCATCAATGTGGCAAAGAGCGCCAACGATGCGCAGAAGGCGGCCATAGGCGCTGGATTGGCTGAAGCGGCGCGCATTTTGGCCGCCACCAATCCGCAGCTCGCGGCGCAGATACAGTTGGCTGTCGCGCAGTCCGGTTTGGGGCCCCTGATCACCGCGTTCATTGCCGGATCAAACGCGACTGAGACCGCTGCGGTAGGTGGCGGCGAAGGAGGCGGTGCAGGCACCGGTGGTCCCACGAGCGGCGTCGGCAATTCCGGTGGATCGAACACTGGCTCCAATCCCGGAGGCGTTTCGTTTGGCGCTACTAATGGAGCTTCCGCGTTCGGGACGATCAGCGGGGCACCCGGCGGCGGTTTGACGGGCCAACCGACGAGCCCGTCGAGGTCGTCGATATAGAGTCCGCCGGTTCATGCGGCCATTCTTGGATATAGGGGGGCGCTGGACACTTCCGATCCCAGTCAATTTACGCGACTCGGGAACTTAGAAATGCTGAAGCGCATCGAGCAGCCCCAAGGTCCAGGACCTGATGTCGACGTCGAGGTTGCGGGATCTCCCGGGCCGATCGATTTCGATCAGCTGTTGGCGGCGGCGCGGCGTCAGGCGCGCGTTGTCGCGGCCGCAGCCGCCGCGGCGCTGCTGCTAGGGCTCGCCTATACCGTCACTGCCGTTCCACAATATACGGCGACCACCGACATCTTGATCGACGCCCAAAAGGACCAGAACGCCTTGTCGGCGTCGATCGCCGAGCTGACGTTCGACACCGGCGCCATCGACAGTCAAGTTGAGGTCATGAAGTCGGAGAAGATCGCCCTCTCGGTGATTTCGGCGATGAATCTCACGCGCGATCCCGAATTCATGGGCGCGCGGGGGACCCTGATCGGACAGGCGTTCGCCTTGCTGCGATCGGCGTTCGATTTCAGCGGTTGGTTCACGACCAGAGAAAAATCCGATGCGGAGGAGGATGCCGATTTAAAGCGTTCGGCGATCGGCCAACTCAAGCACAATCTCGACGTGCGTCGCGTCGCTCGCACCTATGTGCTGGCTGTTGCTTACACTTCTCCTGATCGGGGCAAGGCGGCGGCGATCGCAAACGCTTTTGCGGACGCCTATCTCACCGACCAATTCGACGCCAAATTTGACGCGACGCGGCGCGCCGCAGGCTGGCTGCAGACCCGGATCGCGGAGCTGAAACAACAGTCGCTGGATTCCGATTCCGCCATCCAGAAATTCAAAGCCGACAAGGGCATTGTCGTCACAGGCGGCGACAGGCCCGGACTGATGTCCGATCAGCAACTGACCGAACTCAACGCGCAGCTCGTGGCTGCGCGCGCCGACACGGCGAAGGCCGAAGCGCGTTATGACCAAATTCAGGACTTGTTGAAATCGGGTCGAGCCGGCGCGGCAGTCCCCGATTCTCTCGCCAATCCGGTCATCACCGATCTCAGAGAAAAATACCTGACCGCTTCAAAGACGGAGGCGCAGCTTGAAAGCAAGCTCGGCAGCGGACATCTCCAAGTCATCAACCTGCGAAGGGAAATGCAGGAATTCGAGCGCCTGATTTATGAGGAGCTGCAGCGGATCGCGGAGAGTTATCGCAGCGACGCGGAAGTCGCGCGGGCGAAGGAGCAATCGCTGAGTCTGTCGATGTCGGGCCTGGTGGGCGCGAGCGCCGGAACGAACCAGACCCTCGTGCAATTGCGCGAGTTGGAACGCGAAGCCGAAACCTATCGCGCTCTCTATCAGACCTTCATGCAGCGTTATCAGGAAGCGATTCAACAACAGTCTTTTCCGGTGAGCGAGGCGCGGGTCATCACGGTGGCGACGCCGCCTCAATACCCGAGTTATCCGAAGCGCGGGCTGATCCTAGCGCTGTCGCTGGTCTTCGGCGCCATGGTCGGTTCGGGTCTCGGCGCGCTCAGGGAATATCGCGACCGCGTGTTCCGCGTCGCGTCCCATGTTCGCGACGAGCTGGGTCTCGAATTCTTAGGCATGCTGCAGGTCGTCGATACGCCGGTGACCGCCAAGAGCGAAAAGGGAGAGGATCAGAATCCGAGGCAGATCCACGTGACGAATTCCCTGCTGCGTTATTCGATCGATCATCCTCTCTCCAGCTTTTCCGAGACCTTGCGCTCGGCCAAGGTCGCGGTGGATTTGTCGCTTGGCGAACGCAAGTCGAAGGTCGTCGGCGTCATTTCCGTGTTGCCGAACGAGGGCAAGTCGACGGTCGCCAAGAATTTCGCCTCGCTCCTGGCGCATCTCGGCGCGCGGACCTTGCTGATCGACGGGGACTTGCGAAATCCTGGCTTGACCACGGGCATCGCGCGACAGGCCGATGCGGGGATTCTCGAGGCGATCCGGGGCGAACGTCCCGTCCATGACCTCTTGCTTTCGGAACCTGACTCCGGCCTCTTTTTTCTTCCCGCGGTGATCAAGAAGCGGGTGCAGCACTCGAGCGAAATCCTTTCTTCGCCAGGCATGCGCAACGTTCTTGCGGAGGCCGGCAAAGCGTTTGATTACATCATCGTCGACGTGCCGCCGCTGGGGCCCGTGGTCGATGTCCGCGCCGCCGGCTCGATGTTCGACGCCTTTCTGCTCGTGGTCGAATGGGGGCGCACTCCGCGCATTATGGTGCAAAACATACTGGCTTCGGACAATACGTTGTTCGAGAAATCTGTTGGCGTCCTCTTCAACAAGGTCAATATGCAAAAAGTGAATCTCTACGAAAGTTATGGATCGAAGGATTATTACTACAGTCGGTATAGTAAGTATTATCATAAAGACACAGTTTAGGAGAGCGGGCATTGGCGGACCCTCGGCGGATTGTAACGGCGGCTTCGCTTATCACGTCCCCGATCCTATTTGTGATCGGCGTTGCGGTGGTGAGCCTGTCGGTTCGCACGTTGGTTCTGTTCGCCTCGAACGCCGACGTTTTCGATCTGGCCGCCTCGATCGAGAAGGGGGCGCTGCCGGACGCCGACTATCTCGCGCGCTTCGTGGGAAGCAATGGCCTCGATCGCGCCTCGCTCGATTGCGGCGATCCCTTCACGCGAGCGACCCTCACGGTGAATCTGGCGGCGCTCGACGCCGCGACTAAGACGATTGACGTGCCGCTTGCCGACGCCGCCGAAGCGAACGCCATCCGCGCCGCCGAGCATCGGCTCGAATGCAATCCTCTCGATGGCAATGCGTGGCTCCATTACGCAAGGCTCGAGGCCAGAGGCAAGGGACCGGTGGCGTCCATTATCGACGCGCTGCGCGTGTCCTACTGGACGGCGCCGAGCGAGGGCTGGATCATTGAGCCCCGTTTGGCCTTTGCGACGAACCTTACGCTCGCCGGCGTGACCGGCTTCGAAACCGAATACCTGGATGACCTCAGACGCTTCGCGTCGTTCGAGTCGACGAGCCGGGTCGCCGCCGCCTTTGTCGCGGTGGCGTCAAAGTTGCGCACGCAGATGCGCCCGTTAATCGATGCGCAGCCGCAGGCGCGGAAAAAGGCGATCGTCGCGGAGATCGACCGTCTCGGCGTCGACTACACGCGGCAGGAAGCGCAATGATCATTGATTGGTCCATAGCCGATCAAGGTGATGCGACGCCGGGAGAGAGAGCGGGCGATGCGCCGCGTTTGCAACTCGGTTCCGGCGAACGATGGTATGTCGCGATGACTTTGCCGCGCAAGGAGCGCCTGGCTGCGGCGAATCTCGCGAACCAGAACTACCGCAGTTTCCTGCCGATTCAACTGGAGACGCGACGCCACGCCCGTAAATTCAGGACCGTGCTGACGCCGGTATTCCCACGCTATATCTTCGTTATCCTCGATGTCGGTGAGCAGCGCTGGCGAAGCGTCAACGGCACGCTCGGCGTCCAACGCCTGATCACGGACGGTGAACGCCCGTTGGCCGTCGCTCCCGGAGTCGTCGAGACCTTGATTCAATCGAGCGACCAGCGCGGCGCTCTGATCTATAAGACCGACAATTTAGCAGTTGGAGATCCGATCCAGCTTGTAGCGGGTCCATTCGCGGGTTCTCTGGGCATATTGCAGCGTTTGGACGGCGCTGGTCGAGTTCAGGTTCTGCTTGCATTGCTCGGTGGTCCGGTCAAGGTGACGACTGCGCGGGACACGGTGGCTGCGGCACGTTAGTTGCTCTGGCCGCTACGGGGCCAGATTTCTCTGTTCGGGACGGTCCACTTGGACTGATTCACCGCAATGGCGGTAGCGTGCTTAGATGCCGCGTCCATCGGCGTGACGACAAGGTGACTGGCATAACCAAAGGCCCTCGCCGCGGAAGTGCGTAAGGGGCGTGATCGTGCATCTCATTCAACTCCCGACGAGGATTTAAGTGAGCGAGCAAAAAGTTGCCCTGATCACCGGCGTGACCGGCCAGGACGGAGCTTATCTCGCCGAGCTTCTGCTCGAGAAGGGCTACGCCGTTCACGGGATCAAGCGCCGATCGTCGAGTTTCAACACGGGGCGGGTCGAGCATCTCTACGAAGACCCGCACATCCCCGAGCCGCGATTCGTCCTCCACTACGGCGACCTGACCGACGCCACCAATCTCATTCGAATTATCCAGGAGACGCAGCCCGACGAGATCTACAATCTCGCGGCTCAGTCCCACGTGCAGGTTTCCTTCGAGACCGCCGAGTACACCGCGAACGCCGACGCATTGGGAACGCTTCGCCTCCTTGAGGCGATACGGCTGCTGAAGCTGGTCGAAAAAACCCGCTTTTATCAAGCGTCGACGTCGGAGCTTTATGGCAAGGTTCAAGCCGTTCCGCAAAACGAGACCACGCCCTTCTATCCGCGCTCTCCCTATGCGGCGGCCAAGCTCTATGCCTATTGGATCACGGTCAACTATCGGGAAGCCTACGCCATCCATGCTTCGAACGGCATTCTCTTCAACCACGAGAGCCCCATTCGCGGCGAGACCTTCGTGACCCGCAAGATCACTCGCGCCGTCGCGGCGATCCACCTCGGCATCCAGGACAGGCTCTATCTCGGCAACCTGGACGCCAAGCGCGACTGGGGTCATGCGCGCGAATATGTTCGGGGCATGTGGATGATGATGCAGCAGCCCAAACCCGACGATTACGTGTTGGCGACCGGCGAGGCGCATAGCGTGCGCAATTTCGTCGAGAAGGCCTTTCACAGGATCGGCGTCGATCTCGAATGGAAGGGCGAGGGCGTCGACGAACGGGGGATCGACGTCTCCGACGGGCGCGTGCTGGTGGAGGTCGATCCCCGCTATTTTCGCCCCACCGAGGTCGATTCCTTGATCGGCGATCCGACCAAGGCGTGGGAGAAGCTCGGTTGGCGGCACGAGACGAAGCTCGATGATCTCATCGCCGAAATGATCCGCGAGGATCTCAAGATCATGGCGAGGGCCGTGCCGCAGGCGTCCGTCAGCAAAGGCTTCCTCCATGTCTGAGGCCGTCTATCCCTTGGGGGACAAGCGGATCTGGGTGGCTGGGCACAAAGGCATGGTCGGCTCGGCTATCGTGCGCCGACTGGCGTGCGAGAATTGCAACGTGATTGCCGTCGATCGCAGGGAAGTCGATTTGATCCGTCAGGCCGACGTCGAGGCATGGCTCGCGAAGGTCCGGCCGGACGCGATCGTCATGGCCGCGGCCAAAGTCGGCGGCATTCTCGCCAACGACACGCGCCCTGCGGAATTCCTCTATCAGAACATGATGATCGAAGCGAACGTGATCGAGGCGGCCCATCGCGCCGACGTGAACCGCCTGCTTTTCCTCGGCTCGTCCTGCATCTATCCCAAGTTCGCGGCCCAGCCGATCACGGAGGACGCGTTGCTCACCGGCCCGCTTGAGCCGACCAACCAATGGTACGCCGTCGCCAAGATCGCGGGAATCAAGCTCTGCCAAGCCTATCGCAAGCAATACGGGCGCGATTACATATCGGCGATGCCGACCAATCTCTACGGTCCGGGCGACAACTTCGATCCTCAGACCAGCCATGTGCTCCCCGCCCTGATCAGGAAAGCCCATGAGGCGCGGGAAAAGGGGCTTGCCGAACTGGTGATCTGGGGGAGCGGATCGCCGCGCCGCGAATTCCTTCATGTCGACGATTGCGCCGACGCCCTCGTCCATCTCCTGAAAGTCTATTCGGGGGTTGAGCACGTCAACGTCGGCTCCGGCGAGGACCTCACCATCCGCGAACTCGCGGAAATTGTCGCGCGCGTGGTCGGCTTTGCCGGGCACGTGGCGATGGACCCGACCAAGCCCGACGGGACGCCGCGAAAGCTGATGAGCGGCGCGCGCCTTGCGGCGCTCGGGTGGCGGCCGAGAATCGAGTTGGAAGACGGCATCCGCGAAACCTACAAATGGTATTTGACTCAATTGTCCAATTCTCGACGCTGAAAGCGTTGAATTCGTGGGAAATGCCGCAGGGCGCCGGGAGTCGCGCCTCGAATTCGCAGATGCCGTCCCAAGGGGTCAGGGGCCGCGATGGCGAGAATCTTCATTTATGCGATGAACTATTCGCCGGAAGTGGCCGGCGTCGGTCGCTACACCGGCGAAATCGGCGACTATTTTGTCGCGACGGGGCACGAAGTCGCCGTCCTGACGACGGTGCCCCATTATCCCGGCTGGAAGGTCTTGCCGCCTTACCGCAACGGCCGTTACGTCCGGGAAACTCAGGGCGGCGCAACAATCGTCCGCTGCCCGCTCATCCTGCGCGAGCGCATGGGCGGGATTTGGCGCCTTATCGCGCCCCTGTCTTTCGCCCTGACGTCCGCGCCGCTCGCGCTCTGGCGTGTTCTTCGCCATCGGCCCCAAACGGTGCTGTGCATCGAGCCGACGTTGATGGGCGCGCCTGTGGCGATCATCGCGGCGCGGCTCGTCGGCGCCAAAACGGTGCTGCATGTCCAGGATCTCGAGGTCGACGCCTCCTTCGCCGTCGGCCACCTCGCTGAGAGCCCCTGGCTCAAGAGGCTCGCGTATGGCTTCGAAAGGCGAGCGCTGCGCGGCTTCGACAGAGTGATAACCATTTCCGCACGCATGGCGGAGCGTCTTGCTGAGAAAGGCGTCCCGTCGAACCGCATCGCGATCGTGCGCAACTGGGTCGATCTCGATCGCCTCAAGCCGCTCGATGGGGTCAGCCCGTATCGACAAGAACTCGGGATCGTCGAGACCGATTGCGTGGTCCTCTATTCCGGGAACATCGGCGCCAAGCAGGGCCTCGACGATCTGATCGCCGCGGCGGAGCGCCTGTCGGGGCGCGCCGACATCAAGTTCGTGATCGCCGGAGAGGGGCCCGCCAAGAAGGAGCTCGCCGCGCGCGCCGCGCGCCTGCCCAACGTCCGGTTTCTCCCCTTTCAGCCTTATGCGCGCCTTTCCGAATTCCTGGGGCTCGCCGACATCCATGTCCTGGCGCAAGCGGCCGAGGCCGCCGATCTCGTGCTTCCCTCCAAGCTCGGCGGCATGCTCGCCAGCGGGCGTCGTATCATCGTCACCGCCGCGCCGGGGACGGAACTCGCGACCTTCGTCGAGGGCGCCGCGATCGTCGTTCCGCCTGGGAACGCAGCGGCGCTGGCCGAGGCGATCGAGCAAGCCGCAGACGCCGGATCCGAAGACGCCGGCGCCGCTCGCCGCCGCCGGTGCCTCGCCGAGCCATTGTCCAAGCCCGACGGCCTGAGGAATTTCGAAGCTTTCGCCATTCGTTGGAAGCCGATCTCGCAAGGGCAAGACGAGGCGCCTGGGGCGCCTGAAGTCGTCGAGCAGCCTAGCGAGGCCGTGGGGTAGCCGGCGTTCCGTGCGGGGGCGCCGGTGTTGGTCGCGGCAAGGACATTTCTCGATGTCCGCGGAGCTGGAACTCGCCCGAGGGATGCGCGATGAGGGGCGTTATCGAGCGTTAATTACATTTATATCACAGCAGAGCGAGAGTAGCATGGCGGCGTCGTTCCAGCAGCAATTTTATACCGAAATCGGCGCGGGCGGCTTTACCAGAATTGATGGCACAGTCGCGTTCTATCAACGGGTTAACTCCTTGTTAAAAAAAGAGGCGGTTTTGCTTGACTACGGTGCCGGACGTGGCGCCTGGCACATGGAAGACTCTTGCGAATATCGACGTTCCCTGCGCAATTTTCGATCGAGAACCGCCTGTGTCATCGGAGTCGACGTCGATGAGGCCGTAATGCAAAACCCGACTCTCGATGAAGCTCATGTATTCAATCCGAACGATCGGCTGCCGTTGAGCGACGCGTCAATCGATATCATCGTGTCCGACTTTGTCTTTGAGCATATCTCCGATCCCGCCCAGACCGCGAGCGAACTTGATCGGGTCTTGAAGCCTGGTGGCTGGCTTTGCGCCAGAACGCCCAACCGCTATGGGTATATCGCGCTTTCGAACCTTCTCGCGCCTGAAGCAATCAGAAAGCGAGTGCTCAACATCGCACAGCCCTCGCGGAAAGAAGAAGATGTCTTCCCGGCCGTATATTTTATGAACAGCTTTCGCGCACTTTTGAAGTGGTTTCCTTCAGCTCGCTTTGAGCATTTTTCCTATAGTTGGGACGCGGAGCCCGGGTATCACGCCAACAATAAGATATTATTCCGCTCAATGAAGATTGTGCATTACATTACACCTCCTTCCTTGCGCTCAACCCTCATGATATTTATCAGGAAAAGATTGTAGATCTCATCGCCCGAGGAGTGCGCGGCGAGGGGAGTTATCGCATGTGGCAGGTGAAACATAGTCGTTCAATATTCCCGCATTAATAAACTGCTCGTCTGAGAGTCCGTCCGGAGACTTCATGAGGGATTACAGAGTTTTCTGAGCATGAGGCGGATGGAGGCAAGGCGGAGGAAGGCGAGGGCGTTGTGGTTGCGGTTTTCCCAGTCCTTGGCGAGGCGGC
>JBEKAL010000059.1:0-16227 GCA_050015935.1 Roseiarcus sp.
TTCGCCCAGATCGGCGTCTCGTAGGTGCCGATGGTCAGCACGTCGAACTGGCCGCCCTTGGTGGCGATGTCCGTCGTCACCTTCTGACGCAGGACGTTCTCTTCGAGCGTGACCCAGTTGAGTTTGATGTCGGGATTGGCCTTGGTGAAATCGTCCGTCAGCTTCTGCATTCGGATCATGTCGCCGTTGTTGACGGTGGCGATCGTCAGGGTCGTATCGGCGTAGGCGGAGAGGGAGAGCGTGGTCAGGGCGCAAGCCCCGAGCAGACTCCTAACAAGAGTCGTCATGCGTGTTTCCTCCAAATGGGCGGCAGCGCTCACGTATGCGCATCGCCTTCGGTGCGGGCGAATATCCGCGATGAAAGCGCGGCATATTGATCCGGAATCGTCGTTGCGGCAAATCAAAAATGCGCAGGTTCTGTCGACTTGACGGGATCGGCGAGCCGGTCTCCGCGCGGCGGCTGGCGCTCCACCGCAACGTGAGCAATCACGAGGATCGCAGATCAATTGGCCGATGACGGCGGCGCGGATCGCCGCGCGCTTCGCGTCCCGACGGCGCCGCCCTGCTTCCTCGCCTTGGCGCCTCTCGCGCGCAAGCTTTGCTCATGCGGCCCGCCGGCGCAATCGGGCGTTCGCCAAGAGCTGCTCGCGCGTGGCGAACGCCCGGCCTTCACGTATTCGACTAGCAATTGAGTTGACGCAGTCTAGTATTTTTGTATAGTTATCAAATCGAGCCTGCGGGGTTCGCTATCGAGAATCGCCCATGTGCGACCAACCCGTTTCGCCCTGCTTTTTCCGCGCGTCGCCGCCTGGGCGAGAGCGCTCGTCTCGTGGCTGCAATCGCTCTCGCACGTCGACGAATCCGGCCTCGCCGCCGATGCCCTGCCGCGGGCGGAGGCCATCGAATTCAAGAAATACGCGCCTTAGCCGCGCACAACCGTCGTCGATTTAGCCGGATCACCATCGGAACGCGTCTTCATGCTCGCATTCGTTCATTCGCTGAACCCTCTCTACTCGCTGTCCGGCCTCGTCGTCGGCGCCCTGGTGGGATTCACCGGCGTCGGCGGCGGGGCGCTGATGACGCCGTTGCTGGTGCTGTTGTTCGGCATCCATCCCGCGACCGCCGTCGGCACGGACCTGCTCTACGCCGGGCTCACCAAGATCAGCGGGTCGGTGGTTCACGGTCTGAACGGCGCGATCGATTGGCGGATCACCCGCCGGCTCGCCTCGGGCAGCGTGCCGGCGGCGGCGCTGACGCTTGTCCTGCTCGGACATTTCGGCAAGGACACGAAATCGGTGAGCGAAGTGATCACGTCCGTCCTCGGCTTCGCGCTGATCCTGACCGCGGTCACGCTGGTCTTTCGCGCTTGGCTGCTGCGCAAGGTCGCCGAAACGCTCGATCGCCTCGGCGACCGACAAATCGCCGCGCTGACCGTTCTGCTCGGCGCCGTGCTCGGCGTGCTGGTGTCGATCTCTTCGGTCGGCGCCGGCGCCATCGGCGTCACCGTGCTGCTGATGCTCTATCCCAAACTCCCGACCGTCCGCATCGTCGGCTCCGACATCGCCCACGCCGTGCCTTTGACCTTGATCGCCGGCGCCGGCCATTGGTGGATCGGTTCGGTGGACTGGACGCTGCTCGCCTCCCTGCTGATCGGCTCCATCCCCGGCATCGCCATCGGCAGTTCGCTCGCTTCGCGCGTTCCCGATTCCGTGCTGCGCCCGGTGCTCGCCGGCACGCTGGCGCTGGTCGGCGGGCGCCTCGCGCTCTAGGCGATTTCGGCCGAGCGCGGGCGGCGGCGAGGCGGACATGGCTGCACGGTTTCGGGCTTGCGGTCGCCGCCGCGGCCCGGTAGCCATGGGGACGCAGAAAATCCGCGACGCTGGCCGCCGGTTCTCGTCCGAGATCATTCACCAGTCGATTCGGAACCTGCTATACGTGTCATTGAGCCGTCACACTCGGCGGCTCGAGAAGGAGAGAGGACTATGGCGAAAGGGCAATTAAGGCGGAGCAAAGAGGCGAAAAAGCCGAAAGCCGACAAGAATCAATCAAAGACGAAAATCTCCGCTTACAAGGCGTCGCAGAGCAAGGTCGGCCAAGCGATAACGCCGCTGACGAAGAAGGTCTGATCGGACGGCAAGACCTATCCCCTCGGTTGGATTGGCCGGCCCCTCGCTTCAAAACCTCCGCGGCGTCGAAAGCGGCCGGATCGCGCCGGGATGCCAAGACGGGGTCGGTGCCGCCTCAAGCGATCTCGACCCGGTTCCTCGACGCCTGCATTCGCCCGAAAGCCGTTTGAAGTCAGAGCTCGAAAACGAAAGCGACGATCGAGATCGACTGCGCGCCGTCGGAGGCATGAAGCCGCGAGCATAGGCGCAGTTGTGGAAGACGTCGCCTGCAAACAGCTCGGCAGAGTCCTCGACGGCGTTCATTGGCGCGCCGCAAGACATCCCGATGCTTCGCGACAGACCCCGGCCGGCCGCGAGCGCCGTCGCCGCGCGCAGAGATGGCTAGCGCCTCCCGCACGCTGCGATCGCGCATGGCTAGACCGGGACATTCGACCTGAGCGAAGCCGAACTTCAACCTATTGCGCAACGCCGCATTGCAACCGGCCCTCATCCAGCGCCAACGCCCTTTGACTTCGCGCCCGTCTTGCCCGAAAGAGGCGCATGGCTTGTTCGATCAAGATTTGCGGCCTGTCGACGGCGACGACGCTTGGCGCGGCGCTCGAGGCCGGCGCCGACATGGTCGGCTTGGTGCTTTTCGAGCGGAGCCCGCGCTTCGTCGGCTTCGATCGCGCCCGCGAGCTTGCGACGCGAGCGCGCGGGCGGGCAAAAATCGTCGCGCTCAGCGTCGACGCTTCCGACGAGACGTTGGCGGCGATCGTCAGCGCGATCGGCCCCGACTTCTTGCAATTGCACGGCGCCGAAAGCCCCGAGCGCGTCGTCGAGATCAGCCGCGAATTCGCTCTTCCCGTCATCAAGGCGCTCGGCGTCGCCGACGCGGGGGGCTTCGACAAGGCGCGCGAATACGAAGAAGCGGCCGACTGGCTGCTGATCGACGCCAAGCCGCCCGAGGGCGCGACGCGTCCGGGCGGCAACGGCGCTCCCTTCGACTGGCGCCTCGCGCGGAGCTTCGTTCCGCAGAAACCCTGGCTGCTTTCGGGCGGGCTCGATCCCGTCAACGTCGGCGAGGCGATCGCGCTCAGCCAAGCGCGCGGCGTCGACGTCTCTTCGGGGGTCGAGCGCGCGCCCGGGATCAAGGACAGCGAAAAAATCAAGGCGTTCGTCGCCGCCGCACGCGCTGCGTTCGCGCGCTCGCATGAGGCAAGGAGCATCGCGTGACCAAGATCGACAAGCCCAATTCCTTCCGCAACGGCCCCGACGAGCGCGGCCATTTCGGCATTTTCGGCGGCCGCTTCGTCGCGGAAACGCTGATGCCGCTGGTGCTGTCGCTGGAGCAAGCCTACAAGGCCGCCAAGGCCGATCCGAGCTTTCAGAGCGAGCTCGACTATTTCCTCAAGCACTACGTCGGCCGCCCGAGCCCGCTCTATTTCGCCGAGCGGCTGACCGAAAAGCTCGGCGGCGCCAAGGTCTATTTCAAGCGCGACGAGCTCAACCACACCGGCGCCCACAAGATCAACAACGTGCTCGGCCAGATCCTGCTGGCGCGGCGCATGGGCAAGAAGCGCATCATCGCCGAGACGGGCGCCGGCCAACACGGCGTCGCCGCCGCGACCGCCTGCGCGCGCTTCGGCCTCCAATGCGTCGTCTACATGGGCGCGGTCGACGTCGAGCGGCAGAAGCCGAACGTCTTCCGCATGAAGACGCTCGGCGCCGAAGTGCGCCCGGTGCAGTCCGGCGCGCGCACCCTCAAGGACGCGATGAACGAAGCCTTGCGCGACTGGGTGACCAACGTCGCCGACACGTTCTATTGCATCGGCACGGCGGCCGGGCCGCATCCCTACCCCGCGATGGTGCGCGACTTCCAATGCGTGATCGGAAACGAGACGCGCGTCCAGATGCAGGAGGCGGAGGGGCGCCTGCCGGATTCTCTGGTCGCCTGCATCGGCGGCGGCTCCAACGCGATCGGGCTGTTCCATCCCTTCCTCGACGAGCCGAGCGTCGAGATCTACGGCGTCGAGGCGGCGGGGCTCGGCCTCGACGTCCCCGACGGCCACGCCGCCTCGCTGTCGGGCGGACGCCCCGGCGTGCTGCACGGCAACCGCACTTATCTGCTGATGAACGAGGACGGCCAGATCAACGAAGGCCATTCGATTTCCGCCGGCCTCGATTATCCCGGCGTCGGCCCCGAACACGCCTGGCTCAAGGAATCCGGCCGCGTGACCTATCTCTCGGCCACCGACGAGGAAGCGCTCGCCGCGTTCCAGCTGTGCTCGCTCTTGGAGGGCATCATCCCCGCCCTGGAGCCCGCGCACGCGCTCGCCAAGGTGATCGAGCTCGCGCCCAAGCGCCCACGCGACCATCTGATGGTGATGAACCTGTGCGGCCGCGGCGACAAGGACATATTCGCCGTTGCGGACTACCTGGGCGGGATGTGAGGGACCTAGCCGGGGAGGCGAGCGCGGGCCGGCGCCGATCATGGCCCAAACGTCAAACGGGTCGCCTCGGCTTGTTATTCCTTCCCCGCCACGCCCGCCTCGGCGAAAGTCGCCATGCCGTTGTGGCAGGCGACGGCGCAGCGGACGATCCCGACCGCGAGCGCCGCGCCCGAGCCTTCGCCCAGGCGCATGCCGAGATTGAGCAGCGGCGTCTTGCCGAGGCGCCTGAGAACCTCGGCGTGGGCGCTCTCGGCCGAGACGTGGCCGGCCAGGCAGTGGTCGAGCGCGCTTGCGTCGAGCGCGTGCAGCGCCGCCGCCGCGGAGCAGACGACGAAGCCGTCGAGCAGCACCGGCACGCGCCGGATGCGCGCGGCCAGGATCGCGCCCGCCATCGCGGCGATTTCGCGCCCGCCCAGACGTCGCAGGACTTCGAGCGGATCGCTCAAATAATCGCCGTGCAGCGCGACCGCCGCGCGCACGGCCTCGGCCTTGCGCTTGAGCCCCGCGTCGTCGACGCCCGTGCCGCGGCCGACCCAATCCTCCGCCTTGCCGCCGTAGAGCGCGTGATAGATCGCGGCGGCGACCGTGGTGCCGCCGATGCCCATTTCGCCCAGGCACAACAGATCGGGTTGCGAGGCGAGCGCCTCCATGCCGAAGGCCATCGTCGCCGCGCAGGCCTTTTCATCGAGCGCCGGCTCTCGCGTGATGTCGCCGGTCGGCTGATCGAGCGCCAGTTCGAACACTTTCAGCGAAATGTCGAGGGTTTTGCAGATCTGATTGATCGCCGCGCCGCCGCAGGAGAAATTGGCGACCATCGCCTGCGTCACGGACTGCGGGAACGGCGAAACGCCGTGGGCGACGACGCCGTGGTTGCCGGCGAAAACCGCGACCAGCGGCGCCTCGACATGCGGGCGCGCCGCGCCCTGCCAGGCCGCGAGCCATTCCACGATCTCTTCGAGCCGCCCCAGCGAGCCCGCCGGCTTGGTCAGCTGCGCCTCGCGCGCCTTGACGGCGGCGAGCGCCGCCGCGTCGGGCTCGGGCATCGCGGCGATGAGGGCGCGGATATCGTCGAGTGGGCGCGTCGGAGCATACATGATCGTCGACCCTGAGGATGCGCGAAGCCGCGCGCTTGATAAAGGAATTCCGTGGGAAAGAAAACGGCCGGCCGAGGCTCGGCGAAGGCGCCCGGCCGCGTCGCGATTCGGCCGCCGCGCGCGGGATGGAGCATTGACGCTCGCGTGCGACGTTTTCGCTGCAGCCAAATCCTGGAAACGCGATTCTGTGCTAACAGAGCCGCACGAAAGCGCGCCGATGAGACTGCGAGCGGGCGCGCCCGCCGCCACGGATTCTTTGAGGCCCGAAGCCCATGAACAATCTCATCACGGACGTCCCAGGCGTGCGCGTCGGCGCCGCTGAGGACGCGCGGCTGGCGTCCGGCGTCAGCGTGGTCGTCTTCGACGAGCCGGCGACCGGAGGCGTGGCGATCTCCGGCGGAGCGCCGGCGCTGCGCGACGGCGCGCTGCTCGCGCCGGAGATGACGGTCGAGCAGGTCGACGGCTTCGCGCTTTCCGGCGGCTCCGCCTTCGGCCTCGACGCGGCGGGCGGCGTCATGGCCTGTCTGGCGGCGCAGGGGCGCGGCTTCAGAGTGGGATCGGCGCGTGTGCCGATCGTTCCCGGCGCCGCGCTGTTCGATCTCGACAACGGCGGCGACAAGGCCTGGGGCCGCCCAGCGCCCTACGGCGACCTCGGCTTTGAGGCGGCGGCGCGCGCCGGCGAGGATTTCGCGTTGGGAACGGCGGGCGCCGGATACGGGGCCACGACCTACGATCTGAAGGGCGGGCTCGGCTCGGCGAGCGCGAAGTCCTCGCGCGGCTTCGTCGTCGGCGCGCTGGTCGCCGTCAATGCGGTCGGGCGCGCGACGCGCGGGAGCGCCCCGTATTTCTGGGCGGCGCCCTATGAACGCGGCGCGGAATTCGGCGGGCTCGGCCTCGGCGGCGCGCCCGCCGCCGATGCGCTAACGTTGGCGCTCAAGCGCGACGCGCCCGGCGCCACGACGCTCGCCGTCGTCGCCACCGACGCCCGCCTGACCAAGGCGCAGACGACGCGCGTCGCGATCATGGCCTCGAGCGGCTTCGCGCTGGCGCTGCGGCCCGCCAACGCGCCGATGGACGGCGACATCGTCTTCGCCGCCTCGACGGCGCGCGCGGCTCCGGCGCCGGATTTGCGCGATCTGACCGAGATCGGGACCTTGGCCGCCGAATGCGTCGCGCGGGCGATCGCGCGCGGAGTTTACGAGGCGACGCCCCTCCCCTTCGCCGGCGCCCGGCCGAGCTGGCGCCAGCGCTGGGGCGCGCGTTAGCCGAATCGTTCCGCCCGGAACGGCTTAGGGTCGACGAACGGCGTATCGCCCGCCATTATTTGCGCGAGCAGCAGGCCGCTGACCGGGCCGAGCGTCAGGCCGAGATGCTGATGGCCGAAATCGAACCATAGGCCCTTGTGGCGCGGCGCCGGGCCGATGATCGGCGCCATGTCGGGCAGGCAGGGCCGGCGCCCCAGCCAGGGCCGGGCGTCGCGCCGTTCGGCGAGCGGAAACAACTCGCGGCCGGACGGCTCCAGCCGATCGAGATGGGCGCTGGAGGGCGGATCGTCGCGGCGCGCGAATTCCGCGCCGGTGGTGAGTCGGACGCCGCGCGCCATCGGCGCGATGATGTAGCCCTTTTCGAGATCGAGCACCGGCCGATTGAGCCTTGCCTCGCCCTTGGCGCCGTAATGCATGTGATAGCCGCGCTTGACGCCGAGCGGCAGGCGATAGCCCAGCGCCCGCGTGACGTCCGACGCCCAGGCCCCGAGCGCGACGACGACGTCGGCGGCTTGCAGCGGGCCGTCCTCCGCCGCCACCGCCCAGCCGGCGCCGGAGGCTTCCAGCGAGCGCGCGTCGCCCTTCGACAGCCTCCCCCCGCGCGCGAGCAGAAGATCGGCGTAGGCCTTGGCCAACGCCTCGGGATCGGAGGTCGACAGGGATTCGGTGAAATGCACGCCGCCCTTGGCGACGCCGCTCAGGTGCGGCTCGAGCGCGACGAGCTGTTCGCGGTTCAGCGCGGCGCTGCCGACGCCATAGGGCCTGGTCTCCTCGATGTCGGCGAGCGCGAGGTCCTCGCCGCGCGAAGTGCGGAAAACCTTGATCCAGCCGCCTTCACGCAGCAGCGCGCCCGCGCCCGCAGGCTCGGCGATCGCGCGATGTTCGGCGAGGCAGCGCAGGACGAGCCCGCGCATCGCCATCCCCGTGGCCATCCGCGATCTTGGCGAGGAGGCGAGAAAATAGCGCCACAGCCACGGCGCGATGGCGGGGAGGGAGCTGTAGCGAATTTGCACGCGCGGATCGAGATTGAGCGCGCCGAGGGCGATTTCGCCGGGCGCGCGCGGAAACACATAGGGGAAAACCGCCTCGCTCTGCACGATGCCGGAGTTGCCGGAACTCGTCTCGCCCGCCACGGCGCCGAGGCGATCGACGATCGTGACGGCGCGGCCGCGCGCTTGCAGGTGCAGCGCCGCGCAGACGCCGACGATGCCGGCGCCGAGAACAATGACATCGGTTTTCGAAGGCGACACGCGGCGATTCTCCTTGTTGCGGGCTTAAGGCTCCAATGCGCCCGGCGCGAGGCCGCCCCGGCAATGGGCCACGAAGACGCGGGGGGCGCGGGTCTCGATCTTTGCGCCGGCTTCCTATAGACCCCTCCTGCCCTTCTCCTCAACGGACCCGATTGCATGATCCCGCGTTATTCCCGCCCCGAAATGGTCGCGATCTGGGCGCCGCAGACGCGCTTCAAGATCTGGTTCGAGATCGAGGCCCACGCCTGCGACGCGCTCGCCGAGATCGGAATCATTCCCAAGGAGAGCGCCAAAGCGATCTGGGAGAAGGCGCGGAACGTGACCTTCGACGTCGCGCGCATCGACGAGATCGAGCGCGTCGCCAAGCACGACATCGTCGCGTTCCTGACCCACCTCGCCGAATTCATCGGCCCGGATTCCCGCTTCGTGCATCAGGGCATGACGAGTTCGGACGTGCTCGACACCTGCCTCGCCGTGCAGTTGCAGCGCGCCAGCGACATCCTGATCGCCGACGTCGACGCGCTGCTCGCGGCGCTGAAGCGCCGCGCCTACGAGCACAAGCTGACCCCGACCATCGGCCGCTCGCACGCCATCCACGCCGAGCCGACCACCTTCGGCCTCAAGCTCGCGCTTGCCTACGCCGAGTTCGCGCGCGCTCGCGCGCGGCTGGTCGCGGCGCGCGCGGAAATTTCGACCTGCGCGATTTCGGGCGCCGTCGGCACCTTCGCCAACATTGATCCCCGCGTCGAGAAGCATGTGGCGAAGAAGATGGGCCTGATTCCGGAGCCGATTTCGACCCAGGTGATCCCGCGTGACCGTCACGCCGCGTTCTTCGCCACGCTCGGAATCGTCGCCTCGTCGATCGAGCGCCTCGCTGTCGAAATCCGCCATCTCCAGCGCACCGAAGTGCTGGAGGCGGAGGAATATTTCTCCGAGGGGCAAAAGGGTTCCTCGGCGATGCCGCACAAGCGCAACCCCGTGCTCAGCGAAAACCTGACCGGCCTCGCGCGCATGGTGCGATCGGCGGTGACGCCCGCCCTCGAAGACGTCGCGCTGTGGCACGAGCGCGACATTTCCCATTCCTCGGTCGAGCGGATGATCGGCCCGGACGCGACGATCACGCTCGATTTCGCGCTGGCGCGGCTGACGGGCGTCGTCGACAAGCTCGTCGTCCATCCCGAAAACATGCGCAAGAATCTCGACCGGCTCGGCGGCCTCATCCATTCCCAGCGCGTTCTGCTCGCGCTGACGCAGAAGGGCGTGTCGCGCGAGGACGCCTATGGGCTGGTGCAACGCAACGCCATGCCGGTCTGGCGCGGCGAGGGCGACTTCCTGAGCCTGCTCAAGGCGGACAAGGACGTGATGAAGGCGCTATCGCCCGCCGAACTCGAAGCGCTGTTCGACCTCGACTATCACCTGAAGCACGTCGACACGATTTTCGCGCGGGTGTTCGGCGGCTGATCAGGGCGGCCCCGTAAGAAACGAATTCGGCCGCTCCCGCGGAAAATGGAAGCGGCCGAATCGGATTTCGCGGGGTCGGGCTTGTTACGCCGCCGGACCCTGATGATCGGGCGCACCGGAGGCAGGACGGCCGCGCTCGTTCATGAAGCGCTCGAATTCCTCGCGGTCCTTCGATTTGCGCAGGTTTTCGACGAAATCGGCGAATTCGCGATGCGCCTCCTCGAGTTTGCGGCGCTCCGCCTCCAGGCGATCGAGCTCGGCCGCCTTCCATTCGTCGAACGCGGAATTCCCGGTCGAGGAAGAATAGAACCAGCCGCTACGGCGCCACGGCCCGCACGAATAAGAGCGCGACGCGCCCGCCATCGCGCTGCGCGCTTCGTTCCACTTGCCCGCCGCGACGGTCTGCAGATCCGCGCCGCCGTATCTGCCCTGCCAGAACTTGTAGCCCAGGATCGCCAGGCCGATTGGCCAGAAGACGATAAATCCTAAGATCATGGCGACGACTTCGAACGCGGTCCAGCGGCTCGCGCCGCAGCCATGGCCTCTCCACGTTGTCTTCGCCCATTCGCCCGGACCGAATTCCCGCGCGCCGTTCGACCCGCGCGCCGTGCTTTGCGCCGTGCTCATCTCGAGAGCCTCCGTCATGATGCGCCGCGCCCGGAGGCCGGACTCGGCCGGCAAGACATTGGGATGCGGCCCGCCCGGCGCAAGGCCGCCGCGAACAAATATCGCCCGCCGCCATCCCCCGCCCGGCGCCGCGCTCGCTTTGCGGCGCGTTGGGCTGCGACTATATCAGGGTGCCTGTCGTCCCTTGGGAGAGCCCGCCTTGCTCCGTTTCGCCCTTCTCCTCGCCCTTTGCCTCGGCTTCGCCGCGGCTGAGGCGCAGACCGTCGACAAGACAGTCCCGCAAAGCCCGGCCGAGCTGCATCTGTCGTTCGCGCCGGTGGTCAAGAAGGTGCGGCCGGCGGTGGTCAACGTCTACGCCTCCCGCGTCGAGACGATGGCGCGCAATCCGCTGTTCGACGATCCGATCTTCCGCCAGTTCTTCGGCCAGCAAGGCCAGGAGTCGCGCGTCGCCCAATCGCTGGGCTCCGGCGTCATCGTCGATCCGAGCGGCCTCGTCGTCACCAATCACCACGTCATCGAGGGCATGACCGACGTGAAGGTCGCGTTGTCCGACCGTCGCGAATTCGCGGCCAAGATCGTGCTGCGCGATCCGCGCACTGATTTGGCGGTGCTGCAAATTCAGAGCGAGGAGCGTTTTCCCGTGCTCGAACTCGGCGATTCCGACGCGATCGAAGTCGGCGACTTCGTCCTGGCGATCGGCAATCCCTTCGGCGTCGGGCAGACCGTGACGCAGGGCATCGTCTCCGCGCTCGCGCGCACGCAGATCGGCATCAACGACTACGGCTTCTTCATCCAGACCGACGCCGCCATCAACCCCGGCAATTCCGGCGGCGCGCTGGTCGATCTCGACGGGCGCCTCGTCGGCATCAATTCGGCGATCTATTCGCGCACCGGCGGCAGCATCGGCATCGGCTTCGCCATCCCCGTCAACATGGTCAAGAGCGTCGTCGCCGCGGCCAAGCACGGCGGCGCCACGGTCAGGCGGCCGTGGCTCGGCGCCGGGCTGCAAAACGTCTCCAAGGACATCGCCGATTCGATCGGCCTGGAGCGGCCCGCCGGCGCGCTGGTGGTCAATGTCTTCGAAGGCGGCCCGGCGGCGGAGGCGGGCTTGAAGCGCGGCGACGTCGTCACCGCGATCGACGGCCAGGGCGTCGACGACGCCGAGGGCGTCGGTTTCCGGCTCGGCGTCAAGCCATTGGGGGGCGTCGCGGCGCTGACGGTTCAGCGCGGCGGCAAGTCCCTCGTCCTGCCGCTGAAACTCGCCGCGGCGCCGGAAACGCCGCCGCGCGAGGCGATCCGCATCAAGAGCCGCTCGCCGTTCCAGGGCGCGCTGGTCATGAACGTCTCGCCGGCGGTGGCCGAGGAACTGTCGCTCGAGGGCGTCAGCGAAGGCGTCATCGTGGCCGACGTCGCCGAAGGGTCGCTGGCCGCCAATTTCGGCGTGCAGAAGGGCGACGTGGTCCTGGAGGTCAACGGCGCGAAAATCGCGACCACCCGCGATCTCGACGCCGCGAGCGGCCAGCGCGCGCGCTATTGGGACCTGACGATTGCGCGCGGCGGGGAGGTGATCCGCTCGCGCATCGGCGGGTAGGATTTCCCCGCGCGCAATCGCGTCGGCCTCACGCCGCCTTGCTGGCCGGCGCCTTGGCCTTGCCGCGCGCGATCCGGCGCTTCAGCGACGCCCACAGCGCGCGCATTTCCTCGGCGGCCGCGCCGTGCGGGTTGATCTCGGTCACGCCCAGGCCGTGGCGCGCGGCTTCCTGATAGTCTACGCGCGCCAACACGAGCGGCGAAATGAGGCCGCCCATCTCCTCCAGCGAGGCGACGGCGTTGTCGACGCGCGCGGATTGTTGGGCCGGCGGGCACTGGTTGAGCATGAAGACGAAATCGCTGTTCGACGCCTTCAACGCGACGCGCGTCTGAGCGCTGGCCCAGAGATCGAAAATGCTCGGGCGCGAGGGAATGACATTGAGATCGGCCTCGCGCATCGCGGCCGCCGAAGCCGCGCCGTCGGCGCCGGGCGTGTCGATGAGCGCGAGCGTCACTCCCTTTTTTTCCAGCGCGGAGAGCAGCGCCGGTAGTTTGCCGGCCGTCGCCGCGACGACGGCGATGTCGTCGAGTTCGCGAGTCTTGGCCCAGCTGAGGAGGGAAGACTGCGGATCCAAGTCGATCACGCAGACGCGCTCGCCGACATCCTTCGCCGCGACCGCGAGTGAAGAAGCCAAAGTACTCTTACCGGACCCGCCCTTTTGAGTTACGAAAGCGATCGTGCGCATGAATTCCGCCCTTTTTGTCGCGCCCGGCCGCGAATCGCGGCTGGGATCAATGGTTAAAATTGCCCTCCCTGTTTGCGGCCACTATGGTTAACGAAATGTAACCAACGGCGCGGGCGGCGATGAAAATTCCTACGATTCCATGACGATATGTCATCGTTTTATTGACGTACGGTCATGTCGGGCCATTGGCGACGCCTCACTCGCCGTCCAGCGGCGCCGCGCCCTTGGGCTTGCCGTCGGCCGACAGCGCGATCTTCTCGATGCGCATTTCGGCGTTCTTGAGCAATTGATCGCAATGCGCCTTCAGCGCTTCGCCGCGCTCGTAGAGCTTGATGGATTCTTCGAGCGCGACGGCGCCCTTCTCCAGTTTGTCGACGATCGATTCGAGTTCGGCCAGCGCCGTCTCGAACGGCATCTCGGCGATTTCGGCGGGCGATTCGGTCATGAGGCGATCCTCGGATTCGTCGACGGTCCTAGCGCGGGAGCCTCACAGCGGCAAGGCGGTCGTCTTCTTCACGGTGCGTAGGGTCATGGTCGATTGCACGCGCGAAACGCCCGGCAATTGCGTGAGAATGTCGGTGTGGATGCGCTCGAAATCGCGCGTGTCGCGAAACGCGATCCGCAGGAGATAATCCGCGGCGCCGGCCAGGAGATAGCATTCGATGATCTCGGCGTGGCGGCCGACCTCCCGCTCGAATCGATCGAGCGCCGCGCGGCCCTGCTGGTCCAGCGTCACCGAAACGAATGCCGCGCCGGGAAGGCCCGCGGCGGCCGGAGCGAGCAGCATCACATAGCCCTCGATGATCCCGCTGTCCTCGAGCATGCGGACCCGCCGAAGGCATGCCGATTGCGACAGATGGACCCGCTCGGCCAAGTCCGCGTTGGTCAAGCGGCCGTCTCGCATCAATTCGCGCAGGATCGCCCGGTCGCGATCGTCGATTTCGTCAGTTCGCATAATCTTTCTCGATTCGTGATATTATTCGCATATCATGCCGGCGAGTGGCGACAGCAGCTTTATTTGGGAGAAAAATTTCTTCGCCGTCGCAGGATCATACGGGTTCCACGCGGCGGGAGGATTCGATGCTGATCGGCGTGCCCAAGGAAATCAAGGATAATGAGTTTCGCGTCGGGCTGACGCCTGCTTCGGTCGCGGAACTGACGCACCACGGTCATTCCGTGCTGGTCGAAAAATCCGCGGGCGTCGGATCGGGACTTTCCGACGACGAATATGTCGCGGCGGGGGCCGCGCTCATCGACGCGCCGCAAGCGATATTCGCGCGCGCCGAAATGATCGTGAAGGTCAAGGAGCCGCTGAGCGCCGAGCGCAAGCAGCTTCGCCGCGGCCAGATCTTGTACGCCTATCTCCATCTCGCGCCCGACCTCGCGCAGACGAAGGATCTCCTCGCAAGCGGCGCGACCTGCATCGCCTATGAAACGGTGACCTCGCCCACCGGCGGCCTGCCCTTGCTGACGCCGATGTCGGAGGTGGCGGGACGCCTCGCGCCGCAGGTCGGCGCGCATGCGTTGGAAAAGGCGCAGGGCGGGCGCGGCGTCCTGCTCGGCGGCGTGCCGGGCGTGCCGGCCGCGGAAGTCGTCGTTCTCGGCGGCGGCGTTTCGGGCACGCACGCCGCGACGATCGCGCTCGGCATGGGCGCCAACGTCACCGTGGTCGACAAGTCGAACGAGGCGTTGCAGCGCCTGGCGGCGCAACTCGGCGCCGGCGTGCGCACGATCTATGCGACGCGCGCCGCGATCGCCGAACTGGTCGCGCGCGCCGACCTCGTCATCGGCGCGGTGCTGGCGCCCGGCGCCGCGGCGCCGAAGCTGGTGACGCGCGCGATGCTGTCGACGATGAAACCCGGCGCGGTGATCGTCGACATCGCGATCGACCAGGGCGGCTGCTGCGAAACCTCGAAGCCGACGACCCATTCGAACCCGACCTACGTCGTCGACGGCGTCGTGCATTATTGCGTCGCCAACATGCCCGGCGCGGTGGCGCGCACCTCGACCTTCGCGCTCAACAACGCCACCCTGCCCTTCGCCCTCGCGCTCGCCGACAAGGGCTGGCGCCAGGCGCTGAAGGACGACGTCCACCTGCGCGCGGGGCTCAACGTGCACGACGGCAAGGTGACCTGCGAACCGGTCGCCCAGGCGCACGGGCTCGCCTACACGCCGGCGGAGAGCGTGCTGGGCTGATCTCTCACCGCGCCGCCGCGCTCGCCTGAGTCGCCGCCGCCGTCTGAACCGCCGCCGGCGCCGGCGGCAGGTCGCCGCGGCCGTTGAGGGCGCCGGGCGCCCAATTGGCGCCGGCCCGCATGGCATAGAAAATGTGATTGCCGATGCGGTCGACGCGCCTGAGATAGCCGGCCCAGAACGGCAGAACGTAACTGGCGTGATAGTTCAGCGCCTCGGCGACCTTCGGATTGTAACTGGCGCCGCTGACGACCTCCTGCGCGATGCGCGTCGCGGTCGCCCACGGGCCGGGCTCCTCGATGCGCAGCGAGCGGCCTTCGCAGGCGAAGGAGAACTGGCACGCGAAGGGATGGTTGCGGTCCTGATAGACCACCGCGCAGACGTCGGTGGGAAAGATGCCGCTGCGCACGCGGTTGAGCACGACCTCGGCGACGGCGGCCTGGCCCTGCTCGGGTTCGCCGCGCGATTCGAAATAGATCGCTTCGGCCAGGCACCGCATCTGTCGCGCCGAGTCCTTGGGGTCGATCAGCGCGGCGTAATTCGGCTTGCCGTCGGCGTCGAATCGCGCCGCCGCCGTCGTTTGTGCGGGCGCGCGTGCGTCGACGACGATCGCCTTGCCGTCGCTCGGCGTCGGCGTCGAGGAATTCAACGCCAGCTCCAGCGGCACGCCCGGCGTCGCGCCGTCGTCGAATTGTCGTTGCGGCCGGCTCGCCGCGGCGTCCGCGCCGGGGGGAATCGCCGTCGGGCTGCGCGAATCCTCCGGCCAGTCGTCGGCGCCGTCCTCGCCGGGCGGGGCCAGCCGTCGCCGATGGGCGTCGAAGCCGGGGCGAAGGACGATGAAGGGATCGCCTTTGCGCGTGCGGTCGATCGCGGGAAAGTCCGCGGCGCCCTGTTTGACGGCGGCGTTCGGTTCGATTTCGTCGGGAATCACGGCCAGATCCTCGGGCGCCCCGAGGATCAAACGGGTCTCCAAGATCGGACTTTCGTCGCCGTCGAGCGTGGTGGAGCGCGCCGGCAAGCCAAACGTCGAGGACAGAAGCGCTTCGCGAACCGGAGAGGGACTGTCGGCGCGCGCCTCTTGCGCGACGGGGCTGCCGGTCCAGACGGGATCCTGTCCGGCTTGGGCCGTGATCGACACGAGAAACGCCAGAGCGATGCCCCAGGGCGCGAAGGCCGAACCTGCCCAGGCTAAACGCGAACGACCCATACGCAACCCACGCCGTGATTGAACGCCTTCGCCGATGCCGCTTCGAACGCTTGCGCGCCCAGATCCGTTTCGGACCGCCGACCGGACGCGCTCCCCGCAATTCGAGCGCTTTTCTTCATAGGGGCTTAAGGTTGCAGGCCCGTTACCGCCGCGGCGATGGCCGCGTCCCGCAATGGGTCATACGGTTTCCGGGCGATTGACTCGACGAGGGGGGATTCCGGAGGGGGGATCAGGATGATAGATGGAAGAGCCATGATTCGCGGGAGGCGGACATGGCTCGGGTCGTCGACCATCTG
>JBEKAL010000060.1:0-16159 GCA_050015935.1 Roseiarcus sp.
GGCAAGGCGGTCACTGCGGCCACCTTGGGCGGTTTGGAGACGGTTCGCGACTTCGCAAGAGCGGAAGTCGTCGATCAGCCGTGGCACAAGTGGGCGAAGCTCAGCAAGCTCGCCGTCGGCGCTCGCGACCGAGACGCGTTCGCCGGGACGATCGCCGCTGCCGCGACCTTCGCTCGCCATCCGCGTTTGGTCGATCAGGTTGAGAGCTATGTGCGCGGCGTCTTCGCCTGCGCCGGCGAGGCGAGGGCCGCCTATGACGACCACAAACGCAAGTGGGGCCTGGTCGACTTCGTCGATCAGGACCGCCTGGCGTTGGCGCTGATCGGCAAGGAAGAGGTTCGCGCGCAGATCGGCGAACGCGTCCAAGCCGTGTTCGTCGACGAATTCCAGGACACGAGCCCGCTGCAACTGGCGGTGTTCATCGGTCTGTCGCAGATCGCCGCCGAGAGCGTTTGGGTCGGCGATCCCAAGCAGGCGATCTATGGCTTTCGCGGCGCCGATCCGGAGTTGATCGCCGAGGTCGCTGAGAGCGTCCGCGCCGCGACCGGCGGCGAAAAGGCCTCTTTGCCGAAGAACTACCGCAGCCGACCGGGCCTCGTCTCGTTCTTCAACGACGCCTTCGCGACGAGCTTCGAGGCGGCTGGGCTTTCCCCGGACGCCGCGCGTGTCGCCGAGACCAAGCGCGTCGATCTGCCCGGCCAGTCGCCGCCGCTCGCGGTCTGGCGGCTAGCCGGCAGGAAGAACGACGACCGATACGCGGCGGTCGCCAACGGGGTCGTCCAGGCGATCGCTGCGGGCGACGCGTGGAAGGTGGCCGACGGAGCGGCGGCGCGACCGTTGTCGGCCGGCGACGTCGCCGTTTTATGCCGCGCCAACGACGCGTGTCTGGCGATCGCCGCGGCGTTGGCGCGCGCTGGCCTCAAGGTCGCGATCGAGCGCGGCGGCCTGTTCGGGACGCCCGAAGCACGCCTAGCGCTGGCAGCGCTCAAGTGGTGCGCCGACCAACGCGACAGCGTCGCGCTCGCCGAATTGGCTCAGCTACTGCATGACGGCGAAGCACAGCCGGCGTGGTTTGAAGCGAGCCTCAGCGGCGATCCGACCGAGGCGATCGTCCCGCTGGTTCCGATTGCGCCGAGGCTGTTGGAGGTCGCCGCAGGCGGCGCGCACAAGACGCCGTTGGAATTCTTCGACGCTGTCCTGACGCTGGGTGGGGTCAGCCAGGCGGTTCTGCGCTGGGGCCGCGCCGAGGAACGGCGCCTCAACCTCGAACAACTAAGAGGGTTGGTCGCCGCCTATCAGGCCGAACAGGGCAGAGAACGGGCGCCGACGACCGCCACCGATCTTTGCGCCTGGCTCGTCGAGCAGGAAGGGAAACAGCCTGAGAGCCGCGCGCCGGACGCTGTAGCCGTTGCCACCTATCACGCCGCCAAGGGCCTCGAATGGCCGCTGGTCGTTCTGACCGATCTCGACGCAGAGGCGAAAGCAAACCCGTTCGGCGCCCATGTCGAAAGCGACCGGCCGTGGCGCGAAGTGGACTGGCGAGATCCGCTAGACGGCCGCTGGCTGCGGTTCTGGCCATGGCCGTTCGGCGCCCAGAAGAAGGACGTCGGGTTCGACGCGTTCGCGTCGAATTCCGCCGAGGGCAGAACGACCGAGCGCAAAGAACGCGCCGAGAGAATTCGGCTGCTGTATGTCGGCGCGACCCGAGCCCGAGACTATCTCGTCCTCGCCACGCCGGCTTCGGCCTCCGCCCTGCCGTGGCTCGACGAATTGCGATCCGCCGACGGCGCGCCGGCGATTGCGCTTGCCGAGGCGGGCACTTCGTCGATGCGCGTAGGCGGCAATGAGCATGCCGTTCGCGCCGTTGACCTCGCCGGCGCCGATGATGCGCCGGGGCCGGCGGTCTCGCCAGCCTATGGGCGGCCAGTCATCGCAAAGCGGGAGTTTCCGGGGCTCGCCATCCGCCCGAGCGAGGAAGCCGGCGTCGAGGACGCGCGCGTCGTCGAGACGTTCGATCTCGGGGTGCGTCTGTCGTTCGTCGGCCAGCCCGACATGACGCTGGTCGGCGAGGCGCTGCATCGCTTTCTCGCCGCCGACAATCCCGCTTGGGACGAGGAGAGGCGGATCGCGCTGGCGGCGCGCCTGCTCGACGCCTGGGGCGTCGTCGGATTCGACCCGCGCGAGGTTACCGCCATGGGTGCCCGCCTCTGGAGGTTCGTCGCGGAGCGTTGGCCGAACGCGAACTTGCGACGCGAGGCGCCGATCAATTGGCGGTCTGGCGACCGCTCACTGATCGGCCGTCTCGATCTGGTGGTCGACGCGCCGAGCGAAATTGTCGTCTTCGATCACAAGAGCTTTCCCGGCGGCCGGGCGCAATGGTTCGACCAGGCGCGCAAGCACGCCGGCCAGCTGCGCGCCTATCGCGACGCGGTTCGCGCTGCGGCAGGAGAAGCGCGTCCCGTGCGGCTCGCGCTGCATCTGCCGGTCGGCGGAGAGGTGTTGTTCGTTGAGTAGGGGGGCTAGAACCGTTAGCCTGCGCGCGCCGCGCGTGAACGGGGTGGGTAAGGTGCGCCGGCGTCATTGTTGTCTCGTTCATCGTCGGCGGCGCGCTGGGCAATCGAGCGGCGGAGCACATGCTGGGCATTCTCGCGCTCGTGGGCGTGATGGCGGCGATCGCGCTGCTCACAAAGCCGAAGGGCCGCAAAGCGTCCGCGCCGGACAGATCCTCGCTCGGCCCGCGCCGCGGCGCCGCGAATTCGCCGGCCAGGCGAGGCGGTGAGCGGCTTGTTCCGCCGCCCGTGCCCCCGCGTTCCGAGCCGGCTCGGCGGACGAGCGGCCTGCAAACCGCTCCGGGCGTGACGATTCGGGCGCTCACCGACACGCCGCGTCTGAACGCTGTCGCCAAATCTGCGGCGCGCGCGCGGGCGCGTTGGATCGCGCCGGGCCAGCCGATCCAGCTCCTCGATCTGACCATCTCCGGCGGGCTGTTCTATCTCGCCTCGTGTCCCATCCGGGGTTTCGCCGCGCCGAACTGGATCATCGACCCCGCCCTGCCGGTTGCGCCGGCGCGCAGCGCGAAAACCGATCCACCGTCGTACTATCCGTCGTATTCGAATATCACCTCGGCGCAGCGGCGCGGTTTTCTGGAGTGGATGGCGGGCGGACGCAGCGACCCGAACGAGAACCTGTCGCTCGTGTTCCTCTTCGTCTACGGTCTCGAATATCGCCTGCTCGGCGAGGGGGTCACGGTGGACGCGCCGCAGATCATCGCCGAGGCGGAGCGGCTGCTGTCGGTGTACGGCCGTCACCGCTCGTTCGCAGGCTACGTCGGCCGTTTTCTCTCGTTCGCGCGCGCCTACGCCGGCATAACCGGCGAACCGCAAGTCGATGGCCAGGACGTCTGGGAAGAGATGGCGCTGCCGGCGCGGCTCTATCTGGGGCGGCGGCTGATCGAACGGACAACGCTGACCGCCACCGACGCCTTCATCTGGGCGACCGCTTCGCCGATATCCTGGGGTCGGCGGCGCTGGCCGAGAGAGCAGATCGACGTCTTTCGCGAACTTTGGATCCGTCGTTTCAACAGGAAATATCCGTCTGGGCTTCCGGTCGCGCCGCCCGCCAAAACGATCACGGCGAACTACCGGGCGATGTCGGCGCAGTTCGAGACGCGACTGGCGGACGGCGCCGTGAAGCTGCCGGACCCGGCGCTCGATCTCAAAACGGCCGAGGCGCTCGCTACGCTTGTCGAATCCTGCTGGAAGGAGCTGGGCCGCTATCACAGCCGTCTGACGCGCGTCCCGAATTCCGCAGAAGCGCTTGAGACGACCATCCTGATGCCGATCGATCTCTGGATCTATCGGTTTCATAAGGGAATCGCCAAGCTCGTCCCCTATCTCGGCGAGGCGAGGACCAAGGCGACGCAGGTCGGCGAGGTCTTGTCGGTCGCCGGCGTCCAGGCGGACGGCGCGGCGGGCAAAAGCGTCGGCGAGGCGGTGTCGCGGATCGCCAAAACGCTCGGCTGGGTCGGGATCGGCATTGAACCGGACGGCCCGCGCGACAGTGGCGATCTTTCGCACCTCGCCCTGACCGCCCCGGCGCGGCTGTTTCGCCTGCCGGCGGGCGATCGCGGTGAGCCGCTCAGCGACAAGGCGCGGCTCGCCGTCGACGTCGCCATCCTGTGCGCTCATCAGGCTGACTCGGCGAACGAGGAAGCGCGGGCGCGCGCGGCTTCGGCGGTCGCCGCCGCGATCGGTGCCGACGACGAGGCGGCGACCCGTCTGACCGCCTACGCCGCTATCGTCCAGCCAGACGCAAAACGACGAACCCGACTCATGAAGGCAGGGGCCGCGCTGCCTGAAGAGTTCAAGCACGCCGCCGCGAGCGCTGCCGTCGCCGCGCTCGCGGCGGGCACACGCGCCTCGGCCGCCTCGGTCAAGCAACTCGAATGGCTCTACAAGGCCCTCGGGCTTCCCGCCGACGAGCTTTACGCCGCGCTTCATCGCGCGCCGACGGGCGGCGAAACGCATTCCGAAGCGGAGATCGGCGCATCGGCGCGCGCCGCGGTCGAGCGCGAGTTGAACGGCTCCCCCTCGGTCGTGATCGATGCGACCGTGCTAGACCGCGCCAGGAAATCGACGCAGGCGGTGGCGGACGTCCTTTCCGAGATCTTCGTCGAGGAGGCCGCGCCGAGTTCGAGCCCGGCGGCGATCGCCGTCGCGTCGTCGGACGGGCCGTTCGAAGGGCTCGATGCGGCGCATGGGAAGCTGTTGTCGGCGATTCTCGACGCCGGCTCGCTTCCCCACGGCGAGTTCGACCGGCTCGCCAGATCTGCGAAACTTTTCCCGGGAGGCGCCGTCGACAATATCAACGAATGGGCGTTCGATCGCTTCGAAGAGTCGGTCGTCGACGACGCCGACGAATTGTCGATCGCGCCGCATCTCGTCGAACGCCTGAAAGAAATGAGGGTCGAGTCGAATGAATGACGTCACCCGCCCGATCGCGGCGGCCGAGCGCGATACGATCATGCAGGCGCTTTCCGCAGGCGTCGTCCCGCGGCGCGGCTTGCGCCACATCCAGGTCGGTCGCGTCGCCGAGGTGACGGCGCTGATCGGCGACATCGCCAGGATCGCCGGCGACGGTGCCGCGATTCGCTTCATCATCGGCGAATACGGAGCGGGCAAGACGTTCTTCCTCAACCTCGTGCGGCTGATCGCGCTGGAGAAGAAGCTGGTCGTCGTCCAGGCGGATCTCGGGCCGGATCGCCGGCTCCATGGCCGCGACGGCCAGGCGCGCGGGCTCTATGCCGAGGCGGTGCGCAACATGTCGACCCGCACCAAGCCCGACGGCGGTGCGCTGGCCAGCGTGATGGAGCGGTTCCTGACCGACGCGCGCCGCCACGCTGAAGCCGCCGGAGCGTCGATCGACAAGGTGATCGACGCGAAGCTCGCCCCATTGCAGGACGCGGTCGGCGGCTACGACTACGCCGTGGTCCTGAAAGCCTACCTCAGGGGCAGCGAGAACGGCGACGACACTTTGCGCGACGCCGCGTTGCGATGGATCCGCGGCGAGTATTCGACCAAGACCGAGGCGCGCGCCGCGCTGCCGGTGCGCAACATCATCGACGACAACAACCTCTACGACTCGCTCAAGCTGCTCGCCGCGTTCGTGAAGATCGCTGGCCACGCCGGGCTGATGGTGATCTTCGACGAGATGGTCAATCTCTACAAGTTGCAGGCGCCACAGGCGCGCAGCGCCAATTACGAGGAGCTGCTGCGCATCATCAACGACGTCATCCAGGGCAACGTCCGCAATCTCGGCTTCCTCTTTGGCGGCACCCCGGAATTCCTGATGGACACCCGCCGAGGGCTCTACAGCTACCCGGCGTTGGAAAGCCGCCTGGCAGAGAACGCCTTCGCCAAGGACGGACTGGTCGACATGAGCGGCCCCGTGATTCGGTTGCAGGGCCTGACGCCGGAGGACCTGTTGATCCTGCTCTCTAACATCCGCCACGTGAAGGCGGGAGGCGATCCGGCCAAATATCTGGTCCCCGACGAGGCGTTCGAAGCCTTCATGGCGCATTGCTCGCAACGCATCGGCGAGGCGTACTTCCGGACGCCGCGCAACACTATCAAGGCGTTCGTCGATCTGCTGGCGGTGCTCGACCAGAACCCCGAGGCCGACTGGCGGACGCTGCTCGGCGCCATCGAGGTGGCGCCAGACGAAGGGGCGGCGCAGGACGCGCCGGCGGCGGATGACGGTTCGGAGAGCGCCGGGAATGGCCTCGCCCATCTCCGCCTCTGAGGCCAGCCGCGCCTACGATCGGCTGCATCCGACAGTCAGGCGGTGGGTGCGCGATCAGGGCTGGACCAGCCTGCGGCCGGTCCAGGTTCGCACCGCTGAGGCGATCCTCGGCGGGACAAACGACGTCCTGATCACGTCTTCGACCGCCTCCGGCAAGACTGAGGCGGCGTTCCTGCCGATTCTCTCCCGCGTCGTCGATCGCGACCGCCCCGGCTTGTCGACCCTCTACGTCAGCCCGCTGAAGGCGTTGATCAACGACCAGTTTGCGCGCCTCGAACAGCTCTGCGAGGCGATGGAGATTCCGGTCGTGCGGTGGCACGGCGACGCCTCGCAGACAACCAAGGCGCGGTTCGCCCGGGAAGCGCGCGGGATCGCCCTCATCACGCCCGAGTCGATCGAGGCGATGTTCGTGCGCCATCCCGATCGCATCCAGAGGCTGCTGTCCGGCCTCGATTTCTTGGTGGTCGACGAGCTGCACGCCTTCATGCAAGGGCCGCGCGGCCTGCACCTCGCGTCACTGTTGAAGCGCCTGGAGGCCGCTTCGACCGTCTCAGCCCGCCGGGTCGGCCTGTCGGCGACCATCGGCGACCCCCAGCTCGCCGCCGCCTGGTTGCGGCCGGATGCCCCCGGGCGCGTGACGATCATCGACGAGCCGGGCGCGAGCCTGGACCTGTTGCTGCAAGTCCGCGGCTATGTCGAACCGGCGCGGAGCGGCGAGGGCGGTCGCGCGGCGGCATCAAAGGCCATTGGGGGCGGGAACACGGACGAGGACCTGGCGGAGGCTGGCGAGGCGACGACGGCGATCGAGGCGATCTCCGTCCATCTGTTCGAAGTCCTGCGCGGCGAGAACAATCTCGTGTTCGGCGGCTCGCGCAGGACGGTGGAGACGGTCGCCGACTGGCTGCGACTCAGGTCCGAGCAATACGGCGTCCCCAACGAATTCTTTCCTCACCACGGCAACCTGTCGAAAGAGCTGCGCGAGGACCTGGAGCGGCGGCTCAAGGAGGGCGACCGGCCGACGACCGCGGTTTGCACGACGACGCTCGAACTCGGCATCGACATCGGCTCGGTCAAGAGCGTCGCCCAGATCGGCGCGCCGCGGTCGATTTCGTCGCTGCGCCAGCGGCTCGGCCGGACCGGTCGGCGGGAGGGCGAGCCAACGGTGTTGCGAATTTACGCGATCGAAGGCGAACTCGATCCGCGCAGCAGCTTCGTCGACGATCTGCGTCAAGAGGTGGCGCGGACGGTCGCGGCGATACGGCTGGTCGGCCAGAAGTTCTACGAGCCGGCGGCGACCAGCGACGCGCTGGCGACGGCGCTCTTCCACCAGACGCTGTCGCTGATCGCCGAAAGGGGCGGAATTCGCGCCGACATAGCGTTCGCGCTACTGTCCGGCCCGGGGCCGTTCGCCGACGTCCAGCCGGCCGACTATGTCGAGCTGCTGCGGGCCGCCAAGGCTGCCGCAGTGATCGAGCAGGCGCCGGACGGTCTGCTGATGCTCGGCGAGGCCGGCGAGCGCCTCGTGCAAGCGCGCGATTTCTACCCGCTGTTCACCGTCGAGGAGGAATGGCGGCTTGTTCTTGGCTCCAAACCCCTTGGCTCGATCCCGCTGTCGAACGCTGTGGCGATCGACAGCCTGGTGGTGTTCGCGGGGCGGCGGTGGAAAATCATCGCCGTCGACGAGAAGGCGCGGGTCATCCAGGTCGAGGCCCATAAAGGCGGCCAAGTCCCACGCTTCGAGAACCTCACGAGCGAGGAGGTCCACACGCGGCTGATCGCCGAGATGAAGGCGGTCTACGAGGACGACGACGAACCAGCCTTCCTCGACGCGGCCGCCAACGCGCTTCTCGCCGAGGGGCGCAACGCTTACGCTCGCGCCGATCTCAGTCGCCGCTCCATCCTGGAGATGGGGCGCAACGCGTTGCTTTTCCCGTGGGTTGGGTCGGCGACCGTGGCGGCGATGTGCGTGGCGTTCGCCGGGATGGGTGTGCTTGCCGAGGACAATGGGGTCGGGATCACTGTCGCTGCTCCCATTGAGGCGGCGATCGGCGGCCTCAAGCGGCTGGCCGCCTTCTCCGCCGCCGATCTGGCGAAGATCGAGGACGGCGCGCTGGGACTTGGCGGCGCGAAATACGACGACTTCATCCCACAGTCGTTGCTGCGCCGCCTATGGGGGAGGCGCAACGCCGCCGTCATCGCCAGCTTGCCGGGAATCGCGCGAGAATTGCTGCAAAACGCGTAGGCCGCCGCCCGGGCGACTCGATCGTCGGGCGGTTGGCGAATCCGGCGCCGGTCGTGAGCCGGGTGACAATCTCGGGCACACATCTCCACGCAGAATTCTAAGGGGATCCGGCTCGACGCGCCCTCCCCCTTGTTCAGAATGTGCGTCCCGATCCTGGGCCACACGAGAATGCCGGGGTCGCGAATTCGTGTGATTTTACAAGGATCGCGGAGCGGTCTGAAGTCCTCTATCGGACTTCGAACCTCTTTTGTCGGCGTCAACGAATTCGACCGCGAAACCTAGCTTAGAAAAGACGATCGCGTGGCCGGCCTCGTGAATGCAGACGATCCGCTCGAAATCAGGATTGTAGGTGCCTGTCCTGGCGGCGATGACGTCGGACACGTCGACAGCCGTGACCTTCCGCTTGCACGTCCTCGCCAGAAGGCGAGCCCCTGGGGCTACCTGAGCGATTTCTGTCGGCGACAGCCCTCGGCAATCCCGAGGGCATACGCGCCCGCCGTCGAGAATGCTCGCGCCGGCCCAGCACCGTGGTGGGATGCCTTATGGGGTTCGACGCCGATTCGCGTCCACTTCGATCCCCGCTTCTCGTAGCAGTTCAGCCAGGCGTTCGACCTCGTTTTCGGCGATTGCGAGTCTGGCGACTACTGCCTGTGCGCTCTCTTTCGCGCGCCGAAATCGCTTGGCGTCGTCTTCGCGGATGGCATTGATCTCGCGCGTAGTCGCTTGAACAAGAGCGGCACGGTAGTCAGCGTTTCGCCTCGTGATTTCCGAGTCCAAATTCGCCTCGCGCCGCTCGATCTCGACCTGACGCTGCTCGACTTCCGCATTGCGACGGGCCTCCTCCTCGACCTGATGCGTGCGGGCAAGATGGGCGGCGCGTGAGATGCGCGCTCGGTTCGGGCCCGCACGTTGCAGCTCGGAAGGCGCGCCCACCGTCGCGTAATACCGGTCCAGAACGAGTTTCGCCTCCGTCTTATAGGCGTCGCGCTGCGCCCTTCGACTTCCGCCGGCGCGGCGCACCCGGCCCTGCGCAGCGAGAGGCTTCCAAACGGTCTCAGCACTTAGCGCCTGGGTATCCGGGTTCGGAATAGGCACGGCGAAGGCGTGGAGATGGAAAAACCGTTCGTCGTCATGTGCTATGACCGACTCCAGCGAACTGCCAAATTCGTCGATGGCGAATTTGACGTTATTGGCGACCCACGCGTCGACGCGTCTGCGAACGTCCAGATTTGCCGCCATGTCGGCAGGTTGCACTGGAATGCTCGCGACAGCGGCTAGCAGCACCGGAAAAGTACGCGGCAGTCGCCGCCGGCCTCGGTCCGTCGCGGTACTCAGCCTTGCGTCGATTATCGCCACGAGGTCGGTTGGGTGTCGTCCATAGACCACGACTGGCGGACGAGCGTTTAGCACGTGCGGATGGGATCCGGGAGTTCGGCTCGCCTCGGCAAGCACGTCGTAAAGGTTGCGCTTGCCGTGGCTGCCAACAGGCGCATACGTTTCCGCGTGAAAGAACTGTGCCGTCACGATGTTGTCACTCGTTCGGAGAGGGAAGCGAAGTGCGGAGCACCTCCTAGTCGGTTTAGGATGTGGAGCCTTCGGGCGTTCTATCCGCCGGTGTAATTCCGGTGTTGAGAGCTGCGCCCTTCAGGAACGGGCGCCGCGGCGGCAACGCAAAGTTGTTCCGCAGCGGGGTGGGGGTGACTTGCCCGGAGGCTATCGCGGAGGTGTTTCCGCTTGGCGAAGAGCCGTTGCGACCGGCCTTGTCGGCAACATAACCGGACGCGGGGTGCGCGGCGTCGTGGGGCTGGGCAGTAGTCGCCGCAAGGGCAGCAGCATTGTCGCCTCCTGCGGCGGGCCGACTTCCTTCGAAGCTCGACGGCGCCGTTGCCGCCGACTGAGCGACGACCCACGGTGCCTCGGCAGTCTTCGGGCCGGTCGCAGTCGGATTGGGACGGGCTGCCGGCACCGGCCCGTCGTCGCTTGCGTTGTCAGCCTGCACATCGGTGGCGTCTGCGGGAGCGGGAGAGTGAGCGCTCTCGGGTGCAGAGGCGGCCATGGGGAATGTGCCGAGCACCCCCGTCGCATCGGAAGTCCTATCGGTTATGGGATTGTGCGCGGTTTGGCTATCCTCAATCGGCCCGACGACACCGTCGTTGTTCTCCGATCTGGACGGGGTTTCTTGGAGGCTCGGCACATCCGGGCCGATCCAGAGTCGGCCACGCTCCGCCAACGCGGGGTGAAGCTTCGTGCTGGCGAGACGATCGCGGAGGAAGAGAAGCGCACCGTAAGCGACAGCAGGGTCCGAGAACGCCTCGCCGAGGCCGAGGTCTCGCACTGCGGCGGCAGCGTTGCGACTCCCCGCCTTCGCCAACATAGACGCGCGTTTGCGGGCGCGTTTGCGCACGGCGGGAAGCTGGTCGAGGTCCGGCGGCAGAACCGCAGGCGCGACTTCGGTGTCAGGAGCAGGAATATGCGTCACTTCTTCTGCCTCCGTTTCTGAAGGGCTAGCGCAATATGTCCCTAGAGACGCGTGATCACCGGCGGCGAGTGGCCTTTTCGAGGTCGGCCGCGGGGTCGAGGATGCGGCACGCTATGAGCGTCCATCCACGCGATAAGGTCGTCGCGCCGGTACGCGATGCGCCGCCCGATGCGAAGCAGCGGGGGGCCATGTGGAGATGTCGCCAGGTGAGCGAGAGCGCTGTAGGAAATCGAAGTCAGCTCCGCTGCCTGCCGGCGGGTAAGGAACAAGAGACACTGGCTCATTTCGAGGAGCCTGACGGGAGTGCGCGCCGCTGTCAGCCCTCGTTTATCAGCTCAAAATTCCCTGATTTCTGATTGCCAGAATAATAGCTCGCGCCGCTGTGCTATATAGTTCGTTTTGATTCGGCGTCATAAGTTCAGATTCAGCCAATCTTATGGGCCAGCAGATTTCGGCTAATCAGCATCCCATTAAACACCAATTTACATATGCTAATAGCGAGATTTCGAATTTCTTTCTGAACCGCGCCCCGCTTTTCGCCCGGCCGCGTTCCAGTCAAGGCTAAGAACTTCGCAAGCCCGAGTCCAGGCTCTGTTGAATTCTTCATCGCGGATACCGACAAGTACAGCTTTATTTCCACAAGCGGCTCGCTTCTGTATGTAAGTTAGGCATTCATTCTTAGTAAGGCGATCGTTGCGGTTGCGATCTATCAATGAAATTAGCTCCCAAAAACAAGCCGACTCTCTTTTCCTGCTCTCCCCTCTCTTGGTTAAGCGGTCCGTGACAATTCGAATCTTTACTCTATTCCAACATTGTCCAATAGTAGAAATACGATTTTCACACCAATCAATATGGAGTGGGAAGTGTCCGTTCTTGTAGTTCACGTGAAGCGATGGCGTTTTGTCTAACCACTGCCAATTCTTCCAAATTAATTTTGGAATGACAGACTTTTGGACACCTTGAAAACCCGACATAGAATAGCTATTTTCGGGATCTCGACAAAATCTGAAGAAGCAGGATTCGCTTGCGCCCCAAACAAAGTGTACAGCTCTAAATGGAGACCAGAAAATAGGATCGATCGGGTGTTTACTCTTTTCTTCCACTTGAGACGCGTGAATAGCATAGTGAACTATATGTCCGTCAAGTGCGTGATGGACGTCTACGTTAGCTGTCGTCAAATTTAACGCAAGGCTCACACACGCGCGCTCGTTACTCGTTGAAAAGCGGAGGCAGGTATCATCTGGGATGTCGTCGCCGAGCGCAGGGGTCATATGCGTCAGCTTGAAGCCGCCTTTCTCGCGCCAACACTCTGGTGGGGCGTCTTCCCCAATAACGGGAGGATCGACCTCGGGAGGCGCTAGCGCCCATCCGGCGATCCACGTCAACGTGCGCGATGGGTCCGCGGATAAGCGGTAAATTTGCGTCGGGGCGGCGCTCAGGTCGATGATTTTCATCGTGTATGATTCGAGCGACAATCTCGGCTACGAGTGGTCAGTATGGGCGCACGCTACTGAGATGAAAAGCGCTTGCCCGGGTAGCCTTCCGTCGGCGCGACAAAAATGCGACAAGAAAGTTCGAGATTTCGTGCAACGACTTGCAACATGGAGCAATCCAATGCAACCGTAGTCCACGGAAAATACTAGCAATTCTAAATCATCATATGATCGTTGGGCATGTCACAATCAGGCTCATAACCTGAAGGCCGCAGGTTCAAATCCTGCCCCCGCAACCAGCGATCCCACAGCCCTCGAAGCAACCGCTTCGGGGGCTGTTTGCGTTTCCGGCTCATAGTCAACGGCCCAGCCGACCCGAAAGCTCCGCTCGCCAGTCCGCCATGCCTCGCGCTCCGTAAAATCAGAGCACAAAGCCTCACCCAAATTCAGTTAACAAATCGTCAATCCGCCAAAGTAGTGCTAAGTTATGCAAGGAATCCATGCGCAGATCCTTGCGGAATTTCACCTCGCCTTTCCAATTCTAATAGGCAATATACGGCCAAATCAACACTATTATAGCAATAAAATGAGATATGCGCTAATTCTTTCAGGCATTCACTTGTGAAAACGTCGATCGCTAACGGATCTTTTACGTATACGATATCGGCTTCTAGAAGTTGATTGAATGGAATGCGAAAGTTACCCGCTCGAATGGTTGGGGATATTGACCACTTCTTGATGTCTACAAAGCTGTGTGGCAAGTACCCGTTGGACCTCATCCAACCGTCAATTTCCCCGAAAGTTGGCTGCTGTTTATATAAAGGAACGAAAGAGATTTCAAGCTGGATGGCGACACACTTTGCCAATTTCTTTGTTGCATTTTTGAGAACAAGAAGCTCCGCGCCTTGAATATCCATTTTAAGAAAATCTATTGCAGTCAGCTCTTCTATATCATCAAGGCGCCTTGATTGAATAACTATCTGGTCGTGCACCATGCCGAAAACACTGAAACCATTAAAGAAATTAAGGTGCTTTTCGGATGGCGCCAAAATGGAAGACATTCCGCTTTCTGGAGCCATAAGATACAAAGTATGCAGTTCTCCATCCGCAATAATATCGGTATATAAATCAAAAGCAGACCCGTAAGCTTGAACCAATTTGTCTTTTTGACGCTCATCGGCATCGAACGCGGACAATCGCGCCAAACCGCGGTCCATCAAAGCTTTGTACGGTGGCGTCTCATTGATGCAGGCAGCTCCTATATCGGCGACATGAAGCGGATTTTGCAATGGCGCAATTTCTTCAAGTTTCATAAGGCGGCCTTCGAAGGGGTTTGTGGAGCGATGACGACCGCCGCCGCTCGGGAGGACTCGGCCGACGTTTTGCCCGGGGGGATTGCGGCCGCGTTCGCTTCGAAACGTGAGGAGGAGCTTCTCATTCTCAGACTCCCCGCCGCGATTCCCAGGCGGGAAATTAGGCGGCGCCCGTCGGATGACGTCCTTGCCGAACCCAAGACTTGCACTCCTGGCGTATTTTGGCAATGCGACATCGCCGAAGACGAGTTCGAGCCCTTGAGGACAGACCCTCCGATGGCGAGCAATGCGGTCCGCCCAGGTCGGCCCAACTTTCTGGTCGCCCGAAGGCTGGCGGAGGGCAGGTGGTTCAGCTTCGCCAGCCGATCGCCTCCCGGTAACCGCTCCCAACCCCGCGCGGAGATTTGTTATTTCCGGCGCCGTTCTTCGATAAACATTCGACTTTTGGCTTTTCGAGCCGTGGACGACGCGAATAGCGAAAGTTGAACGCCGGGGCGGACGGCGCGCCGGCGCCCGATTCCCCAGCGTTCGCGAGCCACGCACCTCTGGGGAAGGCAGCTTGGCGTAAGCTTGGGTGGTTAAGCAATCTTAACGATCGTCGTCGAGCCGAGCTAAGCGAGGCGCTTGGGCAAGGGGTGCGACACAGCGGCGCGGATGGCGCCACTTTGCCATTCCGCAGCGAAAAGCAGCTCGCGTTGGCGGTGATTCTTAATGGGTTGTTAAACTTAATTGTCTCTATTTTCGCCAACGAGTCGCATTACGCGAGGTTCGCACCGCGCCTAATCGGGAGTTGCTCATATGGCATCGTTCATTACGTCGCTGTCGAACCAGCAGATCTCAAATTTGTCCACGACGACCATCTCCACACTCACCACCACCGACGTCAAGGCGCTGTCGGTCACTCAGATCGGCCTGTTGAGCGCAACACAGATCAACAGCATCAACGCAACCGACTTGCCGGCGATGAGCACCACTCAAATTACCGGCTTTTCGACAAAAGCGCTGCCAGGCCTGTCGATTGACGCGATTTTCGCGCTGCTGACGACCCCGCAAGCGGATGCGCTCACCGACACGCAAATTGCGGTGCTCACGGCGACTGAGATCAATGACCTCACCTCGTCGGACTTTCAAGGCTTCACCGCGACGCAGTTTGGGACGCTGACGTCGACGCAGATCGGCGGCCTCGCCACCTCGACCTTCGACAATATGACGTCGACGCAGGTCGGCGGCCTGACGACGACCCAGGCGCATGCGCTGTCGACGACGCAGCTCAACGCGCTGTCGACGGGTTCGCTCGACGAACTGAACGTCGCCAGTCTGACGACGACGCAAGCTGGCGGTCTGAACACGACGACGATCGGCGCTCTGATGGCGACGCAAGCGGAGGCTTTGACCACCTCGCAGGTCGCCGCGCTGTCGGCGGGCCAGATCAACGCCCTGAGCGCGAACGCGGTCGCGTCGACGCAGGTCGGCGCTTTGACTTCGACGCAGATCGGCTCGCTCGCCACTTCGACCTTCGATAACCTGACGGCGACGGAGCTCGGGGCGCTGACGACGACCCAGGCGCATGGGTTGACGACCTCCCAGCTCAACGCATTGTCGACGACCTCGCTCGACGCGTTGAACGTCGTCAATCTGACGACGGCGCAGGTCTCCGGCCTGAACACGACGACGATCGGCGCTCTGACGACCACGCAGGCGGAGGCCTTGACCACCTCGCAGGTCGCCGCGCTGTCGGCGGGCCAGGTCAACGCCCTGAGCGTGAACGCGATCGCCTCGACGCAGGTCGGCGCTTTGACTTCGACGCAGATCGGCTCGCTCGCCACTTCGACCTTCGATAACCTGACGGCGACGGAGCTCGGGGCGCTGACGACGACCCAGGCGCATGCGTTGACGACCTCCCAGCTCAACGCGTTGTCGACGACCTCGCTCGACGCGTTGAACGTCGCCGCTCTGACGACGGCGCAGGTCTCCGGACTGAACACGACGACGATCGGCACTCTGACGACCACGCAGGCGGAGGCCTTGACCACCTCGCAGGTCGCCGCGCTGTCGGCTGGCCAGGTCAACGCCCTGAGCGCGAACGCGGTCGCCTCGACGCAGGTCGGCGCTTTGACCTCGACGCAGATCGGCTCGCTCGCCACTTCGACCTTCGACAATCTGACGGCGACGGAGCTCGGCGCGCTGACGACGACCCAGGCGCATGGGTTGACGACCTCCCAGCTCAACGCCTTGTCGACGACCTCGCTCGACGAGCTGAACGTCGCCGCTCTGACGACGGCGCAGGTCTCCGGCCTGAACACGACGACGATCGGCAATCTGACGACCACGCAGGCGGACGCTTTGACCACCTCGCAGGTCGCCGCTCTGTCGGCTGGTCAGGTCAACGCCC
>JBEKAL010000061.1:0-15700 GCA_050015935.1 Roseiarcus sp.
GCGGCGTGGCGCATGCGGTCGATCTGCTCGTTGATCGAGGATTCCTTCTCGATGTAGGTGTCGGTGCGCGGCACGTAGGCTTCGGGCTGGTAGTAGTCGTAATAGGAGACGAAATACTCGACCGCGTTGTCGGGAAAAAAACTCTTGAACTCGCCGTAGAGCTGCGCCGCGAGCGTCTTGTTGGGCGCCAGAATCAACGCCGGCCGCTGCGTGGCCTCGATCACTTTGGCCATGGTGAAGGTCTTGCCGGAGCCGGTGACGCCGAGCAGCACCTGGTCGCGCTCGTGGCTCGCGATCCCTTCGACGAGTTCGCGAATCGCCTCCGGCTGGTCTCCCTCGGGCTCGAATTCCGAGACGATCCTGAACCGCCGCCCGCCTTCCGATTTCTCCGGGCGCTCCGGGCGATGCGGCGTCCAGGTCGGGCGATCGCGAATGTTGGGATCGCCGAGTTCGAGCAGCGCCTTCAGCGATTCCACCGTCGCCGCCGCGCCGCTCATGCCGCGCGGATGCAAATCGGCGGCGGCCGCGTAATTCGCCTGCGGCGCTTCGCCGAGCCCGCCCGGCTTCTCCATCAGCGCGGGATTCAGCAGCGCCGCGAGATGCTCGTCGAGCGGATGGACGTCGGGCTTGGCGGCCTTGGCGCGGGTCGGGCGGGGGGCGGGCTTGGCGGGTTTCGGCATGGCGCCAATATGGGGGCAAACCCAAGCTGCGGAAAGACGCCCAGCCGCCGCCCCCGCCTCCAAATCTCTTGCCGAGCTCTTCGAAATTTACGGGGGTCTTCGCCAAGGCTCGGCGATTGGGAGGACATCGCCGCCATTGTTCCGGGTTGCGGGCGTCCGGCGACGAAGGGTTGTTCTCATCGCCATGAAGTCTTCCCATTTGGCGATTAGTTTGAGCAAAGAGACGGCTTTGTCTTGCAGTGAACGACGGCCGCGAAGAGGGCATGGCTTTATCCTAGAGGCGCGGACGATGGCTTATACGATCGAAGTGAACGGCTTGAAGCGAACCGTCGATGTCGTCGGGGACACCCCGCTTCTCTGGGTGCTGCGCGACGAACTCGATTTGAAGGGCCCCAAGTTCGGCTGCGGCGTCGGGCTCTGCGGCGCTTGCACCGTCCATCTCGACGGCGAGGCGGCGCGGTCGTGCGTGACGCCGATCTCGACCGTCGGTAATGCCGCCGTCGCCACCATCGAAGCAATGGCGTCCGACCCTGTCGGGAAGACGCTGCAAGCCGCCTGGATGGAGCTCGACGTGCCGCAGTGCGGCTATTGTCAGGCGGGCCAAATCATGTCGGCGACCGCGCTCCTGTCGAAGAACCCGCATCCCAGCGACCAGGAGATCGACGCGGCGATGAGCGGCAACGTCTGTCGCTGCTGCGCCTATTTGCGCATCCGCGCCGCGATCAAACGAGCGGCGCTCGCCCTAACGAACGCCGCCGAGGTCAAGTGATCATGAAAACCATGACCGCGATAGGCTGTGAAAGCCGCGCCGCTATAGCGTCGTCTTCTTCCGTTTCCTCGCGACGCGCCTTCCTGAGGGCGAGCGCCGCCGCTGGCGGCGGGCTCTTGTTGCACGCGATGCTGCCGCCGCTGACGGACGTCGCGATGGCGGAAACGTCCGTCGACGCCGCCGGCGAAACTGCGCCGCTCAACGCTTTCATCCGCATCGCGCCCGACGGCATCGTCACGATCAAGTCGAAGATTCCGGAAATCGGCCAAGGCGTCAAGACGATGCTGCCGATGGTGATCGCCGAGGAACTCGACGTCGAATGGAACAACGTGCGCGTCGAACAGGCGCCGCTCGACGCCGGCAAGTTCGGCCGGCAAGTCGCGGGCGGCAGCATGGCGACGACGCTCAACTACGATCCGCTGCGCCGCGTCGGCGCGGCCGGGCGGGAAATGCTCGTGGCCGCGGCGGCGCAAAGCTGGGGCGTCCCGCCGTCGGAATGCAGCGCCGAGGCGGGCGTCGTCCATCACCAGAAGACCGGACGTTCGCTCGGCTACGGCGAGTTGGCGTCGAAAGCCGCGACTCTGCCGGCGCCCGATCTCGCCAGCGTGACGCTCAAGGACCCCAAGACCTTTCGGATCATCGGCAAACGGCTGCCCGGCGTCGACAACGCCAAGATCGTGACCGGCCAGCCTCTGTTCGGCATCGACGTGGCGCTGCCCGGCATGCTCTACGCCGTCTTCCAGAAATGCCCCGTCTTCGGCGGCAGAGTGGCGAGCGCCAATGTCGACGCGGTGAAGGCGTCGCCCGGCGTGCGCGACGCCTTCGTCGTCAGGGCGAGCGAGGCCAACCCCGGCGGCGATCCCGAAGGCGTCAGCGATGGCGTCGCCATCGTCGCCAAGAGCTGGTGGGCGGCGAACCGGGCTCGCGAAAAGCTCGAGGTCGCATGGGACGAGGGCCCGACCTCCGCTCAAAGCAGCGAGTTGTTCGCGCAGAACGCGGCCAAGCTCGCCCAGGGAACGCCGGCGGCCACTCTGCGCCGCGACGGCGACGTCGCGTCCGCGCTCCAGGGCGCTGCTCACGTTGTGGAAGCGGCTTACTCCTATCCGTTCCTGGCCCATATCAATCTCGAGCCGCAAAATTGCACCGCGCATTTCGATGACGGCAAGGTCACGCTCTGGGCGCCGACCCAGAACCCCGGACCCGGCGCCAGGCTGGTGGCGGCGACTTTGGGAATCCGCGAGAGGGACGTCACGGTCAATATGACGCGGGTCGGCGGCGGCTTCGGAAGGCGTCTGCGCAACGATTTCATGGCCGAGGCCGCCTGGATCGCGAAGCGCGCCCGCGCGCCGGTCAAGCTGCTGTGGAGCCGCCAGGACGATATCCAACACGACTTCTATCGGCCTGCGGGCTTCCATTTCTTTAAAGGCGGCCTCGACGGCGCGGGCGGCCTGGTCGCATTCAGCGATCATTTCGTGACGTTCGGCAGGCGCGGCGAGCTTGCCGACTCGGCGGCGATGGACGCCAACGAATTCCCGGCGCAGCTCGTCCCGCATCTCGAATACGGCCAGTCGATGATCGAGCTGGGCGTTCCCACCGGGCCGCTGCGCGCGCCGCGCTCCAACGCGCTCGGCTTCGTGTTTCAATCCTTCATCGACGAGCTTGCGCATCACGCCGGCGCCGATCCGCTGGCGTTTCGCCTCGCTCTGTTGGGCGAGCCGCGGGTGCTGGTCAATTCTTCCGGCACGCCCAACGCCTTGCGCGATTTCAACACCGGCCGCATGCGCGACGCGCTGCTCCGTGTCGCGGAGGTTTCCGACTGGGGGCGTCGCGACGCGTTGCCTGAGCGCACCGGCAAAGGACTCGCGTTCTATTTCAGCCATCTCGGCTATTTCGCCGAGGTGGTGCAAGCGACGGTGGCGCCTTCGGGCGACGTCAAGCTCGATCATGTCTGGGTGGTCGGCGACGTCGGCAGCCAGATCGTCAATCCCAGCGGCGCCGAGAACCAGGTGCAGGGCGCGGCGCTCGATGGGCTCGGCGCAGCGCTGGGTCAGGCGATCACCATCGATCGCGGCCGTGTGCCGCAGGCCAATTTCGACAGCGTGAAGCCGCTGCGCATCGATCAGGCCCCGCCTGTCGAGGTGCATTTCCTGACCACCGACCATCCGCCGACCGGCCTCGGCGAACCGGCGCTGCCGCCCGTGATTCCGGCCCTCTGCAACGCCATCTTCGCCGCCACGGGCAAGCGCGTCCGCAGCCTGCCCATCGAAGCCGAGACGTTGAAGGCGTAGAGTGCGCGCAACGAGCGTCGATTGACGCGTCAGTCGCCTTTGCGGCCTGGCTGGTGGGCCGTCATCCCCGTCGCGGGAAACGCCTCGCTGCGCGTCAGCTCGCTCCCGCGTCGAGCAGCGCCAGCGTGCGTTCGTCCATGCGGCCCTCGCAGTAACGATCGAGCGCCTCCTGGAACACGCTGTCGTCTGCGGCCGCGCGCGCGAACAGGGTCATCGAGGAATGGAACTTCATGTCGTCCGGCGAGCCGAAGATCGCACGGAGGGGTCGCGCCTTGACCGCCAGAACCGCCTGCGCGCAGATATTCAATCTCGTTCCAAGCAGCGAATGAGCGAGATAGGCGCGCGCCTCGTCGAGCGAGCCGACGCCATAGAACTGCGCCGTCGAGGAGCGGCCGAGGCCGCGTAGCTGCGGGAAGACGAACCACATCCAGTGGCTGCGCTTTTGGCCCGCCCTCAGCTCGCCGAGCGCGGTTTCGAAGATCGGCGCCTGCGCCGTCACGAATCGCTGAAGGTCGAATGGATCGTCGGCTTCCACGTCAAACCTCGGTCTTCCGGTTGTGGGGCCGGCGCGACTTCGCGCCGACGGCGTGCGCGAGGGAGAATCCTACGAGACGCGTGACGACCGGAGCCGACGCGTGGGACTGTCGGAGCCAAACGACGTTTTGTCGACGGAGCCGCGGCGAGTGGCCCGAGACTTTCAGGAGCGCATATTCCTCCTTCAGGGATGGAGTCATGCCCAGTTGGCGCGTCGCCCCTCAGGCGCTCATGGGGATCGATCAGGTCTCTGGAGAGAAAATACCACCGGCGTCGATCTTTCGCGCCTGTCGAGGCGAACGGCAGGGAATTCGACCATTAGATCGTGGTTAAGCCCCCCTCCGGAGCCGGTCGAGCGCGCTGGTTGTAAAGCAGTTTCGCGCGCCGCTCTCGCTCTTCGGCCGGCATGCTCTCGGGGTCCTCCACCGGGCCGGCCGTGACCGCCAGCCCGCGCTGGACCGCGGGGCGCGCGCTCAGTTCGTCGAACCAGCGTTTGAAGTATTTGAACTCCTCGATGTCTTGCCCCTGGCCCTTCCAGTTCACGGTCCATGGATAGCTGATCATGTCGGCGATGGTGTATTCGTCGCCGGCGAGGTAGCGGCGATCATAGAGCCGATTGTTGAGAACGCCATAGAGCCTATTGGCCTCGTCGGTGAAGCGCCGGACCGCATAGGACTGGTCGCCTTGTTTGTCGCCCAAGCGCAGGAAGTGACCGCGTTCGCCGAGCTTCGGACCCTGATTGGCCACCTGCCAGATCAGCCATTGGTTGACTTCGAAGCGGCGGCGGACGTCCTGCGGATAGAAGCGGCCGGCCTTCTCCGCCAGATACATCAGAATCGCGCCGGACTCGAAGACGCTGATGGGCGGCCCGCCATCGGCCGGCGCGTGGTCGACGAGAACCGGCATACGGTTGTTGGGACCGATTTTCAGGAAGTCCGGCTTGAACTGGTCGCCCTTGTTGATGTTGCAAGGCACGATGTTGTAAGGCATCCCCAGCTCTTCCAGCAGGATCGTGACTTTCTTGCCGTTTGGCGTCGGCCAATAGTGCAGATCGATCATATCAAGCGCTCCTGGGTCTATGGAAGGATATCATACAAACTCGACCGGCCATATGCCAATGCGCGCTGGTCTCATCGGCGCCGATGGCGACCGGAGCCAAGCGAAAGACTCGCGCGTTCCCGCGCCGCGTAGTAGATCTCGCGGCGCGGCGTCGCATCGTTCCCCACGCCGAGAACCGGTCGCGCGCACGCTAATATGACAACCGCCTCATTAATTCCCGGCGTTGACCGTCCTGAAGCCGTTCTACGTCGCCGCGGCGTCCGAGTCATCGCTTCGGCGTTGCGCCGGCGTCGGGTTTCGAACGACGGGCGCGCCGAGGGGTCGACGCCATCGTTTCGCGCCGATGACGCTTCGATGGACGTCGCGGCGCGCGAGGCGGCCGAGCGAATCCGGCGGCCAGAACCTGATTTCCCGCCGCCGACCTTGTTGGGCGGCGCCGTATGCCGGGCGAACGCGCGGGCCGGCCTTGACGAGCCGGTCGGCGCGGCCCCGCGGATCGCGCCGATCCGAAACGCGGCGCGGCCCTTCACGCCGGAGGCGTTGCGGTCCCCGCTGTCGCCGCAATCCAGCTTCCCGCCGCGCAGGACAATCGCGTGGCGGAGCCCCTCCGGGCCGAGCGGGGTTGCGTCGGAGGCGGTCAAACACCTCGAGCGCAAGCGCCGGCTTTCAGCATGGGAATGATCCTCAAGCTCGCGTGGTTCGCCGGCGGTTGCGTCGCCGTGGGCCTGATTCTCTGGACCGGAGCCGGCCCGGTGTTCGGCGCCGTCGCGGCCGCGGGGTGGGGCGTTCTCGCCGTCGTCGTCTTGCGAGGCGTCGCACTCTCGGCCGCCGGCATCGGCTGGTTCTTCCTGTTCCCCGCTGGATTACGCCCGACGGCGTGGACCTGCGTGCTCATCCGCTTTCTGCGCGACGGCGCCAACGCGCTGCTGCCGATAACGCAGATCGGCGGGGAGGCGATCGGCGCACGCGTCCTGAACTTGCGCAGCTCGCCCGCCTCGCTGTCGGCTGCGAGCGTCATCGTCGACGTCCTCGTTCAGGCCGTGACCCAATTCCTGTTCGCGGCCGTCGGCTTGGCGATGCTCGCCTCGATGCGCGACGACGACCCGATCCGAGGAACGGTCGTGATCGTGATGGCCATCGCCGTCCCGGCGCTCGGGGGATTTTATCTCGCGCAGCGGCCGGTCGGGCAGCGCTTCGTCAAGGCGCTGCTGAAACGCGTCGTGGGCGAGCGAGAATGGCTGTCCTTCGGAGCGATCGACGCGCTCTACAACCGTCTCGCCGCCATCTATTCGAACCGCAGGGGCGTCATAATCGCCATCTTCATCCATTCCTTAGTGTGGTTGTTCGGCGCGTTGGAGGTCTGGGCTATGCTGGCCTTCATGGGATATCCATCGGGTTATCCGGAGGCCCTGGTCGTGGAGAGCCTGATGCAGGCCATCAAGGGCGCCGCTTTCGCCATTCCAGGCGCGCTCGGCGCCCAAGAGGGGGGCCTAATCGTGCTCTGCGCGATTTTCGGCGTTCCGGCCGAGGCGGCGATCGCCATGTCGCTGATCAAACGCGTCCCTGACCTCGTCTTCGGCATTCCAAGCCTGATAGGCTGGCAGGTTCTCGAGGGTCGGACGCTTCAGGGACTCGCTGCCGGCGCCGAAGGCGGGCGCGGCCGGTGACATCCGCAGTTTTCCTTCTCATCGCCGCGGCCGGCTGCCTCTACCTGCTCTGCGCGGTCGCCGCCGTCGGGTTCCCGAACAGCGCTCCGGCGCCGACGGCGTCCTCGCCTGCGGTGACGATTCTCAAACCGCTCAACGGCGACGAACCCCGTCTGTTCGAAAACCTCGCGTCCTTCTGCGCCCAGGACTATTCGGCGCCGGTGCAGATTCTTTGTGGCGTTCAGAAACCACGGGACCCGGCGATCGCCGTCGTCGCACGGTTGAAAGCCTCGTTTCCCGGCGCCGATTTACAACTCGTCGTCGACCAAACCGCGCATGGCGCCAATCTGAAGATCGCCAATCTCATCAATATGGCGCGCCACGCTCGTCATGACTGCATCGTCCTAGCCGACAGCGACATCGGCGTCGAGCCGCGCTACCTCGAGCAAGTTACGGCTGCGCTTGCCGCCCCTCGCGTCGGCGCCGTGACCTGTCTCTATCATGGGGTGGCTGCGGCGGGCTTCTGGTCGAGGCTGTCGGCGCTCGCCATTGACGCGCATTTCCTGCCGAATGCGCTGGTCGGCCTACGGACGGGTCTCGCCAAGCCCTGCTTCGGCTCGACAATCGCGCTGACGCGCGAGCGCCTGGCCGAGATCGGCGGGTTCGAAGCCTTCGCCGACCGCCTTGCGGACGACTATGCGATCGGCGAGGCCGTGCGCGCCAGAGGCCTTCGGGTGGAGGCGCCTCATATGCTGGTCGCGCATAGCTGTTCCGAGTCATCGTTGTTCGATTTATGGCGCCACGAGTTGCGGTGGGCGCGCACGATCCGCAGCGTGGATCCCTTGGGATATGCCGGATCTCTCGTCACCCACCCTCTGGCGTGGGCGCTGATCGCCCTTGCGACCGGGGCTCCCGTTTTCGGCGCGGCCGCCGCGGCGCTTGCCATTGCCTCCCGAATGGCGCTTTTGCGCGCGGTGACGCGCAATTTCGGGCTTGCGGCGCCGCCCTACTGGCTCGCGCCGGTCCGCGATCTCCTGTCGTTTGCCGTGTTCGTCTGGAGCTTCTGTGGCAGAGACCTGACTTGGCGAGGCCGGAGTTGCCGTATACTTGCCAATGGCCGCCTGACCGCGGACTGAGAGAGCGGAACCATGATGCGAACCCTATTTCTGCAGGCGCCCTCCTTCGACGGCTACGACGGCGGCGCCGGCGCGCGCTACCAGATGAAACGCGAGGTGCGCTCGTTCTGGTATCCGACATGGCTGGCTCAGCCCGCCGCGCTCGTGGAAGGCTCGAAACTGATCGACGCGCCGCCGCACGGCCTGTCCTTCGAGGACATCAGGCCGGACCTGATGCGCCATGAGCTCATCGTCATGCATACCTCGACGCCCTCGTTCAAGTCCGACGTCAGGACGGCGGAGATGATCAAGGCGATCAATCCGACCTGCAAGATCGGCTTCATCGGCGCCAAGGTGGCGGTCGAACCGGAAAAGAGCCTCAAAGCGACGACCGCGCTCGATTTCGTGGCCCGCAACGAGTTCGACTTCACCATCAAGGACGTCGCGGACGGGCGGGACTGGGCGGCGATCAAGGGCATTTCTTATCGCAACGCCGAGGGCGCGATCGTCCACAACTTGGATCGCGAGGTCCTGACCAACATGGACCTCTTGCCGTTCGTGACGCCGGTCTACAAGCGCGACCTCGACATCAACCGCTATTTCGGCGGCTATCTCAAGCACCCGTACCTGTCCTTTTATACCGGGCGCGGCTGCAAGTCGCGATGCACGTTCTGCCTGTGGCCGCAAACCGTCGGCGGCCATAAGTATCGGGTGCGCTCGATCGAGCATGTGATCGCCGAAGTCAAATACGCTCGCGAGGCCTTCCCGGAGGTCAAGGAGATCTTCTTCGACGACGACACCCTCACCGACAACGTGCCGCGCGTCGAGGCCTTGGCGAAGGAACTCGGCAAGCTCGGCGTCACCTGGTCATGCAACGCCAAGGCGAACGTGCCGCGCAAGACGCTCGAAATTCTCAAGGCGAACGGATTACGCCTGCTGCTGGTCGGCTATGAATCGGGGAACCAGAAAATCCTGCACAATATCAAGAAAGGGTTGCTGGTCGACGTCGCCCGCCGGTTCACCAAGGACTGCCACGAACTGGGCGTCGTCATCCACGGCGCCTTCATTCTCGGCCTGCCCGGCGAGACGCGCGAAACGATTCAGGAAACCCTGAACTTCGCCAAGGAGATCAACCCTCACACCATTCAGGTTTCTCTCGCGGCGCCCTACCCCGGGACGTTCCTCTACGAGCAGGCCAAGGCGAACGGCTGGTTTGCCGAAGACGTCGATCTTTTGACCGAGGACGGGACGCAGATCGCGCCCCTGAACTATCCGCATCTCGGCCATACCGAAATCTTCGATGCGGTCGAGGATTTCTATAGGAAATTCTATTTCCGCCCTTCGAAGATCGCCTCGATCGCCGGCGAGATGATCGGCAGCGCTGAAATGATGAAGCGCCGCCTGCGCGAAGGCGTCGAGTTCTTCCGGTTCCTCCGCCACAGGGAAGACGCCTGCACGTGAAGCGGCTCGTCGTTACGGCCGACGATTTCGGTCTCGCGACCGAGGTGAACGAAGCTGTCGAACAGGCCCATAGGCAGGGCGTCCTGAGCGCCGCGAGCCTGATGGTCGGCGCCCCGGCCGCCGCGGACGCCGTGGCGCGGGCGCGGTTGATGCCGGACTTGCGCGTCGGGCTGCATCTCGCGCTGGTCGAGAGCGGGCCCGTCGCGCCGACAGAGGACATCCCCGATCTCCTCGACGCCTCGGGCCGTCTGCGCACCGACCTTGCCGCCTACGGCCTCGCGATCATCATCCGACCCGCCGTGCGCCGCCAGATTCGCATTGAGATTCGGGCGCAGTTCGAGGCCTTCCGCGCAACAGGACTCGTCCTCGACCACGTCGACGCGCATCTAAACTACCATCTCCATCCCACGATAACAGCCGAACTCCTCAATATCGGCGGCGACTACGGCATGAGGGCTCTGCGCGCGCCGGTCGAACCGATTGCGCATCTGCGCGCCGTGGAGCGGACGCCGCGCCCGATGGTCGCGGCAATCGCGGCGCCCTGGGCCGCGCTAATGCGCCGGCGCGCCCGCGGGGCCGGTCTCGTTGTGGCCGATCGCGTGTTCGGTCTGGCCTGGTCCGGCGCCATGACCGAAGGGCGGGTGGCCGGCCTGATCGAGCGGCTGGGTCCTGGTCGGACAGAAATTTATGCGCATCCGGCGACCGCTGGAGGCTTTCAAGGTTCGGCCGCGGGCTATCGCTATCGCGAGGAGCTTTCGGCGCTTCTGTCGCCGCTCTGCCGGGACGCCTTGCGTCATTCTGGCGCCTTTCTCGGCGGCTATGGCGATTTTGCCGGCGTGAATTGACCCGGCGCCGCCCTGGATCGCCGTCGCGGCGCTTTCTTGCCTGGTCGGCGCCGCCACGTTATACGCCACGCTTGGGCGTACGCGCGCGGACGTCGCTTCGAAGCTTTGGCCTTGCGTCAAGGATGAGGTGAATGAAGATCATTCTTGCCCAGCCGCGCGGCTTTTGCGCCGGGGTGGTGCGCGCTATCGAGACTGTGGAGCGCGCTCTCGAAAGGTACGGCGCCCCGGTCTATGTGCGTCACGAGATCGTGCATAATCGCCACGTCGTCGAATCGTTGAGGGCTAAGGGAGCGCGCTTCGTCGACGAATTGAGCGAGGTGCCGCCGGGCGCCGTCACGATCTTCAGCGCGCACGGCGTATCCCGCAGGGTTGAAAACGAGGCCAGATCGAGGGCGCTCCCGACAATCGACGCGACCTGCCCGCTCGTCACCAAGGTGCATAATCAGGGGCGGCGTTATGCCGCGCAGGGGCGGATCCTGGTCTTCGTCGGCCATCGAGGCCACCCTGAAGTCGAGGGCACCCTTGGCCAGATCGACGGCGAACTGCATCTTGTCGAGAACGTAGAAGATGTCGAGAAGCTGCCGATCGCCGCGGACGCCCCGATCGCATACGTGACGCAGACGACGCTCAGCGTCGACGACACGCGTGGCGTCATCGCCGCGCTGCGCCGGCGGTTCAGCGACGTCGAGGGGCCTGAAACTCGCGATATCTGTTACGCAACTCAGAATCGGCAGACGGCGGTGCGAGAATTGTCCCGGGTTTGCGACGTCATTATCGTGGTCGGCGCGCGCAACAGCTCCAACTCGAACAGGCTGCGCGAGATCGGCGAAGAGGCGGGCTTGCCGAGCTATCTCGTCGCCGACGGCGGCGATATCGACGCGGAGTGGGTCAAGAACGCCCGCGTCGTCGGCGTCACGGCGGGCGCATCGGCGCCCGAGGTTCTGGTTGACGACGTGGTTCAGGCTTTGATGCGAATCGAACCCTCCGAGCTGTCCAATCTCGATGGACTGACGGAGAACGTCAGCTTCCGCCTGCCGGCCGGGCTCGTATCTTGAGCCTGCCGTATGGGTGAGCTAAGTGACGCTGAAAGCGCGGAATTCCCGGACAGAGCCTTGCGACGGGAGCGTCGCGTTGGACGAGGCGGCTTGCGCCGATAACGCCTTAAGGCCGGCAATGTCTTGAAGGAGCGTCGCTTGGGTATTCCCCTAAGACAGATCGCAAAGGTCGGCGCCTATATCGCCCGGCGGCATCTTGCCGGCCGGAAGCGCTATCCGCTCGTCCTTATGTTGGAGCCCTTGCACCGCTGCAATCTCGCTTGCGCCGGCCGCGGCAAGATCGATTATCCCGATGCGATCCTGGACAAGCGGATTTCGGTCGAGGACGCGCTCGCCTCGGTCGACGAATGCGGCGCTCCGGTCGTCGTCATGGCCGGCGGCGAGCCGCTGCTGCACAAGGAGTTGCCCAGAATCGTCGAGGGCGTGATCGCCCGAAAGAAGTTTGCCATCGTCTGCACCAACGCTCTTCTGCTCGAGAAGAAGATCGATCGGCACATGCCGAGCCCTTATTTCACCTGGTCGATCCATCTCGACGGCGACAGGGAGATGCACGACAAATCGGTGCGCCAGGCGGGCATCTACGATCGCGCCGTGGCCGCGTTGAGAGCCGCCAAGGCCAGGGGGTTCCGGGTCACGATCAACTGCACCTTCTTCAATGACGCGGACGCCGCGAGAGTGGCCGCCTTCTTTGACGCCGTCACCGCGCTCGGCGTCGACGGCGTCACCGTTTCGCCGGGCTACGCCTATGAGCGCGCGCCGGACCAGAAGCATTTCCTCAGCCGTTCGGCGACCAAGGAACTGTTCCGCGACATCTTCCGGCGCGGCGACGGCGGCCGCAAATGGCCGTTCAACCAGTCCGGCATGTTCCTCGACTTTCTGGCCGGCAATCAGACCTATCGCTGCGCCCCCTGGGGCAATCCGACCCGCACCGTCTTCCGCTGGCAGCGCCCCTGCTATCTGCTTGGCGAAGGCTATGCCGCAACCTTCAAGGAGCTGATGGAAGAGACCGACTGGGAGGCTTATGGAACGGGCAATTACGAAAAATGCGCCAATTGCATGGTCCATAGCGGCTTCGAGGCGACGGCCGTGATGGATACGGCGGCCAAGCCGTGGAAGGCTTTGGGCGTGACGCTCCGCGGCGTGAGGACCGAAGGACCGATGGCGCCCGAGATTCCACTCGATCGACAGCGTCCCGCCGAATTCCTCTTCCAGCGCGGTGTCTCTGAGAAGCTTTCACAGATGCGCGAGGCCGAGGACGAAGAAAAGGCCAGGAAGTCGGCGACGGCGGCGTAGCGCGGCGAAGGCCGCAGCGCTGTCGCGAGCCGCCGCGATCAGGCCGCGCGCCTGAGCGGGCCAAATGATCGCCCCCGAGCTGCGATGAGTAGATTCCGAGTCCCGCCACGCGACGCAAAATCGTCAAACGGCGGTTCGCGACTTGTGCAAAAAAGTGGACGTGATCATAGTTGTCGCCGCGAAAAAGAGTTCTAATTCAAATCGGTTGTGTGAGATAGGTGCGGAAATGGGAGCGCCGAGTCATCTCATCGCCGACAGCGCCAATCTTCGTCCCGAGTGGGTGGAGAATGCCCGCGCCGTCGGCGTCGCCGCCGGCGCTTCCGCGCCCGAGCAACTCGTGCGAGACGTCGTTCATTGGCTCGGCCGCTTTGGCCCTGTCGAAATTTTGACCCTGAATAGTCCCAATGAGTCCATACAGTTTCGTTTGCCTGTGAACTTGGCGCGAGCGTGATCGGCTCTCGTTTCCAAAAACTCGCGGCGCGACTAGTCAGCGAAAGACAAGCTATGGCGATACCATTTTTCAAGGAAGCAAAAATTGGCCTGTATGTGCTCAAGCAGAAACTAGCGGGCCGAAAGCGCTATCCTCTGGTGCTCATGCTCGAGCCGTTGTTCCGCTGCAACCTCGCCTGCGTGGGTTGCGGCAAGATCGATTATCCTGATCCGATCCTCAATCAGCGATTGTCGGCGCAAGATTGTCTCGACGCAGTCGACGAATGCGGCGCGCCGATGGTGGCGATTCCCGGCGGCGAGCCTTTGATCCATCGCGATATCGGCGACATCGTGAAGGGGATCGTGGCGCGCAAGAAATTCGTTTCACTCTGCACCAACGCGCTTTTACTCGAGAAAAAGCTCCACCTGTTCGAACCGTCGCCTTATCTTTTCTTTTCCGTGCATCTGGACGGACTGAGGGACCACCACGACAAGTCGGTGTCGCTCAGCGGCGTTTTCGACATCGCCATCGCGGCGATCAAGAAGGCGAAGGCCAAGGGGTTCGCCGTCAATGTCAACGCGACGATCTTCGACGGCCATGCGCCGGAAGATATTGCGGCCTTCCTCGATCTGGCGAAAGAACTGGGAGTCGGCGTCTCGATTTCGCCCGGCTACGCATATGAGCGCGCGCCCGACCAGGAGCATTTCCTCAATCGTCGCAAGACCAAGGAATTATTCCGTCGCGTCTTCTCGCTAGGGAAAGGCAAGAACTGGCAATTCATGCATTCCGTCCTTTTCCTCGACTTCCTCGCCGGCAACCGCGAATTTCGTTGCACGCCGTGGGGCATGCCCACGCGCAACGTTTTCGGCTGGCAGAAACCCTGCTATCTCCTGGGCGAGGGATATGTCGGTTCGTTCAAAGAGCTTATGGAGACGACCGACTGGGACAGTTACGGAACCGGCCGATATGAAAAGTGCGCCAACTGCATGGCGCATTGCGGTTATGAACCGACGGCCGCGAATGTGGCGGTGAACCGTCCCTTGTCGGCGATATGGACGGCGATTCGCGGCGTGCGCACCGACGGCCCGATGGCCCCGGAGATCCCGCTCGATCGGCAGAGGCCGGCGGATTACGTCTATTCCCGTCATGTCGAAGCGATGCTGGCCAAGGTTCAACGGAAAAATGCTCCGATCGAAGCCTCAGAATCGAAACCTTCAACTCTGGCGCGTTAATCGGCAACTCTCCTTCCTCGAAAGGCCAGCTTCGCAATCAAGAATGTTTTCGTTTGCTGCGAAGCGGTCGCAAATCAAGGTGTTCGTTGCAACCCATGCTCACGTCCATCATCGTTCGGATCGTCGGGTTTTGCATTCGTCACGCCTGGACTGTGGTCGCAATCGGCTTGCTGATCTCGGCCGGATCGAGCGTCTATGCGGCAAGCCACTTCCGCCTGAACTCGGACATCAACGCCCTGCTCTCGGACAAACTCGACTGGCGTCAACGCGACATCGCTTTCGAAAACGCCTTTGGCCGTTTCGGAATAATCGATGTCGTCGTCGAGGCGCCGACGCCTGAGTTGGCCGGAGCGGCCACCGTGGAACTGACGCAGGCGCTCGCCAAGGAGAAGGCGCTCCTCCCCGATGTCTCGAACGCCGGCGCCACCGAGTTTTTCGCCCAGCACGGGCTTCTGTTCTTGCCGAAGCAGGCGTTGGAGAAAAATCTCGGAGGTCTGATTGAGGGCGAAGCGCTGATTGAGGATCTTGCCACCGACCGAAGCCTGCGCGGGTTGATCGCGGGGCTCGAGGACGTGCTTCTCGGCCTTCAGGACAAACGCGTTAAGCTCGACGATCTCGGCGGCCCTCTGAACCAAGCTTCCGATACGCTGGACAATGTGCTCGCGGGGCGGCCGGCGAGTTTTTCATGGCGCGTTTTGATGCAAGGCAAGCCCGCGGCCGCGAACGATCTTCGCGGCTTTATCGAGGTCCATCCGGCGCTCGACTTCAGCGCCCTGCAACCGGGACTTCGAGCGAGCGAGACCATTCGCCGGATCGCGGCGGATATTGTCCCTAAATATCAGGCGAGCGTCCGTCTCACCGGTGTGGTGACGATGAACGACGAACAGTTCGGGACAATTAAGGAGAATGCGGTTCGCAACGGTCTTATCACTTTAGCGATCGTCGCATTCATTCTCTGGCTCGCTTTACGCTCGGGGCGGCTCATGGCCGCGATAGCCGTCAATCTCTTCGTCGGCCTCGCGGCGACGGCCGCTCTGGGTCTGTTCATGGTCGGCGCGTACAATCTCATCTCCGTTTACTTTTCGGTGCTTTTCGTCGGCATCGGCGTCGATTTCGGCATCCAATTCAGCGTTCGCTATCGCTCCGAACGGCACGATATCGACAATCTCACGAAAGCGATTCAAAGCGCTGGCTTTCGCATCGGCGCTCCGCTGACTCTCGCGGCGTTCGCGACCGCCGCGGGGTTCCTGTCGTTTCTGCCCACGGACTACAAGGGCGTGTCTGAATTGGGCC
>JBEKAL010000062.1:0-15468 GCA_050015935.1 Roseiarcus sp.
TCCTCGCCCTCCGGCTCGGAAATGCGCTCGACCGAGACGACGCGCTCCTGCTCGGCGGTGTCGAACACGATGACGCCTTGCGTCGCGCGGCCGGCGACCCTTATGCCCTCGACCGGGCAGCGAATGAGTTGACCGCCGTCGGTCACCAGCATGATTTCGTCGCCGTGTTCGACGGGGAAGGACGCGACCAGCTTGCCGTTGCGGGCGTTGACCGCCATCGCGACGATTCCCTTGCCGCCGCGCCCGGCGAGACGATACTCGAACGACGAGGCGCGCTTGCCGTAACCGTTCTCCGAAATCGTCAGGATGAACTGCTCGGCGGCCGACATCGCGGCGTAGCGCTCAGGACTCAGCGCCGCGGCCGCGGGCGTCTCGGCTTCGCCATCCGCATCGCCGTTGGCTTCTTCCGTCGTCTCGCCCGCGATCGCGCGGCGCATCTTGAGATAGGCGGCGCGCTCGGCGGCGTCCGCCTCGAACTGGCGCAGAATCGCGATCGAGATGACGCTGTCGCCCTCCGCGAGGCTGACGCCGCGCACGCCCATCGAATCGCGGCCCTTGAAGACGCGCACGTCGCCGACCGCGAAGCGGATGCACTGGCCCAGCGCCGTCGTCAGCAGCACGTCGTCCGTTTCCGAGCAGATTTGCACGTCGACGATGTTCTCGCCCTCGTCGAGCTTCATCGCGATCTTTCCCGCGCGATTGACCTGGGCGAAGTCCGACAATTTGTTGCGCCGCACGGTTCCGCGCGTCGTGGCGAACATCACGTCGAGCGAGTCCCAGCTCGATTCGTCCTCGGGCAGCGGCATGATGGTGGTGATGCGCTCGCCCTGCTCGAGCGGCAGCAGATTGACCAGCGCCTTGCCGCGCGATTGCGGCGCCGACAACGGCAACCGCCAGACCTTCTCCTTGTAGACCTGGCCCTTCGTGGAGAAGTAGAGCACCGGCTGATGCGTCGAGGCGACGAACACCCGCGCGACGAAATCCTCCTCGCGCGTCGCCATGCCCGAACGGCCCTTGCCGCCGCGCCGTTGCGCGCGATAGGTCGAAAGCGGAACGCGCTTGATGTAGCCGCCGTGGCTCACCAGAACGACCATGTCCTCGCGCTGGATGAGGTCCTCGTCGTCCATATCGGCGTCGCTGTCGAGAATTTCGGTGCGGCGCGGATTGGCGAAGGCGGCCTTCACCGCCGTCAGCTCGTCGCGGATGACGCCCATCAGGCGCGCCCGCGAGCCGAGGATGTCGAGATAGTCGGCGATCTCCGTCGCCAGCTTGTTCAGCGCCTCGGCGATTTCGTCGCGCCCGAGCGCGGTGAGGCGCGCCAGACGCAACTCCAGAATGGCGCGAGCCTGGGCGTCGGAGAGACGCATCGTTCCGTCTTCGCCGATGGTGTGGCGAGGATCGGCGATGAGCGCGATCAGCGACCCCATGTCGCGCGCCGGCCAGGCGCGCTCCATCAGCGCGGCGCGCGCGGCGCCCGCATCGGGCGAGGCGCGTATCAGGCGGATCACTTCGTCGATATTGGCGACGGCGATGGCCAGGCCGACCTGAACATGCGCGTCGTCGCGCGCCTTGGCGAGCAGATGCTTGGCGCGCCGCGTCGCCACTTCCTCGCGGAAGTCGAGGAAAGCGACGAGCATGTCCTTGAGGGTCAGCATCTCCGGCCGGCCGCCGTTCAGCGCGATCATGTTGGCGCCGAAGCTCGACTGCATCGCGGTGAAGCGCCAGAGCTGATTGAGCACGACGTCGGCGACCGCGTCGCGCTTCAATTCGATGACGATGCGCATGCCGTCGCGATCGGACTCGTCGCGCAGATCGCCGATGCCCTCGATGCGCTTCTCGCGCACCAGCTCGGCGATCTTCTCGATCAGGGTCGCCTTGTTGACCTGATAGGGAATCTCCGTGACGATCAGCGCCTCGCGATCCTTGCGCAAGGATTCCACATCGACCTTTGCGCGCATGACGATCGAGCCCCGCCCGGTCGCATAGGCCGAGCGAATGCCGCCCCGCCCGAGGATCGCGGCCCCGGTCGGGAAATCCGGGCCGGGAATGTGCTCCATCAATTCGTCGATCGCGATGTCGGGCTTGTCCATCAGCGCGAGAACGCCGTCGATCGTCTCGCCCAGATTATGCGGCGGGATGTTGGTCGCCATGCCCACCGCGATGCCGCCCGCGCCGTTGACGAGCAGGTTGGGAAAGCGCGCGGGCAGGACCACCGGCTCCTGCTCCTTCTCGTCGTAATTGGGGCGGAAGTCGACGGTGTCGAGATCGAGATCGTCGAGCAGCGCCAGGGCGATTTTCTCCAGGCGCGCCTCGGTGTAGCGCGAGGCCGCCGGCGGATCGCCGTCGACCGAGCCGAAATTGCCCTGCCCGTCGATGAGCGGCGCGCACATGGAAAAATCCTGCGCCATGCGCACCAGCGCGTCGTAGATCGCCAGCTCGCCGTGCGGATGGTATTTGCCCATCGTCTCGCCGACCGTGCGCGCCGATTTGTTGTAGCCCCGGTCGGGGGTGAATTTGAGCTCGTGCATGGCATAGAGAATGCGCCGATGCACCGGCTTGAGGCCGTCGCGCACGTCGGGCAGCGCGCGGCTGACGATCACGCTCATCGCGTAATCGAGATAGCTGCGCTTCATCTCGTCGAGGATCGAAACGGGCTTGATGTCGGCGGGGCCGCCGGGCGCGGGCCGCTCGTCCTTGTCGTCGGTCAATTCGGGGGCATCCTGAGGCGAATTTTGATTCTGTAGGTGTAGCCGATTCCGCCGCGCCGCGCCACCTCTCTCGCGCTTCCGCAGGCATTGAATTTTGGCTCTGTTTCAACGATTTACGCGTATTCCGGCAAAGCGCGCGTCGGGCGCGGGCGCGGGCGGCCTTGACGCCTCGGCGCCGACGGCGTCAATCGGCCCCGAAGAGGAGCCCGGCGATGCCGTTCGAGTTTCTGAAGACAGCCCTCGTCACGCTGCTGGTGACGCTCGATCCGCCCGGTCTGGCGCCGGTTTTCATCGGCCTGACGCTCGGCATGACGAACGCCGCCAAGCGGGAAGTCGCGCTGCGCGCCTGCCTCATCGCCTTCGCCATCCTCGCCGCATTCGCTTTCGGCGGCCGGGCGGTGCTGGACGCGCTCGGCGTCTCGATTCCGGCCTTCCGCATCGCCGGCGGTCTGTTGTTGTTCTACATCGCCTTCGACATGGTGTTCGCGCTGAAAGCCGAGCGCAGAAGCGAGTTGGCGAGCGACGCGGCGCCGATCGACCATATCCGCAACGTCGCGGCCTTTCCGCTGGCCATTCCCCTGATGGCGGGGCCCGGCTCGATCACCGCGACGATGCTGCTGGCCGGACGCGCCGGCGCCGACTGGCTCGAACTCGCCGGCCTGATGGCGACCGTCGCGCTGGTCATGGTCGTCAGCCTCCTGACCTTCCTGACCGCCGAGCGCGCCTCGCGGCTGTTGGGGACAACGGGCAACGTCGTGCTCTCGCGCATGCTCGGCGTCGTGCTCGCGGCGCTGGCGGTGCAGTTCGTCATCGACGGCGTCGCGTCCGTCGTGCGAGCGGGCGGTGGGTGAACCGGCAAGGCGCGCGGCGGCTCGCAAAGGGGAAGACGATCGCGCGGAGTAAGGATCGACGAGGATATTCGGCGCTGCCGATATCGCCAAACTCGACCGCCGCCGCCATGAAAACCCGACGCGCTCCCTGTCGCAGCCGAGCGCGTCGCGCTAGGGTCCGGCCGCGCCGTTTCACCCTGGGGGGATTTCCCATGACCGTCGCCTTTTGGTGCGTGCTCATCGCCGCGCTGCTGCCTTATGTCCCCTTCGCGCTCGCCTCGAGCAAGCTCGATGCGCGCACGCCGCGCGTCGGCGCGCAAGCTCTGGAGGGGCTCGCCGCGCGCGCCTATGGCGCCCATCTCAACGGCTTCGAGGCTTTTCCGTTCTTCGCCGCGGCGGTGATCGTTTCGCATGTCGTCGAAGGCGCCAACGCGACCGTGGGCTGGCTCGCGGTCGCCTTCGTCCTGGCGCGGCTCGCCCACATGGCGTTCTATCTTGTGGACCGGCAGCCTTTGCGCTCGGCGTTCTTCTTCGTCGCGATGGCGCTGACCATCGTCATCTTCGTCCACCCGGCGTTCCGCTGAGCGGAGCGTCTTCCTGGAGCGGACGGGCGCCCTGGCCCGCGGCGGCCAGAGCGCCCGTTCGGAAAGATCAGTCGTGGATTGACTGCTTCCGGATGCCGAACACGCCGATCACCGTCAACAGGCCGCAGAGGATCACGTAACAAGCGACCAAAGTCGGCTTACCGCCGGCCATGCCGACCAGAGCCGCCGCAATCAGGGGTGTTGGTCCCGCCACCAGCATGCCGTTCAACTCGCGCGACACGGCGACGCCCGAAAATCGGTAGCGGGTTGGGAAAAGTCTGGTGAGGAAGGCGCCCTGCGCGCCGGCGGTGGCGCCGTAGCCAAAGAAGTAGCACAGGCTCATGGCGAAGGCGGCCCATCCGACCTGACGGGTGTCAAGCATCATGAAAAGCGGAAACGCCATCAGAGCGATGAAAAGACCGCCGAAGATGTACACCTTATCGGCGCCGATGCGATCGGCGACCGCGCCGAGGACGGGCGTCCCGCAACTGCCGCAAAGGGCGGCGATGATCACCGCCGTCAAGCCGGCGGTCGGCGACATGCCTAGCGTCTTGGTCATGTAGCTGAGCGAAAAAGTGCTGAGGATGTAGGCATTGGCGTTGTGACCGCAAAGAGACACGAAACCGAACAGCACCTCGCGAGGGCTGTTTTTCAGCAAATCGCTGAGTGGGACCTTCTGTTCGCGGTGGCGGGCGCGCGCTTGCTCCATCGCCGCGACGTATTCCGGCGTCTCGTCGAGACGATTGCGGATGTAGAGGGCGACCAGGAACAGCACAGCCGACAGGATGAATGGCAGGCGCCACCCCCAACCGAGCATATCCTGCTCCGGCAGGTAGGAAATCGCCAGGAATGAGATTGTCGCCAACATGATTCCGACCACCGTGGCGGCGCTTGGGATGGACGTATAGAAAGCGCGGCGGTTGGGCGGCGTGTATTCGGCCAACAGGGTCATCGCGCCCGCCAGCTCGGCTCCGGCCCCGAATCCTTGGACCAGACGCAAGACGACCAGCAGCAACGGCGCAAGGACGCCGACCTGGGCGAAGGTAGGCAGGAAGCCCATGGCGCAGGTCGCCCCGCCCATCAGGCAGATGGTCAGGATGAGCGCCGGCTTGCGGCCGAAACGGTCGCCAATATGGGACAGGACGACGCCGCCCAGCGGCCGAATGAAATAGCCGACCGCGAAGGTGGCGAAAGCTGCGAGCGTGGCGTTGAGAGGCTCGAGACTTGGAAAGAACAGCCTACTGATGATCAAGCCTGAAGCGGCACCGTAAAGAGCATAGTCGTACCATTCGATCACGGTGCCGACGGTCGCCGCGAACACAGCCCGAAGAATATTGGCCCGCCGCGATTCCGCAAATTCGGCGACGGCTACCGCATCTGACTGGGTCATAAGTCTTCCCCTTCTTGATCTTACTTGGACCCGGATTTCCCAGATCGACGGCGCATCCGCTCACCTTCCCTGGAAAAGTAGCCCAACTTCCGGCCTCCGGGAAGCCTGGACAATGTCTTCCCGGTGCAAAACCGCCCGGATCGGCGTCTCGGACGCCCATTCTGGCCCGTTTCCGCGCCGTTTGGCGGCGTCGCAGGCGCGCTTCGCCTGTCGGATGAACCATCGGCGATCCGCTCCACCGCTAGCTTTCCAGCAACAGCTTCCCCGACGATAGCTAATGCCAAGATCCAGTGATCCCACTCATGGAAGAAAGTTCCGCGAACCCAACGCCGTCATGGTCGGGACAAGCCTACGGCTGCCCGCCTCATGTTGCGCTCCAGTCCAGCGAGAGCTGTTGTGAGGCGGACGGCGGCGGGTTTTGCAATTGTTTCAGGCGGGTAAAGTCTTTTCGATGCATGAGGTTAGTGCGCACGCGTCGAGTGGTTTCGAGCAGGGTTTGATTGTCTTGCGCCATCTTGCACAACAGGCTCAAGAGCAAGAAAGCGCCAGCGCGCTCAGATTTCCTCGATCTCGCGCCGCGCGCGCTCGAGCGCGTCGCGCAGCCTGGCCGCCTGGGTCGGACTGAGCGCGCCCTTGCGCAGCTTGTCGTACAGCGCCGCGCGCAATTCCCGGATCGCTTCGCCGATCGCCGACTCGCCGATCGGGCGCGCGGCTTCCTCGAGCTGGGCGTTGATCGCGTCCAATTCGGCGCGCTGGTCGGCGAGATAGGCGCGACCCTCGTCGGTGACCGCGAACAGGCGCTGGCGCCCGTGCGTCTCCGACGTCACCAGCCCGGCCTCGGCCAGCGTTTGCAGGATCGGGTAGATCGAGCCGGGACTCGGCCGATAAGCGCCCTGGAAACGGTCGTGCAGGTCGCGGATGATGTCGTAGCCATGGCGCGGCGCCTCGGCGATCAGGCCGAGCACCAGCAGCCGCAACGCGCCGGAATCGAACATGCGCGGCCCGCGCCAGCGCGCAAACGGCCCGCCGCGATGGCGGCCGAACAGGCCGCGCCAATGCGCGGCCCGTTCGAAGTCGGCGCTTTCGTCGCCGGTCCGGCGCGGGCCGAAGGGGGGTCGCTCTCTCATTGTTCAATCAGCGGCGAATCGCCGACCCTCGGAGCTTCGCCGGCGCGATAGCGCGCCGCGCCGCGACGACGAAAGCGCGGCGCGGCGGAACATGGCGTGCGTTCAAACCGCGTCGGGCGCTTTGGGCTCGTCGCGCTTGGCGGCCTCCGCCGCTCTGCGGTCGGCCATGAAACGGTCGAACGTCTCGCGGTCGCGCGACTCGCGCTGACGGCGCTCGAAATCGGAGAAGGCGTCGGCCTCCTCCTGGATCGCGCGCAAAGTCTCGCGCCGGCGCTCGTCGAAGGCGGCGTTGCCGCTCGACCGGCGTGGCCAGTCGCAGCGCGAGCGCGCGCGCTCGGCGAATTCGCGCCAACCGTCGGCGTAGCCGCAGCGGCTGACGCCGCCATTGTGCCGCCAGGCGCGCCAGGCCCAGAGGCCGAGCGCAGCGAAGCCGAGCGGCGGCGCGATCCAGAAAGCGCCCGCCACCGCGAGAAGCTTGATCGGCAGCGGCGGCCCAAACCCGTCGTGGCGATGGCGCCAGGGACCGGCTCGGTCGCCCTCGGGGGCGAAATCGCCGGCGTGGTCGAAGGAAGAGGAAGCAGCGGACATCGGAACCTCGTTAGAAGTCGACATATCTAGCATGCGATATATCGTACTGGCAATATGTCGCAAACGATATATCGTTGTCAAGGGCGCTCCGCCAATTTTTCAGCGCCCCGCTCTACCGCCCGCCGGCCACGTCGAGAATGGCGCCGGTCACGTAGGAGGCGGCGTCGCTGAGCAGCCAGACGACCGCCTCGGCGACTTCGTCGGGCGTTCCCGGCCGGCCGAAGGGCGTCGCCGCGCCGACTTTGAACGCGTGATCGGGTTCGCCGCCGCTGGCGTGGATTTCGGTGTCGATCACGCCCGGCCGGACTGCGTTGACGCGCACGCCTTCGGCCGCCAGTTCCTTGGCGAGGCCGAGGGTCAGCGTGTCGATCGCGCCCTTCGAGCCGGCGTAATCGACGTAGAGGCCGGGGGAGCCGAGCCGCGCCGCGGCGGAGGAAACCAGCACGATCGAGCCGCCGGCGCCCCCGAGGCTCTTCGACATCCGCCGCGCCGCCTCGCGCGCGGTCAGGTAGGCGCCGAGGATGTTGACCTCGAACATCCGCCGCATGCGCTCGACGCTCATGTCGACCAGGCGCGTCGCGGGCGCGACGATTCCGGCGTTGACGACGACGCCGCGAAGCGGCCCCAGCGCGCGCGTCGCGCCCTCGAACACCGCGACGACGTCCTCCTCGTCGGCGACATCGCCGCGCAACGCCACCGCCTTGCCGCCCGCCCGCGCGATATTCTCGACGACTTCGCGGGCCGCGGCCTCGTCACGCACGTAATTGACGCCGACCGACCAGTCGCGCGTGCAAGCGAGCAGCGCCGCGGCGCGCCCGATGCCGCGTGAGGCGCCGGTGATGAGAACCGCTTTGTTCTCGGTCATTTGGTCAGTCTGCCGCCTCATTCGGCTGCGCGCAAGGGGCGCGTCGACATACGTCAATCGGGATTCGCGGCCCCGCGCGAGGCCGCGGCGCGGATCGCCGCGATATTGCCGGCGTAGGCGGCGCGGCCGCCCTTGAAGACCGCCGATCCCGCGACCAGGACGTTCGCGCCGGCGCCGACCACCAGCGGCGCGGTCTCCGGCGTCACGCCGCCGTCGACCTCGATGTCGATATGGCGAGCGCCGATCATGCGCTTGACGCGCGCGATCTTTTCGACCACCGCGGGGATGAACGCCTGACCGCCGAAGCCGGGATTGACCGTCAACAGCAGAACGAGATCGAGCCGATCGAGCACGTATTCGATCGTCTCGGCCGGCGTCGCGGGATTGAGCGCCGCGCCCGCCTTCTTGCCGAGCGCGCGAATCGCCTGCAGCGAGCGGTCGAGGTGCGTGCACGCCTCGACATGGACCGTGATCCGGTCCGAGCCGGCCGCGGCGAAGGCCTCGAGATAGGGATCGGCCGGCTCGATCATCAGATGGCAATCGAACACTTTGTCCGAATGCGGGCGCAGCGCCGCCGCCACCGGCGGGCCGAAGGTGATGTTGGGAACGAAATGCCCATCCATCACGTCGAGATGGATCCAATCCGCGCCGGCCGAGTCGACTGCGCGCACTTCCTGGCCGAGCCTGGAAAAATCGGCCGACAGAATCGACGGCGCGACGAGAACCGATGGCGTCATGGATCTTTCTCCTGTCGCTGAAACGCGCGGCCCTGGCGGATGTCCTCGGCTTCGATGGCCATGAGCTGATCGATTGTCAATTCCGCGTCAAGAGCGGCGAAGCCGCGGTTGGCTTAGCGCAACCGGGCGCGATCGAGCGCGGCGCCGACGCTTCGCCCATTGGCGAAACGCGGTTGCGCGCCCCGCGCGGCGCCGCAGGGAGGCGTTGCGGGCGATCGGCCGAGCTCGTCCAGACGATCGAGGCGCTCGATCGTCAGAGTTCGACATTTTTTTGCAGCGCGCCATAGGATCGTCGGGCAAAGCGCGCCATCCTGAGACGGCGCCCGCCGTCGAGTCCTCGGGAGAATCGCTTCTCATGTCCGCACGTTGCCGCATCGAAGGCTACGCCATTGTGTCAGCCGACGGAATGATCGCGGATTCGGACGCGATCATGCCGGACATCCTCAAGAGCGAGGCCGATCAACGGTTCTTCGAACGCGAGCTGGACCATGTCGACGTCGTGGTTCACGGGCGCCGCTCGCACGAAGGCCAGCCGAACTCGGCGCGCCGGCGCCGCGTGGTCTTGACCCGCACAATCGCGGCGATCGCGCCCGATCCTGACAATCCGAGATCCGTGCTGTGGAATCCCGCCGGCGCGACGTTTGATGAAGCGTGCGCGGCGTTGGGGCTTTCGCAGGGCGTCGCGGCCATCATCGGCGGACCCCAGGTCTACAGTCTGTTCCTTGATGTCGGCTATGACCGTTTTCACCTCAGCCGCTCCGGCAAGGTCGAGCTGCCGGGCGGCCTGCCGGTCTTCTTGCAGGGCCGGCTAGGACGCTCGCCGGAGGACGTGCTGAGACAATTCGGCCTCGTGCCGGAGCCGGAGCGGACGCTCGACGGCGCCAATAGGGTCACGCTGGTCAGTTGGCGACGAAAAGCGTCGGCCTGATCCTCGCCCGACCGCTCGCTCTTCCCGGGCGACCCGCGCCGCGTCGAGCCAAACGTCTTCGTCAATTCGGAAAAAACGAGATTCGTCACGTTTCACGCCTTTGCGCGCTTTCGTGCCAATGCCGCAGCAGCAGATACGAAAGAGCGGAAAGCATGAGGTAGATCGCTATGCCGGACGCCGAGATCAGCAGCAGCGCCGCAAACATGCGCGGAATATTCAGGCGAAAGCCGGATTCGACGATGCGATAGGCGAGCCCGGCGCCTTGTCCGGCCGACCCCGCCGCGATTTCCGCCACGATCGCGCCGACCAGCGCCAGCCCGCCGGCGATGCGCAGGCCCGCGAGGAAATACGGCAGAGCCGCAGGCAGCCGCAGCCAGGCCAATTGCCGCCAACGCGAAGCGCGGTAGAGTCGAAAAAGATCGACGAGATTGCGATCGGCCGAAGAAAGTCCCAGCGTCGTGTTGGCGAGAATGGGAAAGAACGCGACCAGGAACGCGACGACCAGCACCGCGGCATTGGCGCTGAGGTAAATCAACAGGAGCGGCGCGATCGCAACGATCGGCGTGACCTGCATCGCCACGGCGAAGGGGAAGAACGCGCGTTCGACGAGACGCCACTGCGCGAACGCGACGGCGATGGCCACGCCCCCGACGACCGCCGCCGCGAGAGCCTCGAACGTGATGGAGAGCGTCACGATCAGCGAGCCGGACAGCGTGCCCCAGTCCTTGATCAGCGTCGCGACGACGAGGCTCGGCGCCGGCAATATATAAGGCGGAACCGCGTAATAGCGCACCGCCGCCTCCCAAGCCGAAAGCCCGAGCGCCAGCGTGAAGAACGGCAACATATGCTCGGTGAATTCTTGTCGTTTCATGCCCTCGCGCCTTTGACGCTGGACGATTCGGGTTCGCGGGGCAAAGCCATGGCCTCGTGCAGCGCCGAGGACGTCTCGCGACATTTTTCCGCGTAGCCGCGGCTGATGCGAAACTCTTCGTTGCGCGGCGCCGACGCGTCGACGACGATTTCCGCGACGGCGCGTCCGGGGCGCGGCGCCATGATGACGATGCGGGTCGAGAGATAGACGCTTTCAAATACGGAATGGGTGACGAAAACGACGGTCGCGCCGAGCGCGCTCCTCAGCGCCAGGAGATCGTCATTGAGCCTCAAACGCGTGATTTCGTCGAGCGCCGCGAAGGGTTCGTCCATCAGCAGCGCCGTGGGGCGCGTGACCAGCGCGCGCGCGATCGAGGCGCGCATCTTCATGCCCCCGGAAAGTTCGCGCGGATAGGCCTTCGCAAATCCGCTCAGACCAACCATGTCGAGCGCTTCTTCGACGCGCGAGCGCGCCATGTCCTTGGAGATCCCGCCAAGGCGCAACGGCAACCAGACGTTGGCGAAAACCGTCGCCCACGGCATCAGCGTCGGCTCCTGAAACACGAAGCTCAACGCCCGTCGCCCGCCGCGCCAGTCGATTTCGCCGCGCGTCGGCGTCGTGAGGCCCGCGAGCAGCCTGAGCGCCGTGGACTTGCCGCAGCCCGACGGGCCGAGCAAGGACAGAAACTCCCCTTCGCGCACTTCGATGTCGAGGCCCATCAAGGCCTCGAGCCCGTTGGCGAACACCTTGTCGACGCCGCGAAGGCTGGCCAGCGGCGCGGGCGCCGAGAGATCGGACGGCGCAAGATCTTTCGCGTTGGCTGAATTCAGCGACATGAGGCCGACGCGCTCGACCCGCCCGTCGACGACTGGGATCGCGTCGCCGGCGTCTGGGATCGTTCGACTGACGATCCGACCCTGTCCGCGCCAGCGCCGAGGGCATGCGCTCTCGTGTGACTGCAATCCTCGCGCGACATCGACAACCCGCGTCGGCGCGCAGCACGCTTCACGCGCGACGCGCTTGGCGCCCCCCTTGAGAAACGTACAGGCCCCGTCGCGCATCGTCAAACCGACGCGCGACGCCGCGGCGAGTCCGCAAAGCCGAGAGCGGCGCGTTGAACGGACGACGGCGCCGACGCGCTCTGGTCGAACCACCGCGCTTGGGTTGCGCCGCCGCCGCCGACCATCGCGATCCATTCGCGGCGGCGCTGGCGTTCGCGTGAGAGAAGGGCCGGACGCGGCGCGGCGCGAAAGCGCCAATCGTCGCCTATAGGGCCGCCGGTCAGGCGCCGGCGCGCCGTTGCATGCGGCGGAGCAGAAACCGCGCCAAGGCCGGCGGCGCGCGCTTTACGGCGGCGCGCGCCAAACGCCGGCCGGGACCGAAAGCCAACCAATGAAGCAGGGCGCCGCGTCGACTCGCGGTCAGCGTGAAGTCCATCATCTCGACGCCGCTTTTCGTCCAGGCCGCCTTGTAGGGATCGGCCGGGGCAAGCAGATCGTAGACTTGATACCCCTGCGCGAACGCGGCCCGGATCGCGGCGTCCGCCAAGGCGTTGCCGAGGCCGTGCTTCGCGTAGGCCGGGTCGGGCGCGAGGACGTGCGCGAACAGTCGCCCCTTATAGCCGTAGGAAATCTCGACGCCGATCGGACGGCCGTCGCAAAGCATCGCGAACACGCGCAGCGAGGCGTTGGGCTCGCTCGGCCGGGCGGCGTCCTGAAAGCATCGCTCGAAGCGGGGGTCGAACGCCGCCGGCGCGTAGTGGCCGCTCTTGAGCGCCCATGTGCGCTTGAAGGCCATCGCGGTCTTGACGAGTTCGTCCGCGTGCGCCGGGCTTTCGCAGGTCTCAAAAGCGATTTTTCCCAATTCCCGAATCCGGCGCATGCGGCGGCGCCGGCTCGCGCGCGCCTTGGACGGCAAGGTCCGTTCGAACTCCTCGAAATCCCTGACGCCGGCGAAGTCGATGAAGGGGGCCGTTTCGCGGCGATCGACCGTCGCCCCGGCCTCGATCAGCAGCGTCGCCAGTTTCGTGTCCGCGCGCACCCGCCGAAGGGCGAGGAGGTCGTAGGGCGCCCTTTTGAGATGGCGCAACGCCGAGGCGAGCAAGGCACCGGCGTCCGCGCCCCGCTCGATCAAGACGTCATGGTATTGGCAAAGCGGTTCGCCAAGAAACTCGAGAACGCGCAGTCCGAGCCTCTTGCGCGCGGCCAGAGGCCAGATCAGCGCAAGTTCGCCGCGGCGATAGCCGAGCACAACGTGCAGTTCGTGTCCCTCGTCGGCATAGTGGACCGCCCAAGAACGCATCCAGGCGAAGGCCTGAAATCCCTGTTGCGGGGCTGCGCTGCGATCGGCGAGGCGATCCCAAGCCTGCTTCACGCCGTCCAAGCCGGCCAAATCGCGAACGACTACGAAATGAAATTCGGAATCGTCGGCCGCGCCGGACGCGGCTTCGCCCGGCGCCGCGGGCGCGGCGCCTTTCGGCGCGGCGAACCCGAGCCGCAGTCGACGCGCCGCGGCGGCGCGGGTCAGGCCCATGAGAGGCTCGTCGGTTCGCTCCTTGCGCGCGCGAGCTTGGCCGCGTCCCCGACCTCTTTGAACGATGGCGCGAGCATTCCGGTCTCCCGTCGACCCTCGGGCCGTAAGGCGTCTCAGCCTGACGCAACGCGAATGCGCCGACATTGAACGTCAAACGTAAAAATTTCGGGAACTGCCCGGCGCGTCTTCTTGGATCGGCCCCCTTGGATCGCGCCCCCAAGTCCGCGCCGGCCGATAAACGGTAAGGGGTTCGCGCCCCCGCAACTTGGCTGACGCGCGGCGCTAGAACCCTTCCCCGCCGTCGACGGTCAGAGTCTGTCCGACAATGTGGCGCGACTTTTCGCCGGCCAGAAAGATCACGGCCTCGGCGATGTCCTCAACGTCGGCGACCCGGCCCGCCGGGATGCGGGCGATCATGGCGCGGTCGAGCCGGCCGGCGGCGAAATCCGCCATCACGCCCTCGATGGCGACGTGGCCGGGGGCGACGCTGTTGACGCGAATTCCCCTGGCGGTCCATTCCAGCGCCATCGATCGGGTCAGGCTGTCGAGCGCCGCCTTGGAGGCCGAATAGAGCCCGCAGCCCGGCGCCGGCCGCGCCGCCGCGATGCTGGAGACGTTCACGACCACCCCGGATCGCTTGGCTTCGATGACGCGTCGCGCGAACGCCCGGCCGCAAAACAACGGGCCGCAGAAATTGGCGTCGAGGAACCGCGCCGCTTCCTCGGCGCCCGCGTCGAGCAGCGCAACGAGAGCGAAATGGCCCGCGTTGTTGACGAGAACGTCGACCGCGCCGAAGCGCTCCGCCGCTGCGGCGATCAGTCTTTCGCATTGATCGGCGACGCCGACGTCGGCTTGTGCGCCGAGCGTCGCGGCGCCGGTGTCGCGCGCGATTTCGTCCGCCGCCCGATTGGCCGCTTCGCCGTTTCCGCCGGCGACGACGACATGCGCGCCGCGCTCGGCGAAGCCCTGGGCGACGGCGCGGCCGACGCCCCTGCTCCCCCCGGTGACGACGACGGTCTTTCCCGCGAACTCCGACCGCGACGGGGAGCTTGAATCGAGCATGCCGAGAGTGTCCCCGTCGAACGACGGATCGCGCTTTTCGCGCCGAATCAAGTCATGCTTCGAAAGCGATGCGCGGCGTCGCCGATCCGCGCCGCCATCTTAATGTCGAGGTCGGTGATCCGGTTGCCCGCGTCATGCGTACAGAGCGAAAACGAGACGCGGTTGTAGGAATTGTGCAACTCGGGATGGTGGTTCACGACCTCGGCTTCGATGGCGATCTGCACGATGAACGATATCGCGTCGCGAAACGTCTTGAACTCGAAGGAGGCTTCGATATTTGGCCCCTTGACCGACCAGTCCCTCAGCTTTTGCAGGGCCGATTGAAGTTCCGACTCGCTGAGTATCACGGTGTTCGCCATGACGCGTCTCCTCGATTGTCTCCGCGCGCGGGAGCGGCGGGGAAGGCTGCATGTAAAGGTCGACGATCGCTTGTTCGAGCCCTGCCGGCGAAATGCGGATCGAACTCGCACAGAGCTGACTGAATCCGAGGATCTGCAGGGTCGCGCCGGCCGCCGCGCCGGCGCGGTGCGGCTCGCGCAGGAGGCCATCCGCATTCGCGCGCATCGCTCGCCGCTCGATCCCGCTTCGTTAGGACCGGCGGACGATTTCAGGTTTGAACTCGCAACCGCCGCGCCGCCGAGCCAATATGAACGGCTTCGCCCGCGCCGGCAACCGCGGCCATGGGCGCGCGCCGGGGCTCGCAATCCGGCTGAACGCCGTCGAGGGGCCGGCGCGACGACCAGCGCCGTCGACGTTGTCGCGCCTTCAACGCAGGCGATAGCGGAGGGGAATCGCGTAAGCGCGCGGCGCCCCTTCGGGAGGGGGCGGCAGCGGGCTCGCGCGCCGGATGCTTGCGAGCGCGTCCGCGTCGAGTTCGGCGTCGCCGCTCGATCGCGCAAGGCTCGCGGACGTCACTTGCCCCGTCGCGTCAAAAGAAAAATTCACGATCGCAACGCCGTCGACTCCGCGCTCGCGCGCCGATTCGGGATAGCGGACCGCGCCGTAGATTCGCGCGTAAAGCGATGCGCGATAGGCGTCGACCTCCGCCTCGGCCGCCTCGGGCCTCGACGCCGCTCCTCTCAGGGTCGGCCGCGCGGGCGCCGGCTTGGACTGCGGCTTCGCCTGAGGCGACGCCGCCGGTTTGGCGGGGCGCTGAGGCTGCGTCTTCGGCGGAGGCGGCGGAGTCGACGCCTTGACCGGCGCGGGCGGCGGCTCGACGGCCGCCGGCGGCGCTGGCGCTGGCGCC
>JBEKAL010000063.1:0-21075 GCA_050015935.1 Roseiarcus sp.
ATGGCCAACACGCTCGCCGCCGCCGCGCGCGCCGCGCGAGCTTGAGCTTGGCCGGCGCGGCGCCCGCCAAGCTTCGGCCATTATTTTGCGGCGACGTCTTCCGCGTTGGCTTCGGCCGACGTTTGACCGAGAGTGCGCTTGAACGAGGCTGGAGTTCGCCGATGGAGAAAGGGGCCGACATCGCCGCCAGGGGTCTTCGGACCTTCGCGCGCGCCGCCATGGCGGGCGCAGCGCTGGCGCTCGCCGGCGCAGTCTCGCTCGCCTCGCCGCCTTCCAAGCCGATCGCCGCCCCGTCCGATTCGCCCGTCGCCGCGCCGGTCGCCGCCGCGCCGCCGGCCGCCCCGGTCGCCGCCAAGCCGGCGGCGCCGGCCGCCGATTGCGGCGTGACGCCGGGCGGCTTCTCCGCCTGGCTCGAAGGCTTCAAGCAGGAAGCGGAGATCGACGGCTTGCCGCCGGCGGTCATCGACTCGGCGTTGAGCAACGTCGCCTACGATCCCGACGTCATCGCTCACGACCGGCGCCAGGGTTCGTTCGGGCAGGACTTCGACAGTTTCGTCGCCAAGCGGGTCAGCGCCTATCGCGTGCGCAAGGGGCGCCAGGAGCTCGTCGCCTATGCCGAGCCGCTGGAGAAGATCGAACAGCGCTTCGGCGTGCCGGGTCCGATCCTGGTGGCGATCTGGGGCCTCGAGACCGAATTCGGCGCCGGGCTCGGCAATTATCCGACTTTTAACGCGCTGGCGACGCTCGCCTACGACTGCCGTCGCGCCGACCAGTTCCGCGAGGAGCTCGTCGACGCGCTGAAGCTGGTCGCACGCGGCGACATGCAGGCGGAGGAAATGCATGGGGCCTGGGCGGGGGAGATCGGCCAGACGCAATTCATGCCTTCGACCTATCTCAAATACGCGACCAGCGCCGACGGCGGCGCGATCGCCGACCTGGTCGGCAGCTCCGAGGACGCGCTCGCCTCGACCGCCAATTTCCTCAAGAACAAGGGCTGGAAGCGCGGCCAGGGCTTCCATGAAGGCGAGCCCAATTTCGCCGCGCTGCTCGAATGGAACGCGGCGCCGGTCTACGCCAAGACGATCGCCTTTTTCGCCGACCGGCTGGCCGAGTCCGACGCGCAATGAGTCGCCTTCGCGGCCACAAGGGGCGAGGACTGCGGCGAATTAGCGCGGACCGCCGTGGACGCGCCTGACCCCGCTTAAGCGCCGGTTTCGTCGGCCAGCCCGCGAATTGAACGGCTGTTTCGCCACATTTTATCGCGTCGCAACAATCGGCCGCATTTGAGGCTGCGCATTGCCGGGGGGGTGGGATTCTGGCATAGGCCGCCCCGTCTGAAGCGGGCGGCGCTTAACGCCGCGATTCCGTTCCCTGGGGGACGCCATGGCCTTGGGTCTTATTATTCTTTGCGGCGCCTTGTCGCTTGTCTACGGCGGTTACACCGTCACGAAGTTGATGGCCGCCGATAGCGGCACGGCCCGGATGCAGGAAATTTCAGCTGCTGTGCGCGAAGGCGCGCAAGCCTATCTAAAGAGGCAGTACGCCACCATCGCCGGCGTCGGCGTCGTCGTTTTCATCCTCCTCGGCCTGTTGTTGTCGTGGACGGTGGCGATCGGCTTCCTGATCGGCGCCATCCTCTCCGGCTCGGCTGGCTTCATCGGCATGAATGTCTCGGTTCGCGCCAACGTGCGCACCGCCCAGGCGGCGACTCAGTCGCTCGCCGGCGGCCTCGACGTCGCCTACAAGGCGGGCTCGGTGACCGGACTTCTGGTGGCCGGCCTCGCGCTGCTCGGCGTCAGCGGCTACTACTGGGTTCTCACCGGCCCGCTCGGCTACGGCGTCGCCGACCGTGTCGTCGTCGACGCGCTGGTCGCGCTCGGCTTCGGCGCCTCGCTGATCTCCATCTTCGCCCGTCTCGGCGGCGGCATCTTCACCAAGGGCGCCGACGTCGGCGCCGACCTGGTCGGCAAGGTCGAAGCGGGAATTCCCGAAGACGATCCGCGCAACCCGGCGACGATCGCCGACAACGTCGGCGACAACGTCGGCGATTGCGCCGGCATGGCGGCGGATCTGTTCGAAACCTATGCGGTGACGGTGGTGGCGACGATGGTGCTCGCCTCGATCTTCTTCGCCGGGGCGCCGAACCTCGCCCAGACGATGCTCTATCCGCTGGCGATCTGCGGCGCCTGCATCCTCACCTCGATCGCCGGCACGTTCTTCGTCAAGCTCGGCGCCAACAATTCGATCATGGGCGCGCTGTACAAGGGCCTGATCGCCACCGGCCTCCTCTCGATCGTCGGCCTCGCCGTCGCGACGCAATTCGTCGTCGGCTGGGGCGAAATCGGAACGGTGGCGGGCAAGCCGGTGATGGGCGTGAATCTGTTCGTCTGCGGCGTCGTCGGCCTCGTCATCACCGGCCTCATCGTCGTCATCACCGAATATTACACCGGCACCGGCAAGCGCCCGGTCGTCTCGATCGCCCAGGCCTCCGTCACCGGCCACGGCACCAACGTCATCCAAGGCCTCGCGGTGTCCTTGGAGTCGGCGGCGCTGCCGGCGTTGGTCATCATCGCCGGCATCGTCTCGACCTACCAGCTCGCGGGCCTGTTCGGCACCGCGATCGCGGTGACGACCATGCTCGGCCTCGCCGGCATGATCGTCGCGCTCGACGCGTACGGCCCGGTCACCGACAACGCCGGCGGCATCGCCGAAATGGCCGGCCTGCCCAAGGAGGTGCGCCATTCAACCGACGCGCTCGACGCGGTCGGCAACACCACCAAGGCGGTCACCAAGGGCTACGCCATCGGCTCGGCCGGCCTGGGCGCGTTGGTGCTGTTCGCCGCCTACACCAACGACATCAAGCACTTCGTCGACACCGGGGTGGCCTACTTCCAAGACGTCGGCGTGGTCGATTTCAACCTCTCCAACCCTTACGTCGTCGCCGGCCTGATCTTCGGCGGCCTCATCCCCTATCTCTTCGGCGGCATCGCGATGACCGCGGTCGGGCGCGCGGCGGGTTCGGTGGTGATGGAGGTTCGCCGGCAATTCAAGGAGATGCCGGGGATCATGCAGGGCACGCAGCGTCCCGACTACGGCCGCGCCGTCGACATGCTGACCAAGGCGGCGATCCGGGAAATGATCGTTCCCTCGCTGCTCCCCGTGCTCACGCCCTTCGTCGTCTATTTCGGCGTGCTGCTGATCTCCGGCTCCAAGGCCTCGGGCTTCGCCGCGCTCGGCGCCGCGCTGCTCGGCGTCATCGTCAACGGCCTCTTCGTCGCGATCTCCATGACCTCGGGCGGCGGCGCCTGGGACAACGCCAAGAAGAGCTTCGAGGACGGCTTCGTCGACAAGGACGGGGTCAAGCACATGAAGGGTTCGGAAGCGCACAAGGCGTCGATCACCGGCGACACCGTCGGCGATCCCTATAAGGACACCGCCGGCCCCGCGATCAACCCGCTGATTAAGATCATGAATATCGTCGCGCTGCTGCTGCTGGCGATCCTCGCGCACTGACGGTTTGCGGAAGACGAGATGTCGAGGGCGGGGCTCGTCCCCGCCCTTTCCTTTTTCGCGCGCGTCCAGCCGATGGAAGGCGATCTTCGTCCACCCTGAGGATTTGCCTTTCGTCCGCCCGACTGAAGTCGCCGAATTCGCGCGCCTGAACACGGAATTCGCCGATCGCGACGCGGTCGCGCTGGGCGGTTCGACCGACAACGAGCGCGTCAAGCTCGCCTAGCGGCTCGCCTGACGCCGGAGGCGCAGGAAGCGGCGCGCGCGGCGGCGGCGGTTCCCGGACTGGTCGGCTGAGCCGTCCCCGCCCATTGCGGCGCCGCGGCGGCCGTCAGGTGAAGTGGAAGAGCCCGGTCATGATGTTGCGCAGGAAGTTCGGCTCCTGTCCGCCGGTCGGCGTCGTGCGCGAAACGAAATCGAACACCTTGCCGTCCTGCATGCCGTAGTTGGCGATGCGCGCGACCTTTCCGCTCTTGTCGAAGTAGATCGCGAGCACGTTCTGGTCGGTCATCTTGGCGGGCATGAAGGCGAGCGCGCGCGACATCTTCTGGCCGATGTAATACCAGGCGTCGCCGCCGACGGTCGAAGTCGTCGAAGGCGTGCCCATCAGCGCGAGCGCCTGCGGCTTCGTCGTCGCGCCGATCTTAACCTGATCCAGGGATTGCTGATCGACCTGATAGCCGCGGTCGAAGTCGCCGTCGTAGCCGAGGCATCCGCTCAGCGCGGCGCCGAGGGCGAGGACGCCCGCGAAGGCCGCGAGGCGATGGCGCGCGCGAAAATTGTGTCTCGGCCGCATGGGCGCTCTCCGCTTCGATGAGAAGCTTTTTCACTTGCCAGATCGTATGCCGATGCCTAACCCAAGGCGCTGACGAAAAGCAAGGCGTCGCATGATCCTCGCCCGCTGGCGCGCCCGGCGCGCCAACCGCATGCTGATCGAACAGATTCACGGCGAGATCGTGGCGGCCGCGCGGGCCCCCGCGCTTTACACGCATTGGGCGGTCGCCGACAGCCTCGACGGCCGCTTCGAAATGATCGCCTTGCACGCAGGACTTGTGATGCGCCGCCTCGGCGAGCTCGGCGACATCGGCGCCGAGATCGCGCAGGATCTCGTCGATTGCGTTTTCCGCCATTTCGAGGACGCGCTGCGCGAAACGGCGGCGAGCGACACCGGCGTCGCCAGGCGCATGAAGAGCATGGCCGCGGCCTTTTGCGGCCGTAACCGAGCCTATGGCGAGGCGCTGGCCGCGCGCGACGCGCAGGCTCTCGCGGCGGCGCTCGCGCGCAACGTCTACGGCGCGAGCGACGTCTCCGCGGCGCCGCGCTCGCGCGACCTCGCGCGCTACGTCATCGCGGCCGCGCTCGCGCTCGAGCGCGAGGGGATCGACTTATTTTGCGGCGGACGGTTTGCTTTTCCCGGAGCGTTGGGAGACGCGCGATGACGACCGAGGTTTTGTTCAGCCGTCCGGTGCGGGTCGAGCACTTGCCGAAAGAAGGGCTCACCCAGACGATCGCGGCCAATCCCGCCGAGCGCGCCTCTCTGGCCGAGCTCAACGGCTTGCCGGGGATCGCCGAACTCACGGCGACGTTCGTGCTGCGTCGCGCCGGACGCCGCGGCGTGCGCGTCGCCGGCGAGGTCCATGCCGAATTCGTGCAAACCTGCGTCGTTTCGCTGGAGCCGTTCGCGGCGACGCTCGACGAGCCGGTCGACGTGCGCTTCGCGCCGCCCGCCGAAGAGGGCGCGGCGCGGCGCGGCGCGTCGAGCGGCCAGGCCGAGACGATCCTCATCGACGCCGCTGACGCGCCCGACCCGATCATCGACGGCCGGATCGATCTCGGCGCGCTGGCGGCCGAGTTCATGGCCTTGGGCATCGATCCTTATCCGCGCAAACCCGGCGCGCAGTTCACGCCGCCCGAAGACGTCGGCGCCGCGGGCTCGCCATTCCAGGCGCTGGCGGGCACCGCGAGAAAGAAGAGTTGATCGGACGCGGAAATCGCGCGCCCGATTCGACTCGGCGCTACGGCTGCAAATCTTTCAGCGCTCAATATATGTTCAACCCGTGACAAAGCGCCGCAAGAAAATCCGACTTGTCGAACGCCGGCAAAATAGAGACTATGAGCGATCGGTCATCGGAATTCCGGTCCGATCGAAGGGCGGCGGCCGAGGGGTCGGACCGCGCGCCGGTGGGGAGAGGAACATGGATCTTATCACCGCCTTGGCGATCTGTATCAGCGTGCTCGCAGGCGTCGCCGCATTCGTGCTGTTGTCGCCGTTCGGTTTGGGTCTGCAGATTTGGGTCGCATTGATAGCTTGGGCTACGTTCTATCACTGCGGCGGCAAGGAAGCCGGTCTGACGAAGGCGATCACCCTCAATATCTTCGGCGCGGTGATGGCCTTGATTATGCTGTTGCTGGTCGTGTACGTCCCGCTTGGCGCCTTGCTCGGGTCGCCTCTGTGGATCGGCATTTGCGTATTCATCACGCTCTTTATTCTCGTCTACGCCACCAAGGTGGCGATGCTGAACGACATTGCGGCTTGTATTCTCGGCTATGCGGCGCTCGCGGGATTTGCGCTCGAAGGCAAGAATATGGCCGTGGCCGCCGGTTCGCTTGACAACCCGTTTATCAAGGTCGTGATTTCCTTGGTCATCGGCGCGGCGCTCGGCTACATCGCCGAGAAAGCCGCCGGCGCTCTGGCCAAGAAATAACGGCGTTTCGGGATTGAACGACGCGGCGGGCCGCTCGGCGCTCCGCCGCGTCGGCTTTTTCTCGGGGAGCGCGTCCGACGAATCCTTTCGGGACTCGCTTCGGGCCAAGGCTTCGTTCTTTCAAGCTCGGCGGCAAGACGCGACAGCGTCGGTCCGTCGCCGCGGCGCAAAGGCGATGACGCGCCGGCGGGCGGCCGGGCCTTGGGATGGCGCTCGGCGATTTTGCCGTCACAGTCGCGCGCGAGAATGCGTGAGGCGCCGATCGCCCTGGCGAGCGCCCCCGCGACCGGCGCCGTCAAGTCCTCGACGGAGAGCGGCGCGCGCGAACGGCGATTTTCAGACGATTTGCGCCTTCGGGCGAGCCCGTCGGGCCCGGCGATCCGGGCCACGGCCGCAATTTCGCCAAATGAGCCCCCGCTTGATCCGCGACGATTGCCTTGCGCGACGAAGCGGCTATTGTCCCGCGCGCCGGTGGGTCGGCGAGCGCCTTTGGGGCGGAAACTCGGATGAACAAGGACATTCGCATCGCGCTCGACGCGATGGGCGGCGACCACGGGCCTTCCGTCGTGCTGGACGCGGCGGCGATCGCGCTCGAGCGCCGGCCCGACGTCGAATTCATTCTGTTCGGCGACGAAAAGGCGATCGCGCCGCTTCTGGCCGCGCATCCCGCGCTTGCGGGCAAGTCGCGCGTCGTCCACTGCGAAGTCGCGGTCAAGATGACGGACAAGCCGAGCCAAACGTTGCGTTCGGGGCGGCGCGCGTCGTCAATGTGGCTGGCGATCGAGGCGGTGAAGAAGGGCGAGGCCGATTGTGCAGTCTCGGCGGGCAACACCGGCGCCCTGATGGCGATGGCCAAAGTATGCCTGCGCACGATGCCGCTGATCGAACGCCCGGCGATCGCCGCGATATGGCCGACGCTGCGCGGCGAATCGATCGTGCTCGACGTCGGCGCGACGATCGGCGCCGACGCCGAGCACCTCATCGATCTGGCGATCATGGGCGCGGCGATGGCGCGCATCGTATTCGACATCGAGTGCCCGACCGTCGGCCTGCTCAATATCGGCGTCGAGGAAATCAAGGGCATCGAGGAGGTCAAGGCCGCCGGCCGCGTTCTGCGCGAGACCGCGTTGCCGCAAATGCGCTACCACGGTTTCGTCGAGGGCGACGACCTCGGCAGGGGGACCGTGGACGTCATCGTCACCGAAGGCTTCGCCGGCAATATCGCGCTCAAGACCGCCGAGGGGACCGCCAAACAGATCGGCCACTATTTCCACGATGCGATGAGCCACAGCTGGATGTCGCGCCTCGGTTGTTTCCTGGCCCGCGACGCGTTTCGCGCGCTGCGCGAAAAAATGGATCCTGGGCGCGTCAACGGCGGCGTGTTTCTCGGCCTTGACGGCGTCGTCATCAAGAGTCATGGCGGGGCGGACGCCGAGAGCTACGCCGGCGCGATCGAGGTCGGCTACGAAATGGTTCGCCAGGAACTGCTCGGCAAAATTCGCGAAATGATCGCCCAGGCCAATGAAGCGCGCGCGCCGGCCGCGACGCCGGCGACGTCTTGAACCCTCACGCGCCTTCGGGAATCCCTCCTTTCATGAACGCAACGAAAATTCGCTCAGCCGTGCGCGGCGTCGGCGCCTACCTGCCGCAGCGCGTGATCAGCAACGCCGAGATGGCGAGGATGGTCGACACCACCGACGAATGGATTCGCCAGCGCACCGGCATTGGGCAGCGTCATATCGCCGCCGAGGGCGAGACCACTTCGATGCTCGCCGCCAAGGCCGCCGAGGCGGCGCTGGCCGATGCGGGGCTTGGCCCCGCCGACATCGATCTCATCCTCGTCGCGACCTCGACGCCGGACTACACCTTTCCGGCGGTGGCGACCCAGGTGCAGGCCCATCTCGACATCAGGCGCGGCGTCGCCTTCGATTTGCAGGCGGTGTGTTCCGGTTTCGTCTTCGCGGTCGCGGCGGCCGACAAGTTTCTCGTCTCGGGCTCGCACGAGCGCGCGCTGGTGATCGGCGCCGAGACGTTTTCTTGCCTGCTCGATTGGACGGACCGCACGACCTGCGTGCTGTTCGGCGACGGCGCCGGCGCGATCGTGCTGGAGGCCGTCGCGAGCGACGGGGCGCTCACCTCGCCCGGCGTCATTTCCACCCGATTGCGCTCCGACGGGCGCCATCGCGCCAAGCTCTATGTCGATGGCGGCCCCTCGATCAGCAAGACGGTCGGGCATTTGCGCATGGAGGGCAGGGAAGTCTTCAAGCATGCCGTCGGCATGGTCGCCGACGTCGTCAAGGCTTGTTTCGACGACGCCGGCGTCTGCGCCGCCGACGTCGACTGGTTCGTGCCGCATCAGGCCAACCTGCGCATCATCGAGGCCTCGGCGGACAAGCTCGGTCTGGCGCGCGAAAAGGTCGTCGTGACCGTCGACCGGCACGCCAACACTTCGGCCGCCTCGATCCCGCTGGCGCTCGACGTCGCGGTGCGCGACGGCCGCATCAAGAAGGGCGACCTGGTGATGATCGAGGCGATGGGCGGCGGCTTCACCTGGGGCGCCGCGCTGATCCGCTGGTGAGCGCCATGCGCGCCGCGCAGGTTGAGATCGGCCAATTGACCGAGGCGGAGATCGAGGCCGCGGTCGCGCTGTGGGAGGAGGGCGAGCTGCTCCGTCCCTGGAACGATCCGCGCGCCGACATCCGGCTCGCGCTGGCGGGGCCGAGTTCGACGGTGATGGCTGGACGCGCCTGCGCGCGCCTCGCCGCGACCGTCATGGTCGGCTGGGACGGCCATCGCGGGTGGATTTATTACCTCGCCGTCGCGCGCGATCTCAGGCGCCGGGGGATCGGCGGGCTGATGGTGAAGGCGGCGGAGGCGTGGCTCGCTGCGCGCGGCGCGCCCAAGCTCAATCTCATGGTGCGCGCCGAGAACGGCGCCGTCGTCGGCTTTTACGAGTCGCTTGGGTATCGTCGCAGCGAAATGATCTTGTTGCAGCGCACGCTCGGCTGACGGCGCGCGCGAGTTGAGGAGGCGGAATGCTCGCGTTGGCGCCGATCGAGAGCGGCGGCCTCGTCGCGCGCGGCGCCTTCGCGCTCGACGAGGCCGACAGGCGCGCGGGCCTATCCGGCGTCGAGGCGATCGTCCTCGTCGGCGCCGCCGGCGCGCGGGGTTTTAGCGCCTTCGCCGCCTCGCCCGAGGCGCTGGACGGCCTTGCCCATCCGCTCGACCGCTGGAGCCGGCGCGTGATCGGCGCGCTCGCCGCCGCTCTGGGGGCGCGGGCGCTCTATCCCTTCGGCGGGCCGCCGCATTGGCCGTTCCAGCGCTGGGCGATGCGCGCCGAACCCGTCCATGTCTCGCCGCTCGGGCTGCTGATCCATCCCGATTACGGGCTATGGCACAGCTATCGCGGCGCGCTCGGCTTCGCCGAACCGATCGACGTTCCCGCGCTCGCGCCGCGCGCGAGCCCCTGCGAGGCGTGTTCGGCGCGCCCGTGTCTGAGCGCCTGTCCCGTCGGCGCCTTCGCCGAGGACGGCTACGACGTCGCCGCCTGCACCGCGCATCTGCGAAGGGAGGCGGGCCGCGCCTGCATGAACGGAGGCTGTCTGGCGCGCCGCGCCTGCCCGATCGGCGCCGCGTACGCGCACGATCCGGCGCAGGCGAGCTTCCACATGCGGGCGTTCCTGCGCGCGCACGGCGCGCCGGCATAGCGGCGAAAGACGGCGCGCCCCGTTCTTGAGATGCGTGCAAACCGTAGGTCGCGTCGGGGATCAATCCGAGGTCTGGTCCCCATTCGCCGCCGCTTGGGCGATGTAAATCGTGTGGTCCGGTCCCGTCGTTCCCCCGCGAGCGTCGACAGGCGTCCGCTTCCATGTCATTTCGGCGGCGTCCATCGCCTTTTCGAATTTCGAGGAAACGTCGGCCGACCAAATTCCGACAGTTCCATGCGAGCCGAGCGAACGTTTGATCAACTCGAGACCGCTGACGCTGTATAATCTTTGATTGGATTGATACAATACGGCCTCGGGTCCGTTATCGACGTCCAACAAGACAGCGTCGAAAACGCGTTGTCGAGACGCGAGGATTTCGACGACGTCGCAATTGACGACGGTCACGCGACCGTCGTCAAGCGGGCGGCGGGCGAGGTCGGCGATCAGCGTTCGATTCCAGTCGATGATTGCGGGAATCAATTCGCACACCGTGATCGACGCCTCCGGGCCGAGCGCGTCGAGCGCCGCCCGGACCGTAAAGCCCATGCCGAGGCCGCCGATCAGCATCCGCGAGCGAGCTCGGGTCAGCGATCGACAGACGAGCGTCGCCAGCATCTCTTCCGACCGCGAGCTTCGGGTCGAGACCAATTCCCAGCCATTGAAACGGATTTCGAATTCCGCCTCGCGGCGCCGCAATCGGAGTTCGTCTCCCTCTCGCGTCGATGCGCGCGCCAATTCGAGCCATTCGCACATAATGGCGATCCCAAATCACCGGGCGCCGGGGTTAGCGCAATGGTCCGCCCGCGATTCCGGCGCGCGCCGGCGAAACATGGCGAAAATCGCGATCCGACGCTGGCTCCGGCGCCTCGCCCCGTAGAAGGGCGTCGCGTTCGCCGCGGCTTCCCCATAGCAGGGAGCGGGACGATGGACCATGGCGTTCGAGCCGATCGCGAGGGCAGGCGTCGGGCTTCGCTTCAGTCCATCGCCGCCGCGCGTTCGCTCGGCTTGGCGGCGGGCGCCGCCTTGGGCGAACGGAGCAGCGCCAGCAGCGGAAACGCGAAGAGCGAGATCAGCGTCATCAGCAGGAAGTCGTTGGAATAGGCCATGGTCGCCGCCTGCTGGGTGACCACGCCGTCGAATATCGACAGATCGCGCAAGGTGCGGCCGGCGAGCGCCATCGCGTCGGGCAGGCGCATGGCGTCGTTGAACGGCGTGACATGCTCGACGAGTTGGCTGTGGAAGACCGTGATCATGTTGGTCAACTGCGCGATGACGACCGAAATGCCGATCGACGCGCCGATGTTGCGGGTCAGCGTCCACAGCGCCGCCCCCTCGGTGCGCATCGCCGCCGGCAGCGTCGCGAACGCGATCGTGTTGAGGGGCACGAAAAGGAAGCCGAGGCCGACGCCTTGGGCGACCGAGTCGATGGCGATGGCGCGCGGCGAGACGTCGGTCGTCCACCCGACCATCACCCAAAGGGCGAAAGTCGACAGCGTCAGCCCGAACAGCATCAAGATACGCGCGTCTACCTTGGCGATCAGACGGCCGACGACGATCAGGGCGAAAAACGTGCCGACGCCGCGCGTGCCCAGGATATAGCCGCTGGTGAGCACGGGATAGTTCAACAGAGTCTCGAGGAACGGCGTCACCAGCGCCATGGTCGCCAGCAGGATGATGCCGATCAGGAACATGAACACGATGGCGATGGAGAAGTTCCAGTCGCGGAAGATGCGCAAATCGATGAATGGACGCTTCGAGGTGAAGGCGTCGGCGAAGAAGAAATAGAAGCCGACGGCCGACAGGATCGTCTCGACGACGATTTCATTGGAATCGAACCAACCCTGGTCCTGTCCGCGGTCGAGCATCATTTGCAGCGCGCCGATGCCGAGCGACAGCGAGAGGAAGCCGAACCAGGAAAACGGCGCGTCGCGATGGGTCGCGCTTTCCGTCATGAACGCGGAAAGCCCGAGCACAGTGAGAATTCCGAACGGCAGGTTGACGTAGAACACCCAGCGCCAGGAATAATACTCGGTGAGCCAGCCGCCGAGCGTCGGGCCCATGATCGGCCCGAGCATGACGCCCATGCTCCAGATCGCCATCGCCTGTCCGCGCTTGGCCGGCGGATAGATGTCGAGCATCACCGCCTGACTGATCGGCACCAGCGCGGCGCCGAACATGCCCTGCATCAGGCGGAAGGCGACCATCTCTTCGATGCCCTGGGCGACGCCGCAGAACATCGAGGCGAGGGTGAAGCCGGCGGTGCAGACGATGAACAGCCTCTTGCGGCCGAAGCGCGCCGCCATCCATCCGAGCGGCGAGGTCATGATCGCGGCGGCGATGATGTAGGAGGTCAGCACCCAGTTGATCTGATCCTGGGTCGTCGACAACGAACCCTGCATATAGGGCAGGGCGACGTTGGCGATGGTCATGTCGAGCGCCTGCATGACCGTCGCCATCATCACGCAGATCGTCATCATGGCGCGCGGGAAGGGCGCGACTTGCTCGGTGGCCGCTTCGCTCATGGCGTCGCAGCGGCCTTGGCCGGCGGCGGCGCGTCGAACCAGGACAGCGCCCAGGACGAAAGGTCGCTCCACAGCCCGCTCAGCGAGCGCTGGTGTCCGGTGTCGATGGACAGGATCACGCTCAACCCGGCGCGAAGGTTGGAGACGTCCTGATCGGCGTCGAAGGAAAAGCGCAGCGGCACGCGCTGCACCACCTTGACCCAATTGCCGCTGGAGTTCTGCGGCGGCAGGATCGCGAATTGCGCGCCGGTTCCCGGCGCGATCGAGGAAATCCTGCCGCGCCATTCGCTTCCCGGAAACGCGTCGATGGTCACGGTCGCGCGCTGGCCGGCGCGCACGTAGGTGAGGTCCGATTCCTTCGGGTTGGCGTCGACCCACAGCCCCGTGTCCGCGACGATGGCGAACACCGGCTGCCCCGCCGGCGCGACACGGCCGAGTTCGATCTGGTCGACCTGCGTCGCCACCCCGGCGATCGGCGCGGTCACGTTCGTGTTCCTCAGATTGCGCTCGGCGTCCTCCACCTGGGCCTTGGCCTGGATGTAGTCGGGAAAGGTGTCGATCGAGGCGTCAGGCCCGCCGCCGAGCTTGACGATGGTCGACTCCTGCCACCAGCGCGAGAATTCGAGGATCTGCTTGGCCTGCACCAGGGCGGCGTTCGAAGTGTCGAGGTCGGCTTGCGTGCCGGCGCGGGTTCTCACCAACGCCGCCTTGCGATCGTAGTCGGCCTGGCGCAGATCGACCGCCTGCTGGCCCATCGCGATCTGCGCTATGTTGCTCGCATAGGACGAGCGCAGGTTGGCGAACTCGACGCGCGCCGCCGCCAGACGTCCCTGCGCCAGCTCGAGCGCGGTGCGATACGGCGCCGGGTCGATGTCGAACAGCGGATCGCCGACGGCGACGCGCTGCCCTTCGAGGACGTGCACGGCGACGATCGGGCCCGTGACTTGCGGGGTGATCAGCACCTTGTCGGCGCCGACATAGGCGTTGTCGGTCGAGACGTAGCGGCCGCTGGAGAGCCACCACAGGAGACCGAGCGCGAGCGCCGCGAGCGGCACGACGACAAGCAGGAAAAGGCGGGCGCCGCCGCCGCGTCGCGGCGGGGTCGGCGCCGGCAGGGGCTCCGCCGCGTACGAGGCGAGCGGAGCCGTCGGAGCGGCCGGAGCGCTCGGCGCCGTCGAAGGGACCGGCGCCGGCGGCGGCGGCGCGGTCGGGGTCCGACCCAGGGGCGTCGGCTCGACCGAACGGTCGCGTGAGTCTGGGGAAACTTGCGACACGTCGCTAAACTCCGGCGGTCAATTCGTGCTTGAGATTGGTCTTGATGCGTTGCAGACCGGCGGCGATCGCGGCGATCGCCTCGTCGTCGAGACCGGCCAGCGCGCGCGCCATCACCGCCTCGCCGAGGTCCCCGAGCTTTTGCAGCGTCGGCGCGGCGTCCGCAGTCAGGAAAAGCCGATTGGCGCGCCGATCGGTCGCGTCGTCGCGGCGCTCGACCAGACCGGAAGCGGTCAGCTTGTCGACGAGGCGCGCGAGGGTGATCGGCGCGATTTCGAGCGAGTCGGCCAATTCGCACTGCTTGACGCCTTGCGCGCGCTGCAACTTCACCAACACGGCCCATTGCGCGCGCGTCATGTGCACTTCGCGCGCGCGTTGATCCGCATAGGTGCGCAGCATGCGCGCGACATCGTGTAAGGTGAATGCGAGTTCGCGTGCGCGGGTGAAAGGCGTCAAGTTCGATCTCACTTATTATATGTCGGCTTATAATAAGCGACGCTCGGCGCCGCCGCAAGGTGGACGTGGTCGAATCGAGGGAATAATTGTTGATGCGGCGTTGTCGGGCGACGGCGGCGGTCGCGGGCCCGATGAGGGGGGCGTCGGGTCGCCCTCACCCTGCGTCGAGGACATGGATCCGCAGGCCCATTATGCGAATTCCTCATCCGTTCAACCCGCATCTGGCGGATAACCTCCGTCTTTGCTAGACCAAAACGCCCGGCACGGCGTTTGATTATGCATATTTTGCGTGAGTGAGCCGCCGGCGCCAGCATTGCCAATGGACGGACTCCATGAGACACAAGCAAGGAGCGGGGGCCGACGAAGTCGGCGGGCGAAAGGCGCTAGGGAGGCTCCATGACCGATGACCCGAAGGGCGACGCCGCGGAGACGCGCGAATGGCTCGATGCGCTCGACTCGGTCGAGGCTTTCGAAGGGCTGGATCGCGTCGACGAACTGCTCGACGCCGTCGTGACCTCGGCGCGCCGCAAGGGCGCCAAGCTGCCGTTTGCGGCCAATACGGCCTATGTCAACACGATCCGCCCGGAAGATCAGCCGGAGCATCCCGGCGTCCGCGACCTCGAACGGATCATCCGCCGCACCGTCAGGTGGAACGCGGCGGCGATCGTGCTGCGCGCCAACAAGGAATCGTCCGAACTCGGCGGCCATATCGCCAGCTTTCAGTCGGCGGCGACGCTCTACGACGCCGGCTTCATGCATTTCTGGCGCGCTCCGGACGAGACGCGCGGCGGCGATCTCGTTTATTTACAGGGGCACTCCTCGCCCGGAATCTACGCGCGCGCCTTCCTCGAAGGACGCTTGAGCGAGGATCAGCTGGTCAATTTCCGTCAGGAAGTCGGCGGCAAAGGGCTTTCGTCCTATCCGCATCCCTGGCTGATGCCCGACTTCTGGCAATTCCCCACGGTTTCGATGGGGCTCGGGCCGCTGATGGCGATCTACCAGGCCCGTTTCCTGCGCTATCTCCACGGCCGCAGAATCGCCGACACCGCCGAGCGCAAGGTCTGGGCGTTCTGCGGCGACGGCGAAATGGACGAGCCGGAATCGCTGGGCGCTATTTCGCTCGCGGGCCGCGAGAAGCTCGACAATCTCATCTTCGTCGTCAATTGCAATCTGCAACGCCTCGACGGGCCGGTGCGCGGCAACGGCAAGATCGTGCAGGAGCTCGAGGCGGATTTCCGCGGCGCCGGCTGGAACGTCATCAAGGCGCCGGCTGGAACGTCATCAAGTGCCTTTGGGGTTCGAACTGGGATCCGTTGCTCGCCAGGGACAGCACGGGGAAACTGCGCCAACTGATGGAGGAATGCGTCGACGGCGAATATCAGGACTTCAAGTCCAAGGACGGGGCCTATGTCCGCAAGAATTTCTTCGACCGCTATCCCGAGACGGCGGCGATGGTGGCCGACTGGACCGACGACGAGATCTGGTCGCTGAAACGCGGCGGCCATGATCCCATCAAGGTCTACGCCGCCTACAAAGCCGCCGTCGAGCACAAGGGCCAGCCGACCGTCGTTCTCGCCAAGACCGTCAAGGGCTACGGCATGGGCGAGGCGGGCGAAGGCCAGATGATCGCCCATCAGCAGAAGCATATCGGCGAGCAGGCGCTGAAGTCGTTCCGCGACCGCTTCAATATTCCGGTTTCCGACGAGGACATCGGCAAGATTCCGTTCGTGCGGCTGGGCGAAGACAGCGCGGAGATGAAATACCTGCGCGAGCGCCGCGCCGCGCTCGGCGGCTCGCTGCCGTCGCGCCGTCGCGCCAGCGCGCCGCTGGAAATCCCCGCGCTCGCCGCTTTCGACGCGCTTTTGAAGCCGACCGGCGAGGGGCGCGAAATCTCCACCACCATGGCCTTCGTGCGCATTCTGACGACGCTGCTGCGCGACAAGGCGATCGGCGCGCGCATCGTGCCGATCGTGGCCGACGAAAGCCGCACGTTCGGCATGGAGGGTCTGTTTCGCCAGATCGGGATCTTCAGCCAGGTCGGCCAGCTCTACCGTCCGCAGGACGCCGAACAGCTGATGTACTACCGGGAAGACCCCAAGGGTCAGATCCTGCAGGAAGGCATCACCGAGGCGGGCGCCATGGCCTCCTTCATCGCCGCAGGGACGTCCTACTCGACGTCGAACACGCCGATGATCCCCTTCTACATCTACTATTCGATGTTCGGGTTTCAGCGCATCGGCGATCTCGCCTGGGCGGCGGGGGACATACGCGCGCGCGGGTTCCTGATCGGCGGCACGTCCGGGCGCACGACCCTCAACGGCGAAGGGCTGCAGCACGAGGACGGCCACAGCCATGTGCTCGCCTCGACCGTTCCCAATTGCATCGCCTACGATCCGACTTACGCCTATGAACTGGCGGTCATCATCCAGGCCGGCCTGAAACGCATGTACGGCGACAACGAGGACGTTTACTATTACATCACGACGCTCAACGAGAATTATCCCCATCCCGGCATGCCCGACGGCGCCGAGGAGGGGATTCTCAAGGGCATGTATCGGTTGCGCGCCGTCGAGGCGGAGAAATCCGGCCCACGCGTGCGCCTGCTCGGCTCCGGCGCGATCCTGCGCGAGGTCGAGGCGGGGGCCGAACTGCTCGCCAAGGACTTTGGCGTTTCGAGCGAAATCTGGAGCGTGACGAGTTTCACGGAGCTGCGCCGCGACGGGCTGGAGGCGGAGCGCTGGGCGATGCTGCATCCCGAAGAGCCGCCGCGCCCTTCCTACGTCGAGCGGGTCTTGCGCAAGGGCGTGGAGCCGGTCGTCGCCGCCACGGACTACGTGAAGTCGTTCCCGGACAGCGTCAGGGCGTTCATTCCCGCCCGCTACAAAGTGCTCGGCACCGATGGGTTCGGCCGCTCGGATTACCGGCGCCGACTGCGCTCGTTCTTCGAAGTCGATCGCTATCACGTCGCGCTGGCGAGCTTGAAGGCCCTCGTCGACGATCAACTGCTGCCAGCCAAGCGCGTTTCGGAGGCGATCGCGCTTTACAAGATCGATCCGGAAAGAGCGAGCCCTGCGCGGAGCTGAAACGCTTCGCGATCCGCCGGAATTGACGTGGCACGCGCGAAGGAGATGCGCCCGTGGCGAAAATCGAAGTCAAAGTACCCGACATCGGCGACTTCAAGAACGTGCCGATCGTAGAAATCCTGGTCAAGCCGGGGGACTCGGTGACGGCCGAGCAACCGCTGCTGACTCTCGAATCCGACAAGGCGACCCTGGACGTTCCGGCGCCCGCGTCGGGCGTCGTCGGCGAAATCATCGCCCGGGTCGGCGACAAGGTCTCGATGGGAACGACGCTGTTGACGCTGGACGAGGCGGGCGGCGCCGCGCCGGCGCCGGCGGCCGCGCCCGTCGCGCCTGCCGCGCCCGTCCCGCCCGCCGCGCCCGCCTCCTCGGCCCCCGCGCCCGCCGAAGCCAGCCCCGCTTTGGCGGACTTCACCGGCGTCAACGCCGGTCCGGCGGCGCGATGGCTCGCGCGCGAACTCGACATCGATCTGACGGCGCTCAGCGGCTCCGGCGAAAAGGGCCGTATCACCCGCGACGACGTGAAGGCGGCCTTTCGCGGCGGCGGATCGGGCGGCGGCGCGGCGCTGCCGGAGATTCCCACCGTCGATTTCGCCAAGTTCGGCCCGGTGGAGAGCGTGCCGCTGTCGCGCATCAAACGTATTTCGGGCGCGCGTCTCCACGCCTCCTGGGTCAATATTCCCCATGTGACGCATTGCGACGAAGCCGACATCACCGACCTCGACGCTTTCCGCAAGACGCTCGACGACGAGGCCAAGGCGGACAAGAAGGCGCCCTATCGCGTCTCCCTGCTGCCGCTGTTGATGAAGGCCGTGGTCGCTTCGCTGAAGGCCTTTCCGAGTTTCAATTCCGCCTTGTCGCCGGCGAAGGACGCGCTGATTTACCGCAATTATTGGCATATCGGCGTCGCGGTCGACACGACCGAGGGGCTCGTCGTCGCCGTCCTCAAGGATGTCGACAAGAAGGGCGTCGTCGAACTGGCGCGCGAATTGGGGGCGCTGTCGGCCAAGGCGCGCGAGGGCAAGCTTTCGCTCGCCGAGATGCAGGGCGCTTCCTTCACCATCTCTTCGCTCGGCGGCATCGGCGGCACGGCGTTCACGCCGATCGTCAACGCGCCGGAAGTCGCGATCCTCGGCGTCGTGCGCTCGAAAATGGCGCCGGTCTGGGACGGCAAGGCTTTCCAGCCCCGTCTGATGTTGCCGCTGTGTCTGTCCTACGATCACCGCGTGATCGACGGTGCCGCCGCCGCGCGCTTTATGCGCCATCTCTCGGGCGTGATCGAGGACATACGGCGCATGTTGCTCTAGGGGCGAGCGGTTCATAAAGCGACAGAAGACCAATTGGGCGATCGGCGGATTCAACGAAGCTTTCGAGCGATGCGGAGCGCAAGTCCATGGCGGGTGAAATCAGGCTTCCCGATATCGGCGACTTCAAGGACGTGCCGATCGTCGAATTGCACATCAAGCCGGGGCGGCGCGTCGCCAAGGAAGAGGTCATTCTGACGCTCGAAAGCGACAAGGCGACGCTCGACGTGCCGGCGCCCGCGGCCGGCGTCATCGGCGAGGTGAAGGTCAAGGTCGGCGACAAAGTGAGCAAGGGCGCGCTGCTGGCGCTGTACGCCGAGGGCGGCGCAGCCGCGGCGGCTCCGGCCGTCGAGAAGCCGGCGGCGCCGGCCACGACGGCGAAGGCCGACTTCGAATGCGACGTCGTCGTTCTCGGCGCCGGGCCGGGCGGCTACACTGCGGCCTTCCGCGCCGCCGATCTCGGCAAGAACGTCGTTCTCGTCGACCGACGGCCGACTCTGGGCGGCGTTTGCCTCAACGTCGGCTGCATACCCTCCAAAGCGTTGTTGCATGCCGCTAAGGTAATCGATGAGGCGTCGGAAATGTCCGAGCGCGGCGTCGCCTTCGCTCCGCCGCGCATCGATCTCGACGCTTTGCGCCGCTGGAAAGAGGGCGTCGTCAAGCGCCTGACCCAGGGGCTGGCCGGTCTGGCGCGTCAGCGCAAAGTGACCGTCGTTCGCGGCGAGGGCGCGTTCACGTCCCCGCATACGCTCGCCGTCGCCACCGCCGACGGCGAGCGCCTGATCCGTTTCACCGCCGCGATCGTCGCCGCCGGTTCGGAGCCGGCCGCGCCCAGCTTCATTCCGCGCGATCCGCGCGTCTGGGATTCGACCGACGCGCTCGAGCTGAAATCCACGCCCAAGCGGCTGCTGATCCTCGGCGGCGGCGTCATCGGGTTGGAGATGGCGACGATCTATCACGCGCTCGGCTCGCAGATCACCGTCATCGAAATGATGGACCAACTCATTCCCGGCGTGGACCGCGACATCGTCGCGCCGCTCGCCAAGCGCTTGGAGAAGCGCTACGAGAACATCCTGCTCGAGACCAAGGCGACGAGCGTCGAGGCCCGGCCCGACGGCTTGTGCGTGGCCTTCGAGGGCAAGGGCGGCGCGGGAAACGACGTTTTCGACGCGATGCTGGTTTCGGTCGGGCGCCGCCCCAACGGCGGCGCGATCGGTGCCGCGGCGGCGGGGGTGGAGGTCGACGCGCGCGGCTTCATCGCCGTCGACAAGCAGATGCGCACCAACGTTCCCCATATTTTCGCCATCGGCGACATCGTGGGGCAGCCGATGCTCGCGCACAAGGCCTCGCACCAGGGCAAGGTCGCGGCCGAGGCGGCCAGCGGCCACAAGTCCGCTTTCGACGCCAAGGCGATCCCCGCGGTCGCCTATACCGATCCGGAAGTCGCCTGGGTCGGCGTCGGCGAAAGCGAGGCCAAGGCCAAGGGGCTCGCGTTCGGCAAGGCGGTTTTCCCCTGGGCGGCGAGCGGGCGCTCGCTGTCGTTGGGGCGCGACGAGGGCCTGACCAAGACGCTGTGGGACGAGCAAAGCGGCCGTCTGATCGGCTGCGGCGTCGTCGGGCCGAACGCCGGCGAGCTGATCGCCGAAGCGACGCTGGCGATCGAAATGGGCTGCGAGGCCGAAGACATCGGCCTGACCATTCATCCCCATCCCACGCTGTCCGAGACCTTCGCGATGTCGGCCGAGGCCTTCGCGGGGACGCTGACCGATCTCTACTTGCCGAAAAAGAAATAGCCGCCGGCGTTCGTTCACGCGGCGGCCATCTCCGCCAAGAAGACCGGCCGGGCGTGAGCGGCATGGGCGAGAAAGCCCGGAACGGCGTCGGCGGGCATGTCTCTGGCGAAGTAGTGGCCTTGCATCATCGAGCCGCCGAGACTGCGCAGGATTTGCGCCTGCTCTTTGGTTTCCATGCCCTCGATGACGCAGGCCAGCTTCAGGTTCCGGCAGAGGTCGATGACGGCCTTGACGATGTCGCGACAGGTGGCTTGCGTCTCGATATCCTTGATGAAGCTGCGGTCGATCTTGATCTTGTCCAAGGGCAGGCGATGGACGTAGCTCAGGCTGGAATAGCCGGTGCCGAAGTCGTCGAGCGCGATGTTCGCCCCGAGCGCCTTCAGCGCCTTCAAGCATTCGCAACCCTTGTCGAAATCGCGCATCAGAGCGGTCTCGGTGACTTCGAGATCGATGCGCTCGGGGGGCACGCCGCTGTTTTCGATGATGGCGATGATTTTCATGATCGCTTCGGCGGAGCCGACGTCGCGTACGGAAAGATTGAAGGAAATCCGGATTTCGTCGGGCCAGGTCCGCGCGTGGGCGAGCGCCTTGCGCAGCAGGATCTGAGTGATACGGTTTCCGGGCGATTGACTCGACGAGGGGGGATTCCGGAGGGGGGATCAGGATGATAGATGGAAGAGCCATGATTCGCGGGAGGCGGACATGGCTCGGGTCGTCGACCATCTG
>JBEKAL010000064.1:0-15224 GCA_050015935.1 Roseiarcus sp.
TCAAGCCGATCAATCTCTCCCGGGAAAGAGGAAGGGGGGGACAGGTAGATTTGGTCATATGGTGACCGCGCCCGTCGCGGGCTGCGGCTTCCATTGGTCCTTGATGGGCCACGCCTTCAACTTGACCATTTCGTCCAGCGTCGTGTCGTCGCCGGGGTGACCCTCGAATGGGTCCGTCGCGTTCAAGAGCGCCGCCGCCGCGTTGAGCTCGTTCCCCGCGATCTTGTTGTCCTCCATGAGCTTCATGACGTAGGCGTGCACGACGGTCGTGTGGAAGCTCCGAATGATCGGGATGTTCGGGTAATCCCAGAAGCGCGGCTTGTAGTTCGGCCGCGCCTCGGCCGCGATCTTGATGCCGGCTGCGACCATCTGCCAGCAATCGAGCGCGTGCTTGAACGCCGCGACCGCCAACTCGCCAGGTTCGTCCGTGAACTCCTGAACGGCCGGGACCGCCATCACGTCCTTGACGTATCCCCACAGGCACCGTTTCCAATGCTCCCATTGTTGCCTGCCTTCGTCGTCGGCCGGCGCGTCCATCCCGGTCTTGTTGCGCCAAACGCCGCGCAGGATGCGCGCATACTCATTCGCGTCCTTCGGCGGCGGTTCCCCGATGCGGAGAAGCGACATGAGCTTCCCCTCCACGACCTTGCGGCGGCGAACGATCGGCGGCTTCGTGGTGTAGCGCCCCAGCGTCTTGGTCGAGACGTGGATTTGCTCACACCAAAAGCTCTGCGGACGCGCCGCCCAAGCGTGTCCTTCGAACGTGAAGGGCTCTTTCGAAATCAGGTCTTCAATGAGCGCGACCAATTCCTGCCTAGCCGCGCTGGCGCTCGGTTCCTTGATGGCGTTCATGGCGCAAAGTCCTTTGACTGTTGCGCCACTTAGCCCTAAGAAGGGGTGACGCTGTGTTGATCGGGCGTCTCGTTATCGACCGGCTGGGATGGCCGTCCCCGCCGGTCTTCTTTTGCGTCGGCTAGGCTGACCGCATCGTTTGGCTCGGTGGTCCCTGTGACGAAGCACTCGTCCGCACCTCTCTGCGTTCGTCCGCCAAGTCGCAGGTCAGAGAGGACGGCAACGTCGCCGCACGCAGGTCGCGCGCGCGAACGTGTAGTGAACAAACTCCCCGGATTTTCCCCGGTTCGGGTACCGACTTCTGGGGATTTTTCGCGCTTTGTTCGCTGGGGAAAGGGGAGTGCTCGTCCAGCACGCCCTTGTTTTCTCTGGGAGAACTGGTGCTGCAAGAGAGGATTGAACTCTCGACCTCTCCCTTACCAAGGGAGTGCTCTACCACTGAGCTACTGCAGCGTCCCGATTCGCGGCCGCGAGTCGACGAGCCAAGGCGAATGCCGCGCTTTTGCCATAGGCGGGCGGCCAAAGCAAGAAAGCGGATTCGGCTTCGCGCGTCTGCCGACGCGGGCGGCGTCGGCGCTAGGCCGCTCCCACGCGCAACAAGTCGTGAAAATGGACGATGCCGACGACATTTCCGTTCTCGACGACCAGCAGGGCGGAAATCTTGCGGCTGATGAGCTCCAGCGCCTCCGCGACGAGGGCGTCGGGCGCGATCGTGCGCGGCGAGCGCGTCATCACCTCTTCGACCGGCGTGTCGACGATCACGTTCGACTTGAGGTGCCGACGCAGGTCGCCGTCGGTGATGATGCCGACGAGCGCCTCGTGATCGTCGAAGACGCCGACGCAGCCGAAACCCTTCGACGACATCTCGACGATCGCGTCCGCCATCTTGGCCCCGATGCGAATGCGCGGAACGCGCTCGCCGCTGTGCATGACGTCGCGGACATAGGCGAGTTTGGCGCCCAACTTGCCTCCGGGATGGAAAATCTTGAAGTCGAGCGCCGTGAAGCCCCTCGCCTCCAGGAGCGCGATCGCCAGCGCGTCGCCGAGCACGAGCTCCATCGTCGTCGACGTGGTCGGCGCCAAGCCGATCGGGCACGCCTCTTGAGCCTCGGGCAGGCACAGGGGCACGTCGGCTTCGCGGCCGAGCGCGCTGTCGCCGTTGGCGGTGATCGCGATCAGGGGAATAGCGAAGCGTTTGGCGTAGGTGATGATCGCCGCCAGTTCCACGGTTTCCCCCGACCACGAGACGGCGACCACGACATCGCCGTTCTGCACCATGCCGAGATCGCCGTGGCTCGCCTCGGCGGCGTGGACGAAGCTGGCGGGTTGGCCGGTCGAGGCGAGCGTCGCCGCCATCTTACGCGCCACATGTCCGGACTTTCCCACTCCGGTCACGATCACCCGTCCCTGCGCCCGGAAAATCGTCTCGACGGCGCGCTGGAACGCCGGGCCGAGCCCATCCTCGTGCGTCGCCCGCAAGGCGTCGGCGACAGCGGAAAGCCCCTGCTGTTCGATCGATATCGTGCGCAGGGCGGAGGCGACGGCGCCGGAGAGTTGTTGAATCATGGCGGGCTCTTAGCACGGGGCGGCGTCTCAAGGCACCCCTTAGCGCCCCTTCGCCTCGGCGCGGACGGGGGCGACCCGGAAAGCGAGCCGTTTAAGAAGGAATTAACCATACCGGCCTAACCCTCGTAAGGACTGCGCCGCCGGGCGGACGCGCGCGCGAAAGGAGTGATTGTGCGGTCGCGCCTTTCCAAGCTCCGCCGAGTCCGACGCATCGCTCTGGGCGCACTGGCGCTGGCCTGTTGCGTTTCGACCGCGTCGAGCTTCGCCCAGGAGGCCTCGAGCGACGCGCTCGGGCTGCGCGGCGAAAACGGAGCGCTGGCGGCCCCCATGGAAGCGCCGGCCGCGGCGAGCCTCGGCCAATCCGCGCCCAACGAGGCGAACCCGTTGACCCAGAAGAAGAAACCGCGCCCGAAGAAAGCGCCGAAGTCCCCGGCGCCGCTCGGCGTTTATCCCGGCGCTCAGCGGCTCGGCGCCCGCGGCGGCCCGCCCGATCTCGCATCCGGTCAGACGCCCCCGCCGGCGATCGCCGCGATCCCGTCTCCTCCTCCTCGGCGCCGCCCGGCGATCGACGACAAGCCTTTCGATCCCTTGGGGATCGGCGTCGGCGATCTCAAATTGACGCCCTATGTGGAAGAGGACCTGGGCTTCGCCTCGAACCCCGCTTCCGCGGCGGGCCCGCAAAAGGGCTCGGCCTTCGAGACGACCGAAGCGGGCTTGGCGCTCCAATCCGACTGGTCGCGCAGCGATCTGCACGGCTCGCTGAAGGGCGGCTACTCCGACTATTTCTCCAATCCTCAAGCCAACGCCCCTTACGGCAGCGGCGCCTTGGACGGCCAGCTCGACGTGACGCGCGATCTGTCGTTCGATGCCGAGGGACGGTTCAACGTCAGCGAACAAACTCTCGCCTCGCTCGGCCTGGTCACGGGCGCCGCGGCCGGCGCGAGCGAACATCCCCTGGTCGAGACTTTCGGCGCCACCGTCGGAGGCGCGCAAAAATTCGGCGACCTGACCCTGGCGCTGCACGGAACCCTCGACCGCACGGCGTATGAGGACACGATGCTCCCCGGCGGCGTCCTGGCGAAGCTCTCCGAAAACGATTTCAACGACTGGGGCCTGCACGCGCGCGCCTCGTACCAGATCAGTCCCTCCATTTCGCCCTTCGTCGAAGTCGACGTGGACGCGCGCCGCTACGACGCCGCGGTCGATTTCAGCGGCTACGCCCGCAATTCCGACGGCGCGCAGGCGCTGGCCGGCGCGACCCTCGCCTTTACCCAGCAACTGACCGGCGAGGCGAGCCTCGGCTACGGCGAGCGCGCGTATCGGGACCCGCGGCTTCCCGATATGCGCGCCCCGCTGATCGACGCCTCGCTGATCTGGTCGGCGACGCCGCTGACGACGCTCACCGCCAAGGCGCAGACCAGTCTCGCCGACACGATGACGGCCGGCGCCTCGGGCGCGGTCGCGCGCGCCTATACGCTCGATGTCGCTCACGCCCTGACGCGCGCCGTCACCTTGGGCGCCTCGGCGGGATACGCGAGCGACGACTATGTCGGCGTCGCGCTTCGCGACGCCACGACGAGCCTCGGGCTGCGCGCCGAATATCATCTGTCGCGCGACTTGGTTCTCAAGGCGAGCGCGACGCGCCAGCAATATTCGTCGAGCGCGCCCAATTCGAACTATATCGCCAACGTCTTCATGTTGGGGCTGCGGCTGCAACGGTGAGCAAGGGGGCGCGCGCCCCGCCGAGCCCCGCGCGCCGTTCGATCAGAGGGCGAATTTTTTCATTTCCTCGCGCAGCGCCGCCGACAGATCCTCGCGCTCCAGCGCGAAGGCGATGTTCGCCGTCAGGAAGCCCAATTTCGATCCGCAATCGTAGGTTCGCCCGTCGAACCGCACGCCGTGAAAGAATTGCGTCTTCGCCAGTTCGATCATGCCGTCGGTCAATTGCAACTCGCCGTCGGCCCCCTTCTTGACGGATTGCAAAATCCCGAAGATTTCCGGTTGGAGAATGTATCGGCCGGAAATGATCAGGTTCGAGGGCGCCGAGCCCCGCGCCGGCTTTTCCACCATTCCCGTGATTTCGAAGGTATGCCCGAAGTCGGCGCCGACGGCGACCACGCCGTAGTATTGCGTCTGGTCCGGGGGAGCCTCCTCGACCGCGACGATGTTGCCGCCGTGCTCGCGGTAGGCTTCGACGCACTGGGCGAGGCAGCGGGTTTGCAGCGGGCCGCTCGCGGTGATCATGTCGGGCAGCAGCAGCGCGAACGGCTCGTCGCCGACAAGGTCGCGCGCGCACCAGACGGCGTGGCCGAGGCCGAGCGGAGCCTGTTGACGGGTGAAGCACGCCGCGCCCTCCGGCAGCATGTCGGCCGCCAAGGCGTCGATTTCTTTGTGCTTGCCGCGCTTCCTGAGCGTGTCGTCGAGTTCGTAAGCGATGTCGAAATGGTCCGCGATGACGCTCTTGTTGCGTCCGGTGACGAATATGAATTGTTCGACGCCCGCCGCCCGCGCTTCGTCGACGACGTGCTGCAGGATCGGCCGGTCGACGACCGGGAGCATCTCTTTCGGGATCGCTTTGGTCGCGGGCAGGAATCGAGTGCCGAGGCCGGCGACCGGCAGGACCGCTTTACGGACGGGTTTGCGCATTCGAGTGAAGCCTTTCGGGACGAATTCTCAAGCGGCGATCAAAAAACAAGGACACGCTCAAATCTAGCCATTAAGCCGATCGAAGTGAATTTCGCACTAGATTCTCGACTTGCGGCCATGGCTCGTTGATTGAAGCAATTTAGTTAAAATGGCATGCGCCGAGAGGGATTGCGAGGCGAAAATGGCGGTTCTGGTCACGGGCGGCGCCGGCTATATCGGCGGCCACATGAATTTGGGACTTCTCGACGCGGGCGAGAAGGCGATCGTTCTCGACAATCTGTCCACCGGCTTCGCCTGGGCGGTTCCGGAAGCGGCGAAACTCGTGGTCGGCGATTTCGGCGACGCCGAATTGGTCTCGCGCCTCATCGAAGAGCACGAAATCGACGCCATCGCGCATTTCGCCGCGAAAATCGTCGTCCCGGAATCGGTGAGCGATCCCATCGGCTATTACCTCAACAATACGGCCAAGGCGCTCAACCTGATCCAGTGCGCGGTCACCGGCCGCGTGCGAAACTTCATCTTCTCCTCCACCGCCGCCGTCTACGGCGAGACGTCCTCGGAGCCGGTCGGCGAGGACGCCCCGCTCAATCCGATCTCTCCTTACGGCCGCTCCAAGCTGATGGTCGAATGGATTCTGCAGGACGCGAGCCGCGCCCATGATTTACGCTACGTCGCGCTGCGCTATTTCAACGTCGCGGGCGCCGATCCCCAGGGGCGCCTGGGGCAGTCGACGCCGAACGCGACGCATTTGATCAAGCGCGGCGTTCAGACGGCGCTCGGGCTCTATCCGAGCATGGACATATTCGGCGAAGATTACCCCACCCGCGACGGCACCTGCGTGCGCGACTACATCCAAGTCACCGATCTCATCGACGCGCATCTGGCGGCGCTCGCCTATCTGCGCCGAGGCGGCATGAGCCTGACGTGCAATTGCGGCTACGGCCACGGCGCCACGGTCAAGGAAGTCATCGACGTCGTGAAACGCGTTTCCGGCGTCGATTTCCCGGTCAACCACGTCGGCCGGCGCGCCGGCGATCCCGCGGCCATCGTCGCCAAGGCCGAGCGCGTGCGGCGCGTGCTGGGGTGGCGGCCCCGTCGCGACAACCTCGACGATATCGTCAGGCAGGCGCTGGATTGGGAACGGAGCTTGTGCAACCGTCGGAACTGATCGGGCTGCGCCGCCGCAAGACTGTGACAAGAGCGCGCCGGGCCGCGTCGGCCCGGCGCGATCGTCGGGAAGATCGGCAAAGCGCTCAAATGATCGATTTGAGGCCTCGCCGAACGCCGACGAAACGGCGCGGGACCCGCCTCACGCTTTCCACGACAGCGCGAGTTTGCGCACGTCGAATTGCGGATCGCCGGCCTGCCCGGGCGTCAGAGGCAGGGCGCCGGCGATGATCCGCCGCGCCGCCATGTGTTCCGCGCCGCGGTTGACCGTCTCCACCGTCGCGAGCGCCGGCCCACGAAATCCGAACGCCGCGAACGCGCGCAATTTCGGATCCCCGCGCAGCACCCAGCGATCCACCCCGTGCGACAGGCCGACGATCTGCAGTTTGAGGTCTCCCTGATCGCTCCAGAACCAGGGCGTCGCCGCGTACGGCTCCGCTTTGCCCGTCAGTCGCCGGGCGAGGCAGCGCGCTTGGTCGGTGGCGTTCTGGACCGATTCGAGACGCACGGGAACGGCGAGCGAAGGGAGCGGAAATTGCGCGCAGTCGCCGATCGCGGAAATCGCGGCGTCGGAAGTCGCCAAGAATTCGTCGACGACGATTCCGTTGGCGCAGTCGAGCCCCGCCTCCCGCGCCAGACCGTCCTCGGCTAAGACGCCGACGCCGACGATGACGAGGTCCGCCGGAAGGCGCTCGCCGTTCGAAAGCACGATCTGCTCGACTTCTCCCGACGACCCTTCGATCGAAGAGACGCCGACGCCGAAGCGGAACTTCGCGCCGAACGCTTGGTGAGCCTCGACGAAAAACGAGGACGTCAGCCCGGAGACGGCGCGCCCCAGCGGGCGCTCGGCGATCTCTGCGATCGCGACTTCGCCGCCCAGGGCCAACGCGGTGGCGGCGATTTCCAGGCCGATGAATCCCGCGCCGACGATGACGACGCGGCGACCCGGCCCCAGCCGCTCGCGAATGGCTTGGGCGTCGACGATGTTGCGCAAGCCGAGGACGCCGCCGAGATTAACGCCCGGGACGTCGAGCCGCCGCGGCCGCGCGCCGGTCGCCAGGATCAGATGATCGAACGGCGCCGCCCCGCCCGAGGAAAGCTCGACGCGCTTCGAACCTCGGTCGACGCGCACGGCCCGCTCGCCCAGGCGCAAGTCGATATCGTGGTCGCGATAGAACCGTTCGGCGCGCAGCGGCAGGCCGGCGAGGTCCATTTCGCCCTTGAGAAACGCCTTCGACAGCGGCGGACGTTGATACGGAAGCTCCGCTTCGCCCGAAAGCAGGACGATCTCGTCCGCGCCGCCCTCTTCGCGCAGGCTCGCGGCGGCCTGGACGCCGGCGTGACCGGCGCCGACGATGACGATCGAGCGGCGCGACATGACTTCTCCTTAAGGGGAAAGCGCGGGCGCGGCTCATCGCCCGCGGCCGACGGCCTATCACGAATTCCCCGCCGGGCGATACAAGCGCGTCGACAGGAGGCCGCAGACGGCGCCGCGTCGGCTTCACAGCAATTGTCGTCGCAGGGATCGTCCGAAAATCCGCGACGCCGCCGTATAGATCAGCGCGTAGACGACGATCGCGGTCATCCCTGTCAGCACGATGTCGAGTTCGTTTCTCATGAAATGCAAACGACGGACGAGCAAATCGACCGCATGAAACAAATGCGGCGCGGCGATCGCGGCGGCGCCCGAGCAGAATGTCGTGATCGCGATGTTTTCGATCAGTTTCGCGTCGGGCCGCATCCAGTTTCGGCGCAGGCCGATGAGGATCAGCAGGGCGAAATTGATCCAGGCGCCGGCGGCGGTGGCCGTGGCGAGGCCGACGGCGCCCCAGGCGCGGTAAAGGCCGATCTTGAGCGCGAGATTGATCGCGAGGCCGGCGAAGAAGCACAGCATCGGCGTCTTGGTGTCGCCGCGGGACTGGAAGGCGGCGACGGCGGAGCGAATGAGCACCATCGGGATCAGGCCGAGCCCGTAGGCCTCCAGCACCGCGGCCGACCTCAGCGCGGCTTCGGCGTCGAACTTGTCGCGCATGAACGCGCCGCGCACGACCTCCTCGGGCAGGATCAGGAACGCGACGAGGAAGGGCGCGGAAAGGGCGAGGGTGAGCGCGATCGACCGGTTCTGGGAACCCGCCGCCCCCGCGGCGTCGCCGGCCGCGAGCAGGCGGCTCATCTCCGGCAGAAGGACGGTTCCGGCCGCCACGCCGATGACCCCGAGGGGCAATTGGTAGAGCCGCTCCGCGTAATAGATCGAGGAAACGGCGCCGGTGGGCAGCAGCGAGGCGAGGATGGTGTCGGCCAGGATCGCGATCTGCTGGCCCGCCGAGCCGATCACCGCCGGTCCCAGCGCGGTGAAGAACTGCCGGACGTCGGGGTCGAACCTCGGGAAGGCCAAGCGCTCGAGAACGCCGCGCCGCCGCGCCTCGGCCATCAGCAGGACGAGTTGGGCCAGCCCCGAGACGGCGACGCCCCAGCTCGCGGCGACGCCGGCGTCGGGAAATAAGAACGCAAGAGCGAGAAACGCCATGACGAAGAGATTGAGCAGGACCGGGGCGAAAGCCCCTGCGCTGAAAAATCCATGCGCGTTCAAGGTTCCCGTATGCAAGGTGGCGAGCGTTATGAACGCCAGATAGGGAAAGGTGATGCGCGTCATGTTGACGGCGAAGGCGAATTTCTGCGGGTCGCTTTCGAAGCCCGGAGCGATGAGTTCGACGAGCTGCGTCGTGTACAAGTAGGCCAGCGCCAGCAGCGCCAGTTGCGAGATCAGCAGCAGGGTGAAAATCCGGCTGGAAAAAGTCTTCGCGCGCTCCTCGCCTTGCGTGACCAGCACCCGCGAATAGGTCGGCACATAGGCCGAACTGAATGCGCCTTCGCCGAAGATGGCGCGAAATTGATTGGGCAGGCGAAGGGCGACAAAAAAAGCGTCGGCCAACGGGCCGGCGCCCAGGATCGCCGCGATCATGAGATCGCGCGCGAATCCCGTCAGCCGCGACAACGCGGTGAACCCGCCTACGGAAATGAAGTTTCGGTACATGCCTCGGCTTCGAATCACCGACGGGAAGAATAGCGCCCAAATCGCACACTGACGCCTTTATCCCGAATATTGTGTTTCGCGTAGGCTCGGGTTTTCGGCGATGGATCGGGCTTCTCGCCGCAGCGGGACCGCGGCGGCGGCGTTCCGCTCGGACCGGCGCCGGCCTCGCCCCGTTGCGCGCCCGAGCCGACGCAATGGATCTCCGCGGGCGGGAAAAGCGGGTCTCCCCGGGGTCGACGGCGCGCCGTGTCGGCGGCTCTGGACGTTTGTCGACCGAGTTCGCAGCTCTGCCCCCGAAAACGCTCCGGCATTGGCAGCGCCCAAACGGTCAGGTAAAGAACCTCGCCGTGCAGGGGCGCCCAGTGGACCGCAATCGATCCACCGACGGCGGGCCGAGGATTGACGACGACGATTCGAAGGAAGCGCGATGGCAGAGGCTGAAGCGACGCAGGAAGGCGAAGCGCCCGCCGAGCCGCGGTCCGCACGGGTCCCGGACCTGGCGAACGTTCGCGGCTTCCGCGTGTTGCCCGGCGCGAACGAGGCGCCCGAGGCGAACGGGCTCGACGACGAAACGCGCAAGCTCGAGTTGGCCAAGGAATTCGCGGCGCGCGCGACGCGCCTTGCCGAGGCCGTCGACGACGCGCTCGCGCTCGCCAACGACGGCACGATTCGCTGGCTCGGCGATCCCATCGCCAAGCTCGTCGCCGGCGAAGAGGCGCTGAAGCCGAGAGCCGTCGTCCTCGCGGACGACGCGCTGTCGGCGGAGGGCAGGGAAGCGGTGCAACAGCGCGTCGCGCTTTGGCTCGTCGCGCATGTCCGCAAGGCGCTCGGCCCGCTGCTGTTGCTGGCCGAGCCCGAATCCGTTCCCGAGGGCGTGCGCGATCTCGCTCTCAAGCTCTCGCAATCGCTCGGCGTTCTCGAGCGCGAAGGCGTCAAGGCGCAAGTGAAGGCGCTCGATCAGAGCGCGCGCGGCGCGCTGAGAAAGATGGGGGTGCGCTTCGGCGCCCTCTACATCTATGTTCCCGCTCTCCTCAAGCCCGCGTCTCGAACCCTGTGCACGCAACTCTGGGCGCTGCTGCGCGCAGACGCGGACAAGGAGGCGATCGCCGAGCGGCTGCTGCATTTTGCGTCGACGGGAAGAACTTCGTTCGCGGTGGAGCCTCCGGCTTCGAAGGAAGTCTATCGCGTAGCGGGTTTTCGCCTTTGCGGGGACCGCGCCGTTCGCGTCGATATCGTCGAGCGATTGACGGATTTGATCCGCGCCGCCCTGCCGCGCCAGGCGCAGTCCGGAGCTCGCGCGAAGGACGAAGGCGGCGAGGGATTTGTCGTCACCAATCAGATGACGTCCTTGACAGGCTGTTCGAGCGAACATTTCGCCTCGATTCTGCGCTCTCTCGGTTTTGCCAGCCACAAAGTGAAAAAGTCGGAGTTTCTCGCGGCGCGCAAAGCCGCCGCGGCGGCGAGCGCCGTCGTAGCGCCGCCCCCGGCGCAAAACGAGGAAAGCGGACAGCTCGAAGCGGCGACGGACGCAGCGCAGACGACTTCCGCCGAGGAATGCGCGCCTCCGCCTCCCGCCGCGGACGGCGGATCGGCGCCGAGCAAGAGCGAACCGGCGTCCGCTGAAAGCTCGTCCCCTGGCGACAACGACGACGGCGCGGCCGCGCCCGCGCCCGTCGCGGAGACGAGCGAGGCCGAAGGCGGCGTTGACGTTTCGCGCGCCGAGGAGGAAAAGCCCGGTCAAGAGGAACTGATCGAAATTTGGCGGCCGGCCCCGCGGCGGGCGCGCCATTCCGGCAGGGACCACGGCCGACCGTCGCGGGACGGCGGGGCGGCGGCGCCCTCTGAGGAGCGCGCCCAGCCGCAAGACGTCCAGCCGCGAAAGTCCTGGCGAGATCGCCGGCATGCGGGACGGCCGCGTCAGGCGCAGCCCGAGGCGGCGCCATCGGCCGATCAAAACCCGCCGGGCGGCGCCGAAAAGCCTCCGGCAGAGCCGGCGCGCGAAGCGCCTCGCCCCTCCTGGCGTCGCGATTCGCCCAAGGGTTCGAGAATCGGCGACAGCCGAGCCGCCGAGCCGACAAGCGCCGACAAGGCGCGACCGCGTCCGCCTCCGCCGGAACAACGCAAGCCGAGCGTGAATCTCGATTCGCCATTTGCGAAATTGCTCGATCTCAAGCCGTTGCTCAAGGCGCGCGATCCGACAAAATAGAGAGTTTCGAGCGCCGCCGGAGCCGAATCGCGCCAGGGAAATCGCTCGAGATCAAGACTGTAAACAACATGGACGGCTCCAAGCCGCGTGAAGCTTCGCCGGCGGGGAGCGCAGTGCGGCAATTGATCGCCTTGGCCAGGGAATGCTAGCATCGTCAGGGAATTCCCGTATGTAGCCTTTTTCGCCGACGAAAAGCGACGGCGTGTCGGGCCAACTTCGCGTCGGCATTCGATCTGGTGAGGGACAGCTCTATGACATATGTGGTCGTCGAAAACTGCATCAAGTGCAAATATATGGATTGCGTTGAAGTCTGTCCCGTCGATTGTTTCTACGAAGGCGAAAATATGCTCGTCATCCATCCCGACGAGTGCATCGATTGCGGGGTTTGCGAGCCGGAATGTCCAGTCGAAGCAATTAAACCCGACACGGAGCCGGATCTGGAGTCCTGGCTACGTATAAACGCCGAATATTCCAAGCTTTGGCCGAATATTACGGCTAAGAAGGAGCCGCCGACCGACGCGAAGGACTTCGATGGGCGGTTGGGAAAATACGCCGAGTTTTTCTCGCCAAAGCCGGGCGAAGGCGATTGAGCCTCTCTTTAGCGCAATCCCGTTGAAAGAGACCGGGTTCCGGCGTTTCGGAAATGGTCGAGGCATTCGTCGGCGGGGAAGTCGTCCTTGGCCATGGCGATCGGGTTCGGCCCTTCTCCGGGTCGACGGCGCTCGATCGGCGGGCGACAGCGCTGTTGACGCAGGTCAAAGCATCCCGTCCCCCGCAGTTTACGAGGGACGCAAGTTCCAAAGCGTTCATGGCGAGAGCCATTGTCGCCCGGTGGCCGCGGAGGCATAGGGTCGCCGCCCATGATCGCGCAACGAATTCGCCACGCTAGCTCGAAGGATAACCACGCATGAGCAAGATCGCTGCCATTCAGGCGCTCGAGATCCTCGATTCCCGAGGAAATCCGACGGTCAGGGTCCGCCTGAGCCTCGACGACGGCGCCGTCGCGACGTCCTCCGTTCCTTCCGGCGCTTCGACCGGCGAACACGAGGCGGTCGAGCTTCGCGACGGCGACAAGGCGCGCTACGGCGGCAAGGGCGTGCGCAAGGCCGTCGCCAACGTCGTGGAAAAAATCGCTCCCGCGTTGATCGGCCGCAATCCGGCGCATCAGGGCGAGATCGACGCGCTGATGATTGCGCTCGACGGCACGCCGAACAAGGGCGCGCTCGGCGCCAACGCCATTCTCGGCGTGTCGATGGCGGTCGCCCGCGCGGCGGCCCAGGCGGCGAAACTGCCGCTCTACGCCTATCTCGGCGGCGCCGGCGCAACGCGCCTGCCCGTGCCGATGATGAACATCGTCAACGGCGGCAAACACGCGGAGAATTCGCTCGACTTCCAGGAATTCATGGTGATGCCGATCGGCGCGCCCAGTTTCGCCGAAGCGTTGCGCTATGGCGCGGAGACGTTCCACGCGCTGGCCAAACTGCTCAAGGGCAAGGGCTACGCGACGTCGGTCGGCGACGAGGGCGGTTTCGCGCCCAATCTCGGCAGCGACGGGGAGGCTTGCGAGCTGATCGTCAAGGCGATCGAGGCGGCGGGCTACAGACCAGGCAAGGACATCGCCATCGCGCTCGACCCGGCGGCGAGTTCGTTCTATTCCGGCGGCGCCTACGACCTCGCCAAGTCGCGCGGCGGCCGCAAGGCCAGCGACCAGATGATCGCTCTCTATCAAAAGTGGATCGACGCCTTCCCGATCGTTTCGATCGAGGACGGCCTCGACGAAAACGACTGGGCCGGCTTCGCGCGCCAGACCGCGGCGCAAGGCGGACGCATCCAGATCGTCGGCGACGACATTTTCGTCACCAATCCGGATTTCATCCGTCGCGGCGTCAAGGAAAAGACGGCCAACGCCGTGCTCATCAAGCTCAATCAGATCGGCACCGTCACCGAAACGATCGAAGCGATCGCGCTGTGCCGCGAGGCGGGCTGGGGCTACGTCGTTTCGCATCGCTCCGGCGAGACGGAGGACACGTTCCTCGCCGACTTCACCGTGGCGATGGGCGGCGGGCAGATCAAGACCGGCTCGGCCAGCCGCAGCGAGCGCATCGCCAAGTACAACCGTCTCTTGGAGATCGAAGCGGAGCTCGGCGTCGCCGCGCGGTTCAAATCGCCGTTCGGCTGACAGCCGAGGCTCGACGGCGCCCCTTCTCCCTTTGCGGGAGAAGGGGCGTCGGCCGCATAGGCGTCAGATCACGTAGGACTTCAGCGGCGCGAAGCCGTTGAAGCCGACGGACGAATAAGTGGCGGTGTAGGCGCCTGTTCCCTCGATCAGCACTTTCGCGCCGATCTCCAGGCTGACGGGCAACGGATACGGCTCCTTCTCGTAGAGAATGTCGACCGAGTCGCAAGTCGGCCCTGCGATGACGCAAGGCGACATCGCCTCGTCGTCACGGTCGGTGCGGATGGGATAGCGGATCATTTCGTCCATCGTCTCCGCCAGGCCGTTGAACTTGCCGATGTCGAGATAGACCCAGCGCCGCTGATCCTCGTCCGACTTCTTCGACACCAGGATGACCTCGGCCTCGATGATTCCGGCGTTGCCGACCATGCCGCGGCCCGGCTCGATGATCGTCTCCGGGATGCGGTTGCCGAAATGTTTGCGCAGCGCGCGGAAGATGGTCTGGCCGTAGGTGCGCACGCCCGGCACCGGCTTGAGGTAGCGGGCGGGAAATCCGCCGCCGAGGTTGATCATCGCCAGCTGGATGCCGCGTTCGGCCAATTCCTTGAACACCGCCGCCGAAGCCTTCAGCGCGCCGTCCCACATGCGCGGATCGGGCTGCTGCGATCCGACGTGGAACGACAGGCCGTGAGCGACGAGCCCGAGGCCATGGGCGTGTTCGAGCACGCGGGCGGCCATTTCGGGCGCGCAGCCGAACTTGCGCGACAGCGGCCATTCCGCGCCCGCGCACGCGCAGAGGATGCGGCAGAACACCTTCGAGCCCGGCGCGGCGCGCGCGATCTTCTCCACTTCGGCTTCGCAATCGACCGCGAAGATGCGGACCCCGAGCGCATAGGCGCGGGCGACCTCTTTCTCTTTCTTGATCGTGTTGCCGTAGCTGATGCGTTCGGGCGTCGCGCCGGCGGCCAACGCCTGCTCGATCTCGGTGACCGAGGCGGCGTCGAAGCACGAGCCCAGACGAGCCAGGAGATCGAGAATCTCCGGCGCCGGATTGGCCTTGACGGCGTAAAACACGCGCGTGTCCGGCAGCGCCTTGGCGAAGCCGAGATAGTTTTCGCGCACCACTTCGAGATCGACGACCAGACGCGGGCCGTCTTCTTTGGTGCGGGCGAGGAATTCCTTGATGCGATCGGTCAAAGCGGCATCCTCCGTCGCGCGGGCTTTTTTCCGCGCTGGGCAAGGCAAGGGATCGGAGGCGATGCGTCCGCCGGCCGCGCGTTGGAGACGCGAACCGTCGACGTTGACCCGCCACCGCGATCGCCCGCTTCGCGCTTCGACAAGCGGCGGAGAGCCGCGTGAAGCGCTCGTCGCGCGATCAGATGCTGCGCCGTAGCCATGTTTCCGCCGCAGGCGAACGCCGTCGGCAAGATTCACAGCCATCGTTTGGAGGGGAAGAATCCCTTCCGCACGCCCGGCAAGATAGACAAGCCTCTTCGGTAAGCCGACCTTTGGAGGGCCGACAGAGACGAAAAAGCCCGGTCCGTCGTTGCTTCAAGTCGCGTCCCCCGTTTGGCGGG
>JBEKAL010000065.1:0-15190 GCA_050015935.1 Roseiarcus sp.
TGCTCTTCCACAGGCTCGCTCAGCAGGCCGTCGCCGTCGGACCGGCCACGTACGCCACCATCGTCGGAAATGTTGAAGACACCAGCCCGCTCGCCTCACTGGAGTGATGGGGATACCCTATTCGACGCGAAGCTCGCTCACGCCGCCGCCGACCGATCCGACGTCGCCGAACAAGCCGGCCTGCAAACGGACAAGACGTTGAGCGATCCGTTCCGCCGCCCGTGCGTCCGCCAGACCGTCGAGCCAGTCTCGGAAAGCCGCCGTCTGACGAATTTCGATCATCTGTCTCTTATAGGAGACGATTGCCGGTTGTCAACGAAAAGAGACAAGTTCCTCATATTATATCGCCGCCGCTTCCAATCGGCCTTCCCTTTAGGGCGCGTTCTGTCCCCGCTCGGCGAGCAACCCTGCGATATGGGCGCGCAGTTCCGCGACGCCTTCGCCGCTGCGCGCCGAGGCGAAGAACGTTCCGGGATAGGCGGCCGGATGCTTGCGTAGCGCTTCGAGCGTCGCGGCGACGCGCGCGCCCTGGTCGGCGCCCTTCACTTCGTCGCGCTTGGTCAGTACGAGCGCGTAGGACACCGCCGCGGCGTCGAGCGTCGTCATCGTCGCCTCGTCGCTGTCCTTGACGCCATGCCGGCCGTCGATCAGCACGAAGACGCGAATGAGCGAGGGACGCCCGCGCAGATAGTCGCGCGCCAGCGCCCCCCAAGCGGCGGACTTGTGCTTGGCGACGGCGGCGTAGCCGTATCCCGGCATGTCCACGAGATCGAGCCTATCGCCGAGATGGAAGAAGATCAGCTCTTGCGTGCGTCCGGGCGTATGCGAAACGCGCGCGAGCGCCGACCGGCCGGTCAGCGCGTTGATCAGCGACGACTTGCCGACGTTCGAGCGGCCGGCGAAGGCGATTTCCGGCGCGCCGATCGGCGGCAGGCCGTCGGACTTGGCCGCGGCGAAGAAGAATTCGCAAGGGGCCGCGAACAGCTTGCGCCCCGCCTCGATCGCCTCGGGCGAGTTGGCTTCGCCCGGCGAAGCGCTCATGACGTCCGTGCTTTAAGGAACATCTTCTTCAAATTGTCCCAGAGCTCCACCTTCACCCCGGCTTTCCACATGATGTAGCCCTGTTGGAGGATCGTCAGCGTGTTGTTCCAGGTCCAGTAGATCACCAGACCGACCGGGAACGAGCCGAGCATGAAGGTGAAAATGACCGGCATCCACGCGAACATGGTCTTTTGCACGGGGTCGGCCGGCTCGGGGTTCATCTTCATCTGCAAGAACATCGTCGCGCCCATGATCAGCGGCCAGAGGCCGAGCGCGAGGAAGTGACCGATGATCGGCGCCGCCGTCGGATCCCAGGGGATGAGCCCGAACAGCGTGAACACATTGGTCGGATCGGGCGCGGACAGATCCTTGATCCAGCCGAAGAACGGCGCGTGCCGCATCTCGATGGTGATGAAGATCACCTTATAGAGCGCGAAGAACACCGGGATCTGAATCGCCATCGGCAGGCAACCGGAGACCGGGTTCACGCCTTCTTTCTTGAACAGCTCCATCTGGGCCTGTTGCTGCTTGGCGCGGTCGTCGGGATAGAGGTCCTTCAGCGCGGCGATCTGCGGCTGAATCTTCTTCATCTTCGCCATCGATCGATAGCTTTGATTGGCGAGCGGGAAGAAGGCGAGCTTGATCAGAACCGTGACGATGAGGATCGCCACGCCGAAATTGCCGACGTAATGATAGATGATGTCGATCAGGCGAAACAGCGGCTTGGTGATGAAATAGAACCAGCCCCAGTCGATCATCAGATCGAATTTCTTGATGCCGAGAGTGGCCTCGTAAGCGTCGATGGTCGAAACTTCCTTGGCACCGGCGAAGACCCGCGTGACGGCGTCGCTCGAAGCGCCCGGCGCGATCGCCAACGCGGGGCCGAGAAAGTCGGCTTGATAGTCCTCGGGCTGCGCCGCGCCGCTCGCCGAGAAGCGCGCCTCGATCGGTTCGCTCTGGTCGGGGATGATCGCCGAGCCCCAGTATTTGTCGGTGAAGCCGAGCCATCCGCCGTCGCCCGTGTAGGCGTCGACCTTGCCGGTCGCCTTGTCGATGCCGGAATACGTCACTTCCTGCACCCCTCCGCCGCCGATGACGCCGACGAAGCCTTCGTGCAGCACGGCGTAACCGGCGACCTTCGGCGCGCCGCGACGCAGGATCAACGCGTAGGGGCGCAGCGAAACCGGCTCGGCGCCGCTGTTCTCGACCGAGTCCTTGATCGTGAACATATACTTGTCGTCGACGGAAATGGCGCGCTTGAATTTCAGCCCGGCGCCGTTGTCGTAAGTCAGCGTCACCGGCCTGTCGGCGGTCAGCTTGGTCGAATCCGCGCTCCAGACGGTCAGACGGTTCGGCGTCTTCACGCCCGGCGCGTCGGTGACGAAGCCGGTCTCGGCCCAATAAGGCTGAGGTCCGCCCTGCGGCGACAACAATGTGATGTTGGGGCTGTTGGGATCGATGGTCTCGCGATAGGCCTTCAACACGAGGTCGTCGACGAGGCCGCCCGTCAAGTCGATCGAACCGCCCAGGCTCGCCGTGTCGATGGCGACGCGCAGGTTCGCGGCGAGCGCCTCGGCGCGGGTCTTGGGCGCGCCTTCGAGCGGGGCCGCGCCCGGCGGCGCGATCGCGCCGGCGCCGCCGACGGACGGCGTCGGGAGATTGCCGTGCGACGGCGTCGGCGTCTGCGTCTGCGTCTGGGTCTGCGCCTGCCGATCCTTCTGCAACTGCGGGGCGGCGTAGAAATAATTCCAGGCGATCAGCACGAGCACCGACAGGACGATCGCCATGATGATGTTGCGGGAGTCCTCGGAGTTCATGATCGCTTTTCTCTGTCGGTTATAGGCGCTCCGCGCCGGGCCGCGGCGCGGGGCGACGGCTCGAGCCGGCTCACTTGGGCGAACGCTCGTTCGATGTCGGCGATCAGCGCGGCGAAGGGACGCGTCAGCGCCTCGCGGCGCGCCATCAGCACGTAATCATGGTCCGGCGACGGCGCAACCGCGTCGGCGCAGCGCAGCGCCTCTTTTAAGCGCCGGCGGATGCGATTGCGCTCGACGGCGTCGCCTATCTTTTTGGTGACGGTGAAGCCGACGCGCGCGTGCGGCGCTTGCCCCGGCGCCGCGCTTGGATCGGCGCGCGGATTGGCCTGCAGCGTGAACGTCTCGGCCTGCGCGCGACGGCCCCGGGCCACGCGCTGGAACTCGGCCCGGCGCCTCAGGCGTCCCCATAAGGGAGGCTGGCCGGCGGCTCGCCTTGCGTCGTCGCCCAAGGCGTCAGGCTCCATCATCGGGATTCTCTGGCGCGGCGCCTCTGCAGCCGCGGGGCGGGTCAAGCCGAAAGGCGCTTGCGGCCGTGGGCGCGACGCGCGTTCAGCACCTTGCGGCCTCCGACCGTTTCCATGCGCGCGCGAAAGCCATGGCGGCGCTTGCGAACGAGTTTGCTCGGTTGATAAGTCCGCTTCACGTCTGGCACTCCAAGAACCGAGAAATCAAGGGGGAAAGCGCCAAGGCCTTTCCCGACAGCCAACTCCCGACCTCGCCGCGTCGCCCCCTTGATGGGGCCGTCGGACGTGCCGGGAAAATGTCTGGCGGCGGCCTCGCCGTCGCGCGCGGCGCTTATAGGCACGCGCCGCGCGCCAAGTCAATCGCGGGCGGCCAAGGGCGCCGCCGCTCTCGAAGCGGGTCTGTCGGCGCAGCCGTCGGCCGATGATCGCGATTGCAGTTCCGGCGCGCTTTCTTCGCGTTCGCGCCGTCACGGACGTCGACGGCGCCGGTTCGCGCGGCGACGACGCTCATTGGACCGACCGCATCCGTTGAATTTGAGGGGCGTTCTTAAGCGCCGCGAGCGGCCGGGATCTTATGCACCGGTTTGTCCGATAGGCGTTCTTGACACGTATAGGTTGCGTTAGTTAACTGCGCTCAACTGGAGGGCGCATCGCGAGCGGGACTTTTGCGGGGCGCGCCGCATCCGCGACGGCTCGGGGCGCCGCGCGTCCCGCGAAGCGTGAGCGTTTCAATATCGGCTGCGAAAACGCCGAACCGCTTTCGTGTATCGCTCGCGTTTCCTTGAGCATTTCGGCCGGTTCAATCGGGTTGTCACGCGACGGGGGGGTGCAATGAGCGCGTTTTGGGATCAGGTCGTCAATTTCATTCAGCCCTCCGATCACTTGGCGGCGTGGCAAGGCGCGATCGCCGCGCTGGGCGCCGCCAGCGCGGCGCCGCAGGCCGCCAGCGTCGCGCCGCTGCGCTATTCGCCGAACGCATCGCTCGAAGCGATCGGCGTAGAGAACGAGACTCTGCGCAACCAGATCGAGGAGGTCGAGCACGGATTTGAACATTTGGATCAAGTGAAGGGCTTGTTCCACGGTTTGCTGTCGCCGCTCTCGGAGCTGCTGACGGAATTCGAGGCGACCAAGGCGCGCATGCATGAAATGAAAGTCAAGCTCTCCATCCTGGAAGACGCGCATCAAGGGTTGAGCGCGCGCCATGCGGCGGCGCTCGAGGAACGTGACCGGGTCGCGGAAGCAAGAAATGCGCTGCTGCGGGAAAATCGCGAAATGGGGCAGCGCGGCCAGCGCATCGAAGCCGCGCTGAGCGAGGCGCAACTCGACCTGCGCGAGCGCGGCGCCGCCAAGGAGAAGCTCGAACGCAATCTCGATGTCGAGACGCGCCAGAACGCCGCCCAGGCCGACGAAATCCGGCGGTTGAAGGAGGAACTGTCGAGCAAGGATGAAAGCTTGGCGAGCCAGGAGCTTTCGCTCAAGGAGGCGAGCGACCAATGGGCGCTGCTGTCGCAGGAGAACGCGACGCTGCGCGAAACGTCGCAAAGTCTTTCGAGCAGTCTCGACGTCGCCAACAAGCGCATCGCGGATTACGAAACGCAGGTCGATCAGGACAAACACCGCATCGCCGAGCTGGACCAGGCGCTCGCGGAGGAGCAGTCGACGCACGCGAACCTGCGCGCCAAGCATCTCGAGCACGTCGAGCGCAGCCGCTCCGAAATCGCCGCGCTCAGCAACACCGTTCACGCCGTGCGCGGACGCGTCGACGTCACCAACAGGATTCTCGATCAGGCGCGCAGCCAGTTGCGCGAGAAGATCGACGAGTTGCGCGCCGCGGAGCGCCGATTGATGGAAAACGGCATCCAAATCGACAGTCTCGAAAAGACCGCGAACTCGCAGAAGGACGATCTCGCCGCCGCCAATGAACGCGCCGTCAGCCTGGAGCGCGTCCGCGGGACCCTGGCCGATCAGGTCAACGGTCTGACGGAAAGCGCCAGGGCCAAAGAGGCCGCGCTGCAATCAGCGACGCGAAGGATCGAGCAACTGACGGCCCGCGTCGAAGAAGCGACCAGCGGCCGGCAGCGGGCGAAAGAAGAATTGGAGCGCCGCACCGCCGCGCTTCAGGACGAGATCGCGCGCCTGCGCGCCGAACGCCAACTGGCCGACGGGGCGCTGGAGGCTTCGCGAGCCGAGCGTCAGCAGGCGCGCCGCGCGGCGTCGACGATCGGCGAGGGGCGCTGCGAGCCGACCGCGGCCGAGCCCGCCGAGCCGGAGGCGCCGCAAACCAACGTCACCAAGTTGCCGCGCACCGCGCAGCTGTGAACGAGCGCGGCTCGCGCAAGTTCAACGCCTCGGCGGCGGCGACGGCGGTGAGCCGGCCCCGATGCGAGCCGACCGTCGGAACGGCCGGCCTGCGACAATCGCCCACGCCGCCGGCGGCGCCCGGCCCTCCAAGTTCAGCTTGTGGAGGCGCAAGATTGCATCGCCGCCATTGACGGCAGTAGGCGCGTGACGCGCGAGGTTGAAGAGACGGGTTTTGCCCGCCTGTCCCGCCGTACGCTGCTGATCGGCGGCGGGGCGTTGAGCGTCGCGCCGATGCTTGCTTCGAGGAAAGCGCTCGCGAACGCGAAAGTTTCCCAGGCCTGCGTCGGCTACAGCGATTCGCCGCGCGGCGACCATCGTTGCGGCAATTGCCGCCTCTACTGCGCGCCGTCGACGTGCCTCGACGTCGCGGGCGTCATCACCGAACATTGCAGCTGTAAAATTTGGCTGCCTAAAATCGGCTGACGCGGGTCGGCGCGGTCGAGACCGCGCGTAGGAACGATGGCGCCGCGCTCGCTGCGCTCGCGCCGCGCACGGCGTCCGTCAGCCGCCTCGGCGCCAGAGCCGGCAGGAGAACGGCGATCGCCGCGGCGAGACCGACGAAGACGCGGCGCCCGTCGTCCTCGCTCTCCTCGGCGGAGCGCTCGGACCCGCTCATGCGATCAGGCTCGCCGCGCCGCCGGCTTCGAACGCGGCGAGAGCCTTGGCGACGATCGCCTTGGCGTCGAGCCCGGCCGCCGCGTAAAGCCGCTCGGGCTTGTCCTGATTCTGAAACACGTCGGGCAGAGTCATGGCCCGGACCTTGAGACCGTTGTCGAGCGCGCCGCTTTCCGAGAGCAGGCTCATGACATGCGAGCCGAAGCCGCCGATCGAGCCCTCCTCGATCGTGATCAGCAGCTCGTGGCCGGCGGCGAGGCTGAGAACGAGCTCGCGATCGATCGGCTTGGCGAAGCGCGCGTCGGCGACGGTGGTCGAAAGGCCGCGCGCGGCGAGAACTTCGGCGGCCTTCAGCGCCTCGGCGAGGCGCGTCCCCAGCGAAAGGATCGCGACCCGCGTTCCCTCGCGCAGCACGCGCCCCTTGCCGATCGGCAACGGAACGCCGCGCTCCGGCGCCTCGACGCCGACGCCTTCGCCGCGGGGATAGCGCACGGCGATCGGGCCGTCGTCATGGGCGGCGCAGGTGGCGACCATGTGGACGAGTTCGGCTTCGTCGGCCGCCGCCATCACCGTCATATTGGGCAGGCAGGTCAGATAGGCGACGTCGAACGCCCCGGCGTGCGTGGCGCCGTCTGCGCCGACCAGCCCTGCGCGATCGACGGCGAAGCGCACGGGGAGGTTCTGGATCGCCACGTCGTGCACGACAGAATCGTAGGCGCGTTGGAGGAAGGTCGAGTAGATCGCGCAAAACGGCTTGTAGCCTTCGCAGGCGAGGCCCGCCGCGAAGGTGACGGCGTGCTGCTCGGCGATGCCGACGTCGAACGTTCGCTCGGGATAGGCTTCGGCGAAACGATCGAGGCCGGTGCCCTGCGGCATGGCGGCGGTGACGGCGACGATTCTGTCGTCGCGCGCCGCTTCGGCGACCAGCGAATCGGCGAACACCTCGGTGTAGGTCGGCGCATTGCTCTTGGGGCAGGCCTGCGCGCCGGTGACGACGTCGAACGCGTTGACCCCGTGGTATTTGTCGTCGGCGGCCTCGGCGGGCGGATAGCCCTTGCCCTTCTTGGTGACGACGTGGACCAGCACCGGCCCGTCCGGCATGTCGCGCACGTTTTTCAGGATCGGCAGCAGGTGGGCGAGATTGTGGCCGTCGATCGGCCCGACGTAGAAAAAGCCGAGCTCCTCGAACAAGGTGCCGCCGGTCCAGAAGCCGCGGCCGAATTCCTCGGTGCGCTTGGCCTTGTCGTAAAAGAACTTCGGCAGGCGGCGCGCCAGTTGCTTGGCGACGTCGCGCAGCGAGCGATAGGCATGGCTCGAGACCAGGCGCGCGAGATAAGCGGACATCGCCCCGGTCGGCGGCGCGATCGACATGTCGTTGTCGTTGAGAATGACGATCAGGCGCGAATGCAAGGCGCCGGCGTTGTTCATCGCCTCGTAGGCCATGCCGGCCGACATCGCGCCGTCGCCGATCACCGCGATGACGGCGTTGTCGCGTTTCGAGAGATCGCGCGCCATCGCCATGCCGAGGCCGGCCGAAATCGAGGTCGAGGAATGGGCGGCGCCGAACGGGTCGTATTCGCTCTCGGCGCGCTTGGTGAAGCCCGACAAGCCGCCGCCCTGGCGCAGCGTGCGGATGCGATCGCGCCGGCCGGTGAGAATCTTGTGCGGATAGGCCTGGTGCCCGACGTCCCAGATCAGCCGGTCGCGCGGCGTGTCGAAAACATAATGCAGCGCCACGGTGAGTTCGACGACGCCCAGTCCCGCTCCGAGATGCCCGCCGGTCACCGAGACGGCGCTGATCGTTTCCGCGCGCAATTCGTCGGCGAGTCGTCGCAGATCGCCGACCGGCAGCCGGCGCAGATCGGCCGGCGTTCGAATCCGATCGAGCAGCGGAGTGTTCAATTGCGGCACGACCATTCTCTGGGGCGGCGCCTGGCCAATCCGCCGCCGCGAGACTTCACGACTACACCAGAAACCGCGCGGGCGGCAATCGCGTCGCGAGTCGGGCTTCAGGCGCCGTTCGTCCGCGCGGTTTCGCGGATTGTGCGCGAGCGGCCCGACGGGCATGGGATTCCCGCGTCGCCTCGAGCCGGATGCAGGCGCGAAAGGGGCGCAACTCAAGGGAGAGCGCAGTGATGTCGAAATTGTTCCTTGGAGCGTTGTCGGCCGTCGGCCTCGCCGCCTCGGCGCAGGCCGCCATGACCGTTCCGTCTGTCGACAGGAGCCCCGCCGTCACCCTCGTCGCCGAGGGCTGCGGACCGGGATTCTGGCGCGGCCCCGGGGGCCACCGCCATCCCTTCGCGGTGAACCGGCTTTGCCTGCGCGGCCGCCGCATTGGACCCGAGGGCCGTCGCTGCTGGCCGAACTGAGCGCTTTCCCCGCAGGTTTGCGGTGAGTTGCACCTCTGCCGGCCGGGCGACTTCGCCCGGCCGTTTCCGTTCGGGCGACGCGGCTTTCGCCGGCGCCGGGGGAATTGCGCGGCCTGCCGAGGCGGCCGCGCGTCGCCTCAGGCTCTCGCCGTCCGGTCGCGCCGGGCGCCGCGCGTGCGAAATACGCGATCCCAGAAACCGACGCTGACGCCGAAATTGGCGTCGTCGTGATAATGATGCGCCATGTGCCGCACCCGCGCCTCGTAGAGCCAGTCGCCCGGCTCGATGGCGAAATGATGCGTCGCGTGATGGACGAACATGTAGCCGGCATAGCCGATGAGCATGCCGCTGGTGAAGCCGGCGGCGAGGATCGGCTCGTAGCCGCGCAGCGGCAGGTAGCAGACCGCGACGATCAATCCGCTGGACAAGAAGGACGGAACGCCGATGTAGGCGGCGGGATCGCGATGATGCGCGTCGTGCAGCGCCGTCAGGATCGGCGCGCCGTGGTAGAGGAAACGATGAACGAGATATTCGATCAGCGTCCAGACCACGATTCCGACAATCAGGCTCAACGCCCACGCCAGCGCCGCTTCGAGGCCGCGATCAAAAAGGGCGACGCCGGCGAACAGCAGCACCGCAACGGGGATCACGGCAAAATCGCCGAAGTAAAGGAACTTGCCGATCGGCATGGACGCGCTCCGCTTCACGCAGTTCACATCGGGACACAGGCAGGACCGCGCGTAATAATGGTCAGAAATTCGATTTCCGCAAGATCGTCGTGACGTCCCAGGCGCGCTCGACGCGGCGGTCGAGGATTCGCGGCTGATTCGGTTGGCCGCGACCGCGCCGGGCGAAATTTCGGCAGATGATCGATTTTTCGCAATGGGCCGCGGCGCGGCGCGCGGAAGCGGCGCGCGACGATTTTGCGAATGGCGTTTCTTTCGTCGTTCTCGCGTGATATCCGCGTAGCGCCGAACCGCCTTCGCGGGAGCTGCCTCGATGCCGCAGGCCGACGCCCACTTCATCAACCGGGCCGGCTGGCTGCGCGCGGCCGTGCTCGGCGCCAACGACGGCATCATTTCGATCGCGAGTCTGATCGTCGGCGTCGCCTCCGCCGGCGCGCCGCGCGGCGAAATCCTCACCGCCGCGGCGGCGGGCTGGGCGGCGGGCGCGATGGCGATGGCGGCGGGCGAATATGTTTCGGTCGGCTCGCAGGCCGATTCCGAGGCGGCCGATCTCGAACGCGAGCGACATTCGCTGGAGAATACGCCGGAAGTCGAAACACGGGAGCTGACGCTGATCTATCAGCGGCGCGGCTTGGCGCCCGCGCTGGCGAGTCAGGTCGCCGAGCAGTTGATGGCCAAGGACGCCCTGAGCGCGCACGCGCGCGACGAACTCGGCATTTCCGACGCCCGGAGCGCCAATCCGATTCTGGCGGCTTTCGCTTCGGCGATCAGCTTTTCCACGGGCGCCGCGATGCCGACGCTCGTCGCCTTCGCAGCGCCGCGCGGGGCGACGGTCGGAGCGGTTTTTCTGGCCGCCTTGGGGTTTCTCGCTGCGCTCGGCGCGCTCGGCGCCTGGATGGGCGGCGCGCGGATCGTCAAGCCGACGCTGCGCGTGGCGTCCTTGGGCGCGCTCGCGATGGCGGTGACGGCGGGGATCGGCGCGCTGATCGGCAAGGTGGTCTAGGCGCCCGAAATTCCCGGAGCGCGAGGGGTCAGCTCTGGTGCCCGCCGGTGAACGGCACGAACGGGATGATCGCGCCGCCGTAGATGTCGGTGCGGGTCACTGCGAAGACCCCGTCCGGCCCCTGGGTCTTGACCGCCTTGATCACGTGCTGCGCGCCGGGCGGCCCGACCGGGATGACCATGGTCCCGCCGGGGACGAGCTGTTGCAGCAGCGGCGGCGGAATGTGGTCGATGCCGCAGGTGACGATGATCTTGTCGAACGGCGCCGCCTCGCTCCAGCCGTAATAGCCGTCGGCGTTCTTGGTCTGAATGGCGCGGTATTCGACGTAGCCGCGCGCGATCAGCGTATCGTAGAGCGCGCGGGTGCGCTGCGCCAGCGCCGGGATGATCTCGATCGACCACAGCCGATCGGTGAGATAGCTCAGGTGGGCCGATTGGTAGCCTGAGCCGGTGCCGATCTCCAACACCTTGTCGCCGCGCTTGACGGCGAGCGCGTTGGTCATGCGCGCGACGGTGTGCGGCCCGGTGATGGTGACGCCGAAACCGATGTTGAGGTAATGCCATTCGTAGGCGCGCGAAAGATTTTCCGCGGTGACGAATTCCTCGCGCGGCGCCATCAGGAAGGCGCGCTTGTCGGTTTCGTCCCAGACGTCGGCGTGCGCGATCAATTGCAGATAGCGGTCCCAGCGCTGGCCCAAGAACCCGGCGCCCTCGCCGCGCTTCTCCTTCATCCAGGCGACGAAGGCCTCGCGGCCGGTCATCGGCGGCCAGAGGCTCCAGTCGAAAGGCGTGGACACGTTAGCGCGGGCGGGCGCGCCGAACGCCATGCCGGTCGTCGCCGCGGCGGCGGCGAAGAGAAAATCGCGTCGGTTCATGGGTCGGATCTCGCTGCCGGTCGGGGCCGAGGAATTTGCGCGCGAATGCGACGGGAGGCAAGGGCGCGGCGCGAGCTTATTTCGGCCCGATGCTCGCTGGGGAAATGCGTCAAGGCGAGGACGTCGATTTCGGCCTCGTCGAGCGAAGCGGCGCGTTTGAGCGGTCTTGCGCGCGGGCTCGCTCACGAAGCGTTGCGCCGCCAATGGGGGGCGCGATCGCGGCCTTTACGGGCGCTTCACGATTTGGCGCTTACCTTTCCCTCGCCAAACTCGGCGCGCCGACGGCGTCAAACCCGGAAAGCCGCGCTTCGCCGCTCGCCCCGCCCGAATCCGGCGCGCTTTCGGCTGGATCGCTCGATGACCCCTGTCGCGGATCAAGTCCTGCCCTTGCCGGCGCGCTCGGCGGCGCCTTTTGCGCGACCAGCCAGCCGCTCTCCCGTCGTCGCCGCGCTGGCGGTCTATGGCGCGGCTCTGGCGTGGACCTTGCTGGTTCGCTCGCCGCTGCGCCGCATGGATGGCCTCGACGACGCGTTTTACGTCGAGGTCGCGCATTTGTGGACCCGCGGCGTTTTGCCCTATGTCGGCGCGTTCGACGTCAAGCCGCCCGGATTCTTCGCCCTTGTCGCCGCCGCTCAGACGTTGCTGGGGCCGAGCCTCGACTCGCTGCGGGCGGTCGCGGTGGCGTTCGACGCGATCGCCGCCGCCTCGTTGTTCTTTCTCGGCCGCCGCTTCGGCGCCCCCGCGGTCGGCGTCTTCGCCGCGATCCTCTATCCCATCCTCAGCGAACTCGTAACCAGCAACGACGCCTATTCTCCGCTCGCCGCGCTGACCATTCTCGCCTTCCTCGCCGCGCTGTCGCCGCTGAGCTTGATGAAGAGAGCCGCCTTGACCGGGCTCCTCATCGGGGCGGCGGGCGCGGTCAAGCAGACCGCTGGCTTCGAGGCCGTCGCGCTGCTCATCATCCTCGCGAGCGCGCCCGACGGCGCGGGGCGGCGCGGCGGCGCGGCGCTCGCCTTCGCGCTGGGAGCGGGCGTCGCGCCGCTGGGCTTTCTCGTCTATTTCGCAGGCCACGGCGCCGCGCAGGCGCTCATCGACGACGCATTGCTGGGCGCGCTGAGCCGCCCCGCGAGCGCCAGCGAGGGCTTGACCTTTCTCGACGGCGTGGGCCGTTTCTTTCTCTTGCAGAAGAGCGTCGTCGCGATCTTCGCGCTCGCCTGTCTGGCGCTGCTGCGACGGCGCGCGCTGGTCAAAGCGGTCCCCGGCGCGCCGCTCGGCGCGCTCGAAGCCTGGTTCGCCTTCGCGACCCTGTCGATCCTGGCGCAGCGCGCGATCGCGATCACCTATCTCGGCCCGACGCTCGCGCCGGGCTTGCTCCTGGCGGGGCTGTGCGTGACCCGAGCGACGCCCGAGCTTGAGCGCATCCCCTCGGCGCTGCGCCTCGGCGCGCTCGCCTTGGCTTCGATCGCGACCGCGCTCGCCATTCCCGGCAACGACCTTTCCGTTCGCCAGGAGACCGGCGCGCTCAATGCGGCGGCGGCGGCGATCCGAGCGAGCGGCCCGACCAGCCAAGATAAGCTCTATGTCGTCAATCGCGGCGCTTGGCTCTACGGCGCTCTCGAGCTGCCGCCGCCGACGAAATATTTCTACCCCGGCCACACGCTTTGCGACTTTCAGGAGAAAGGCCCGAGCCTCCTCGCCGAAATCCTGGCGGCGGCGCCGCGCTATATCGTCATCGCCGATCGACGCATCCATTACGTCTGCGAACAGAAGGACCGCTGGAGGATCGTCGACGCCGTGCTGAAGCGTTCTTATCGCCTGATCGCGCACGTCGCGGGGGAGGCCGACTCTTTTGACGTGTTCCAGGCGGTCAGCGCATCGGCGCCGGCGCAATGAGCGCTTAATATTTTCGAACTACGGCTTGCCTCGACGCGTTGGAGACAACCTGGAAATCGCACGCCGCCCATCGGTTCGGTCGACGATATGACGTTCGCCGGTCATCAAAGCCCGTTCCCGCGCTTCGGCGTCGCCGCCGCGCTCGGCCGAAGTCCGGCGGCGGGCCGCGCCGTCCGCGTTCTCGCGGCGTTTGGCGCCGCGCTGATCTGGACCTTCGTCTTGCGCCTGCCGTTGCGTCGAGTGGATGGTCCCGACGACGCCTTCTACATCGAGGTCGCCCATCTGTGGACGCGCGGCGCGCTGCCCTACGTCGGCGCTTTCGACATCAAGCCGCCGGGCTTGTTCGCGCTTGTCGCCGTCGCGGAATCGCTGCTGGGCCCCAGTCTCGATACGTTGCGGGCGGTCGCGATCTTCTGCGACGCCGTCACGGCGACGAACTTGTTTTTTCTCGGCCGTCGCTTCGGCTCCACGTCGCTCGGCGTTTTCGCCGCGACGCTCTATCCCTTCCTTTCCGAAGTCGTGTCGGGCAATGACGCCTATCCGCCGCTGGCCGCCCTGACGACGCTCGCGTTTCTCGCCGCGCTGTCGCCATTGCCGATCGTCAAGAGAGCGCTGTTGGCGGGTCTGGCCATCGGCGCGGCCGGCGCGGTCAAGCAGACCGCCGTCTTCGAGGCCGTCGCGCTGCCGGCGATTGTGCTGCGCGCGCCGGACGCCGCGCCCCGCAGGATCGAGGCTGCGGCGGCTTTCTTGGCTGCCGCGGCCGCCGCGCCTCTGGGCTTTCTCCTCTATTTCGCCGGCCACGGCGCCGCCGGCCCGCTGATCGCCGACACGATCCTCAACGCCTTGCGCCGTCCGGCGAGCGACGGCGAGGGTCTTTCCTTCGCGACGGGCGTCATGCGCTACCTGCCGCTGCAGCGGAGCGTGATGCCGATATTCGGCCTCGCTTGCCTCGCGTTGATGCGCCGAAGCGCGCTCGCCAGGGCGGCGCCGGGCCTTCCCTTCGGCGCGCTGGCGCTATGGTTCGCGCTCGCGAGTCTCGCCGTGGCGATTCAGCGCGCGATCGCCGAAAACTATCTCGGGCCGACCCTGGCGCCCGGCCTGTTGTTGACGGGCGCTGTCGTTGTCTTCGCGCCTCCGGCCTTGGCGAGGATCGCGCCGGCGGTTCGCCTGGCGATGGTGGGGCTCGCGGCGGTCGCGGCGGCGCTCTATATTCGCGCCGGCGAAATTCGCGCCGGCGAATTCAGGGCGCCCCAAGAGACGCATGCGATCGCCGAGGCCGCAGCGGCGATCCGCGACAGCGGGCCGGCGCCGGGCGACAAGCTCTTCGTCGTCAATCGCAGCGGCTGGCTCTATACGGCGACGAATCTGCCGCCGCCGACGGCGTATTTTTTCCCGGGACACACGCTTTGCGAATTTCCCGGCGCCGGCCGCGTCCGCCTCGTCGAAGCGCTGGCGACCCGACCCCGTTACATCGTCGTCGCCGATCGCAGAATCGGCGGTTATTGCGACCTCGCCGCGAATTGGCTCGTCGTCGTCGACGTTCTCGCGCGCTCCTATCGCCTGCTTGCTCACGCGGCGGGCGAAGCCGACTCTTATGACGTTTACGAGGCGGTCGGCGCATCGGCGCCGGCGCTTTGACGATCGGCCCGGCGGCGCGCGTGAGGTCTCGCCGCCGTCACGGGAGAAACGCTTGTCCCTCGAACGCCTACCACTTCGAAGCTTGCTCGTTAATCCATTTGTCGAGTGTGGCCTTATCGCAGCCATTGCCAACGATATTCCTTGCCGCATCGAGGACGGGCGGCGGCCAGTTGGCAATTTGCTCTTGCGTATAGCCAGATCCGCGCAATTTCTGGCAGTCGGCGTCACGCTCGGCGTCTACGGCTTTTTCCGCTCTTAAGCGAAGAGCAAGTCCGCAATACATCGTCTCGTCATAATACAACGAACAAACTCTGCCTATCCGGTTGACGCAGACACCCACCAGGGCTAGTGTCTGCCCGTTATGGCGGCTATGGACATTCACCAGCGCGACGATCTGGCTTTTCCCCAATCGCTCCCTGAGTTTCAGCA